>CAJKBW010000036.1 GCA_905198295.1 uncultured Oscillospiraceae bacterium | reverse complement strand
GCTGACGGCATTTGCTGTACTGCTGGCGGGAATTGCCTGCCTTTTCCTGATGGGAAAAAGCAGAAATAGGACAGCGCACCGCTAAGCTGATGATTGTATAAAAAGAGACCCGATGTTGACATCGGGTCTCTTTTTCTGTGATGAGGGAAGGAAAGCATTTGTCCGGGCAAGAACAGGTCAGGCAGTTTACCGCCCGATTGCCCGGAGCACACGGTCCGGATAATTGGAAATAATGCCGTCGGGTTCCAGGGCGATCGCAAAATCAATCGCCTCCGGCGTATCCACCGTCCACACGTTGCAGCCAATCCCCTGACGACGGCAGCCGGCCACCAGCTCGGCATCCATCATGTAAAGATAGGGATGAACGTAATCCGCCCGGAATTCCTTGGCCATCGCCAGCGTATAGTCGAGCGAATATTTGCTCTGCGCGCCGTAAAGCAGTCCGGTGCGCAGTTCAGGCGCTCTGTCCTTGATCTCCCGCAGCCATTCGTGCTGAAAGCTCGAGAGAATCACCCGGCTGCCGCAGGCGAAATCACGGAGAATATGCAGCAGGGTGTGTACCGCTTCACGACGCAGACTGGGTTCCGGCGGCAGTTCTTTGACCTCAATGTTGATGACATCCATCTCCCTGACCAGGTCCAGCAGTTCTTCCAGAATCGGCAAGCGGACAGGTTCGGCGGGACGCGGCTCAAAACGGCAGCCGAAATCGTAGGCCTTCAGCTGCTCAATGGTTTTTTCGGAAACGGAACCCTGCCCATCAGAGGTGCGCTCGAGCGTATTGTCATGGCAGACGGCAAAACGCCCGTCACGAGTATAATGGATGTCGGTTTCGATGCCGTCCGCACCCAGCTCAATCGCTTTCTGGAAGGCCGGTAGCGTGTTTTCCGGCGCATAGCCGGAAGCGCCGCGGTGCGCCTGAACACAAATCGCCATTGTTCTTTCCTCCTCTTTTCAAAACCATCTTTATCTATTGTGAGTATAGCATGCGGCAACCATTGAAACAATATCCCCGGTACGATATTTTGTTGGCTTTTTTTATGATATTTGTCTAACCTCCTGTCCAAACTAGAAGAGAACATAGGCGGGATAAGCAGGGGGGAACAGGGAATGGCGGCGATGCCATGGACACAGCGGGATGTCAGCTGGCTTCAGTTTAATGAGCGGGTGTTGGCTCAGGCCATGCGTGCCGATCGCCCTCTATTGGAGCGCTGCCGGTTTCTGGGGATAACGGCTGAAAATCTGGATGAATTTATCGCGGTGCGTCTGGCAAAGCGGCGGAGCAAGCCGGATACAGCCGAAAAACGGCGTATTGATCTGGTGCTGCAGCGGTCGGTTGAGACTTTTGTATGGCGTCAGCAGGCATGCTGGGAACAGCTCAAAGAGCAGCTGGCCGCCGTCGGAATCCGTCTGCTCAGCGAAAAGCAGTGGGATATCCGACAGCGTCAGGCGACAGCAGAGATTTTTCAAACCCGGATAATGCCTCTGCTGACGCCATTTACGGTGGATGCTGCCCATCCGTTTCCGTATCTGGCCAGCGGACAGCTTGCCATTGCCCTGTTACAGCCGCATAAACCGGAAATGGTCGTTTTGCCGCTGCCGGTATCGCTTCCGCGGCTGTTTTCGCTGCCCTGTGATAACGGTAGGGCGTTTGTTTTGCTGGAAGATGTGGTGCAGCGTTTTCTGTTCGCACGGTTTCCGGAAGAACCGGGAAGGCAGATGACCGTATTTCGTCTGCTGCGAAGCGCGGCCGAAACGCTGCTGCCGGGTGCGGACGATCTGTGCCGTGCGACCCGGGAACTGCTTTCACGCCGGCGCAGCGGTTCGGTCATACGGCTGGAGACAACCGCAGACAAAGGACTGCTGCATACGCTTTTGCTCGGTTATGCAAAAACAGATCCGTCAAATGGAACCGCCGCTTGTCCCCGGCTGGATCTGCGTTTCTGCCGTCAGCTTGCTGACCGCCTGCCGCTGCCAGCCCTTCGCTGGCCGGCATGGCGCTGTGCACCGGCAGAGGATTTCTGGGGAGAAGCGGACCCGTTCGCTGCCATACGGCGGCGTGATCGCTTGGCCTTTCATCCGTTTGAAGATTTTGACTGCGTCCTTCGTTTTCTGCAGCAGGCTGCAGCCGATCCCGCGGTTCGGCTGATTGAACAGACGCTTTACCGTGTCAGTGAGCCGTCATCGGTGGTCGATGCGCTTTGCTGTGCTGCGAAAAGCGGCAAGACGGTAGTGGTTCTGGTGGAATTGCAGGCGAGGTTTGATGAGGCGCACAATCTGCAGGTGGTCAAACGGCTGCTCCATTCCGGCTGTCAGGTGGTATATGGAACGGCTGGGCGTAAGACGCACGCCAAACTTCTGCTGGTGGTTCGGCGGGAGGGGGAAATCCTGCGTCGATATGCGCATATCGGCACCGGAAACTATAATGAAGTAACTGCGCAGCAGTATACCGATATCGGCCTGTTTACTGCGCGGGAAGGCTATACCGCCGATATGGCGGCGGTTTTTGCACATTTGACCGGCAGCAGCCACCTGCCGCCGTTGCGCTCGCTGGTCGCTGCACCGATGGGCCTTCGAGAATTTTTGTATCAGCGTATAGCCGACGAAATCGCGTATGCACAGCAGGGACGCGCCTGCGGAATTTTTGCGAAGGTCAACGCCCTCACGGACCGTCCGCTGATTGCCCGGCTCTATGCCGCCTCAGCGGCAGGCGTGCCGATTACCCTCGTGGTGCGGGGCGCCTGCTGCCTGCGCGCCGGTGTGCCGGGATTGAGCAGTACCATACGGGTGTACAGCTTAATCGGCCGCCTGCTGGAGCACAGCCGGATTTTTCGGTTCGGTGGTCCTGAACGCGCGCGTTATTATATCGGCAGCGCCGACTGGATGTCCCGCAATCTGGATCGAAGGGTGGAGGTTCTGACGCCGGTGGAGGAGAAACATGCGGTCATGCGTCTGGAACGCTATATAAACAGAATGCTTTCCGATACGGTTAACCGCTGGGAAATGCAGCCGGACGGCCATTATGCCAGAGTGGCGCCGGACGGGAAAAATGTAGACAGTCAGTGTGAAAACAGAATTCCGGATGATTTGAAAAACGAATTTTCTATACTGATTGATAACAATATCAAATGTTAAAATAAATTTGCGTGCGCTTAGGGGAAAAATACCATGCGGCGACAATAATTTATAATTGATTTTTTGAAATAAGGTGATATAATAAGAATGTTATATAGCTTTATTCAGTGTCAGGGGGACGTCTTGTGAACAAAGCAGGTGTCTTTCTGCGCTTTTTGTGCTGCCGGCGGGCTTGTACGCCGGGGACCATCTCCGTGAAGCGGGGGCATTAAGCTTAGGGAGTGGAACAACATTTTGGAAAAATATATCATCCGGGGCGGCAATCGCCTCACTGGTGACGTGGAAATCAGTGGAGCCAAAAACGCAGCGGTTGCAATCCTGCCTGCGGTTATTCTGGCAGACGGCATCTGCCGCATAGAAAATATCCCCAATATCGCCGACGTGGCGACCACGCTGGATATTCTGGCCAGCCTTGGTGCAAAGATTCATCCGATTGACCGCAATACGGTCGATATTGATCCGCGCAGTCTGGTTACTCATGTTGTGCCGCACGATCTGGCCCGGCATATGCGGGCATCGTATTATTTTATCGGTGCACTGCTGGGGCGCTTTGGAACAGCGCGGGTGTCGATGCCCGGAGGTTGTAATTTCGGCGTCCGGCCGATTGATCAGCATCTCAAGGGGTTTACGGCGCTTGGTGCCAATGTATCCCCGATGGAGCACGGTATGATAGAGGTGGTGGCGCCGAGGCTTACCGGCAGTTCCATTTATCTCGATGTGGTTTCGGTCGGGGCGACGGTAAACATTATACTCGCAGCAGTCAAAGCGCGCGGCACCACCATTATTGAGAATGCAGCCAAGGAACCGCATATTGTGGATCTGGCTAATTTCCTCAACTCGATGGGGGCCGATATCCGCGGCGCCGGTACGGATGTGATCAAGATCCGGGGCGTATCCCGGCTGTATGGCACCACCTATTCGATCATTCCGGATCAGATCGAAGCGGGAACCTATATGATGGCGGCTGCGGCGACCGGCGGCGACGTTATGGTGCGCAGCGTAATCCCGAAGCATCTGGAATCCATCACGGCAAAGCTGCTGGAAATGGGTGTCGAGGTGGAGGAATACGACGATTATGTCCGGGTATGCAGTTCGGGGCGGCTGATGCACTGCAACGTCAAGACCATGCCGCACCCGGGTTTTCCCACCGATATGCAGCCGCAGGCGGCGGTGCTGCTGTCGATGGCGGAGGGGACAAGCATCGTGACCGAAGGTATCTGGGATAACCGGTTCCGTTATGTGGATGAACTTCGCCGGATGGGCGCGCAGATCCAGGTTGACGGTAAGGTGGCGGTTGTGCAGGGGGTAACCGAACTCACGGCCGCACCGGTCAAAGCGGTGGATTTGCGCGCGGGTGCGGCGATGGTGATCGCAGCGCTGTCGGCGCGCGGAACGACTGAGATTGAGGATGTCTATCACATCGAGCGCGGTTATGAAAACATTGTTGAAAAGCTTACGGCACTCGGTGCAGATATTCGCTGTGTGGATGAGCCGGACGGCTTGCTGCGTCAGGCACGCTGATTCATGACACGGTATAAACGACTTGAGCGGGCGGGGCAGACTTGCCCCGCCGTTTTTGGTCAGGCGGCGTGTGCCGCCGGGAGGTAGTTATGGCGCGATATTGTCCGCTGTTCAGCGGCAGCAGCGGAAACTGTACCTATATCGGTACGGCAGAGGGCGGTATACTGGTGGATGCCGGCGTGAGTGCGAAGCGGATTGAAACCGCGCTGCGAGAACGGGATATTGAACCGCATTCCATTGAGGCGGTTTTTGTTACCCATGAGCACATCGATCATATCAGCGGTCTGCGGCTGCTGACTAAGCGCTATGGCTGGCGGGTTTACGCGTCGTGCGGCACCCTTGAGGCCATTGCGGATACGCGGCCGCTTGAGCCGCAGACGGTCTGCGAAGTCATTGGAGAAACGGGTGTGTGTGCGGCGGGAATGGAAATCCAGCCCTTTGCCACGTCCCACGACAGCCGGGAGAGCCTTGGCTTCCGCATCACCCTTCCGGGGGGGCGCCGGGTGGCGGTGGCGACCGACACCGGTGTAATGACCGATACGGTGCGCGCGGCGCTGTCCGGCTGCGATCTGGTACATATCGAATCGAACCACGATGTGCGGATGCTGGAAAACGGACCGTATCCGTATTATCTCAAGCGCCGGATTCTGGCGGATACGGGCCATCTTTCGAACGATGCATGCGCGGCGGAGCTGACCGCTCTTGCACAAAACGGGACAACCCGTTTTGTGCTGGCGCATCTGAGCCGGGAGAACAATCTGCCGGAGATCGCCTATATGACCGCTCAGGCGGCACTTTGCGGCGCGGGGATGCAGGAAAATATCGATTTTCTGCTGCAGGTGGCGCCGCGCGGTGCCGAGGCGCCGGTCACGCTGTTTTGACATCACGCAGAGGAAAGGATCAACCGGATTTTATGCTGAACATAACGGTGCTTTGTGTGGGAAAATGCAAGGAAGCCTACTGGCGTGAGGCTTGTGCAGAGTACGTCAAGCGCCTGTCGGCTTTCTGTCGGCTTTCGGTGACGGAGGTTGAGGAAGAGCGCCTGCCGGAGCGCCCGTCGCAGGCGCAGATTGATGCGTGCCTTGCCGCGGAGGGAAAGCGTCTGTTGGACAGGGTGCCGCCCGGTGCAGCGGTAGTGGCGCTGTGTATTGAAGGCAAACCCATGACCTCGCCGGCGTTTTCCGCCTTGCTGGAGGAATATGCCCTCCGCGGGATCAGCCATGTGGCGCTGGTGATCGGCGGCTCCTGGGGGCTGTCGGATGAAGTGAAAAACGCGGCAAAGGTGAAGCTGTCATTTTCGCCGATGACCTTTCCGCACCAGCTGGCGCGGGTCATGCTGCTCGAACAGGTCTACCGTGCGATGCAGATTTCATCCGGCGGCAAATATCATAAATAACGAATGTTAAAACTCCCCTGCGGTGTGAACCGCAGGGGAGTTTTTTTATGCTTTTGCCGGGGCTTGTTCTGCCGTTCCGGCGGTAAAGGTGAAGACACCGTTTTCACAGTCGACAGCGACGGTATCGCCGGCCTGGAAGCGCCCTTCGAGCAGCTGCTCAGCCAGAGCGTCTTCAATTTTGGTCTGGATGGCACGCCGCAGCGGCCGTGCGCCGTAAACCGGATCGAAGCCTTCCTTGGCGATTTCCTCCACGGCGGCCGGACGCACCTCGAGCTTCATGTCCATATCGGCCAGCCGTTTGTCAAGCTGCCGCATCATGCGCCGGGCAATTTCCTGAATATCCGGTTCGGTGAGCTGACGGAAGACAATGATATCGTCCACCCGGTTGAGGAATTCGGGACGGAAAGCACGCTTGAGCTCACCCATAACGTTGTCACGGATACGGGACTGATCCGCTTCGCCGTCCGAAACGCTGGCAAAACCCATCGAATGCTTTTCGGTGATCAGCCGGGCGCCGACGTTGGAGGTCATGATGATGACCGTGTTGCGGAAGTCCACCCGCCGTCCCTGTGCATCGGTGAGAATACCGTCCTCCAGAATCTGCAAAAGCAGGTTGAAGACATCCGGATGAGCTTTTTCGATCTCGTCGAACAGTACCACCGAATAAGGCTTGCGCCGGATTTTTTCGGTCAGCTGACCGCCTTCGTCGTAGCCGACATAGCCCGGAGGCGAGCCGACCATGCGGGAGACGGTGTGCTTCTCCATATACTCGGACATGTCCAGACGGATAATGGCGTTTTCGTCGCCGAACATCGCTTCCGCCAGTGCCTTGCACAATTCGGTCTTGCCGACGCCGGTGGGGCCGAGGAAAATGAATGAGCCGATCGGCCGTTTGGGATCCTTCAGCCCTACGCGTCCGCGCCGGATAGCGCGTGCAACCGCGCTGACTGCTTCATTCTGGCCGACGATCCGTTCGTGCAGGATGTCTTCCATTTTCAGCAGCCGCTGGCCTTCTGCTTCGGTGAGCTGCACGACCGGCACACCGGTCCAGCTGGAGACAATTTCCGCAATTTCCTTTTCGGATACCGCGCCGGTGATGCCGGCGTTTTTCTCCTGCCACTGTTCCTTGAGTTCGGCGAGCCTGGCGGCGGTTTCCTTTTCTTCGTCCCGCAGCCGCGCCGCACGTTCGAAATCCTGTTCGTTGACAGCGGCTTTTTTCTCTTCGGCCAGCCGCTTGGCCTCGTCTTCCAGCGCCTTCATGTCCGGGGGCGCCGTAAAGGCGCGCAGACGCACGCGGGAAGCCGCTTCGTCGATTAGGTCGATCGCTTTGTCCGGCAGATACCGGTCGGCGATGTATCGGATAGACAACTGCACCGCCGCTTCGATGGCCTCATCGGTGATCTTGACCTTGTGGTGCGCCTCATACCGGTCGCGCAGTCCTTTAAGGATCTGCACCGATTCCTCGGCCGTTGGCTCGCCGACCGTCACCGGCTGAAACCGGCGTTCGAGCGCCGCGTCCTTTTCGATGTGCTTGCGGTATTCGTCAAGTGTCGTCGCACCGATGATCTGCAGCTCGCCCCGCGCCAGAGACGGTTTGAGGATGTTGGCGGCGTCCACCGCGCCTTCAGCCGCTCCCGCACCGATCAGAGTGTGGATTTCATCAATGAACAGGATCACATCACCGGCCTTGATCACTTCGTCGATGGCGTTTTTGATCCGTTCTTCGAAGTCGCCGCGGTATTTGGTGCCGGCGACCATGCCGGTCAGATCAAGGGTAACCACCCGTTTGCCGCGCAGCAGCTCCGGCACTTCGTCGGCGGCGATTTTCTGCGCCAGACCTTCGGCGACCGCCGTTTTGCCTACACCCGGCTCGCCGATCAGACAGGGATTGTTTTTGGTCCGGCGGGAAAGGATCTGGATCACGCGCTCAATTTCCGGTCCGCGGCCGATGACGGGATCCAGCTTGCCTTCCTTGGCCATCGCCGTCAGATCGCGGCCAAACTGGTCGAGGGTAGGGGTCTTGCTGCTGCCGCGCGCAGCCGTTTTACCGCCGCGGACGCCGTCCGCCGCCGAAGGCTGCAGTGTACCGCTGCCGATGGCCTTGGCAATGTCGGCGTACAATTCCTCCGGCCGGGCGCCGAGCGCCTCCAGCAGCCGTACCGCCACGCTGTTTTCGTCGTGCAGCACCGCCGCCAGAACGTGTTCGGTGCCGACATAGCCATGCTGCATGGCACTGGCCTCGGCGAGCGCCATTTCCATCGCCTTTTTGGCGCGCGGCGTGAAATCCTCCGGGGTCAGGCGGCTGAAGTTCCCGCTCGATTCCGCTTCAATGATTTTGTCGAGATACTGCGCCGCTGTCACGCCGCGGGCACCGAGCACCGAGGCGGCAACGCCGGTGCCCTCGCGCAGCAGGCCGAGCACAATATGCTCGGTGCCGATATAGGTATGTCCAAGCTCCTGGGCAGCCTCAACCGCAAGATTAAGCGCTGTGTTGGCTTTTTCGGTAAATCCTTTGAAACGATACATAAATGCTCCTCCTTTTCCTGGGGGAAAGTCATGCCTGACCGGTGAGCGCCGGTGTCAGCCGCGCGCGCACAATGCGCGCGCGCAGGGCGTCCCGCTGTGCAGGTTCCAGCTCTTCGCCGGCATCCGCCATCAGGGTGGCGGGCTGGACGTCGTTGATCAGTCCGCCGATCACGTCGAGATTCACACCTTCCAGACAACCGAGCGATACCCCCACCCGCAGGTTGGATATCAGTGCCATAAACTCATCGCCGGTGAGCAGCCGGGCTGTGCACAGGATGCCCAGCGACCGCCAGACGCGGTCCTCAAACCGGCTGTCTTTTTTCAATTGCTCGCGCGCCGCGCGTTCCTCGCGGATGATTTGTGCCGCGATGCCCTTGAGATTCTCGATGGCAGCCTGCTCGGAGATGCCGAGACTGACCTGATTCGATAGCTGATAGATAGCCCCTTCCGACCGGCTCCCTTCGCCGTAAAGCCCGCGGATGGTAAGGCCGAGCTTGGCCACCGTGTTGGCCAGCTGCTGCAGCGCACCGCGCTCCTGTAAGGCGGGCAGATGCAGCATCAGGGAAGCCCGCATGCCGGTGCCGAGGTTAGTCGGGCACTGGGTCAGATAGCCGAGCCGGTCGTCAAAGGCAAAATGCAGCTCCTCATCCAGCCGGGTGTCCAGCTCATCGGCCAGACGGTACGCCTCATCAGGCGCCATGCCGGGGAACATCACCTGCAGCCGCAGATGGTCCTCTTCGTTGAGCATCAGGCTCACCGCTTCGTCCTCCGACAGCAGCAGGGCGCTGCCCTTGCCGCTGCGGGCAAATTCCGGGCTGATCAGGTGACGTTCCACTAAACTCATCGCCCGCAGCGGCGGCAGATTTTCCATTGGCATGGCCGTCAGTGTGCCGATACCGTCGACTGTGCCGGCTGCGGTTTTGGCTGCAGCGGTGATGGTGTCCACCAGCCGTGCTTTCTGTTCATCGTCCATGCTGGCGGGGAAGGGATAGCCGCGCAGATTGCGGGCCAGACGAATCCGGGTGCTGATGACCACGTCGCCCTCCGGACCGCTTTTGCGATACCATTGCTTATTTGTCGTCATCGCTGTCCGCCTCCTTTGTGCACTGGCTTTCCAACTCATGGATACGATCACGCAGTGCGGCGCATTGTTCGTACTCCTGCCGCATGATGCAGTCGCTCAGCTGTTTACGCAGCTGCTCGATTTCACGTTCCCGCCGGCCGTTTTCACTGCCCTCCGCCGGTATTTTTCCGGTATGGCGCGTCTTGCCGTGGATTCGCTGGATCGAAGGCAGAAGCCGGTCGTAAAAGGTGGTGTAGCACTCCGGGCAGCCCGCGCGGCCGGACTGAGCGATTTCGCTGAAGGTGCGCCCGCAGCCCTTACAGTGTACGGTGTCCGCCTGCTGGCGCAGTGACGGTTCAGCAAAAAGGCTTCCCCAGAAGTCGCCGAGATCGAACCCGCCGAGTACACCGTCGAGTCCCTGCTTGGCTGCGCAGTCCGCGCATAGATGGAGTTCGGTGGTTTTTCCGTTGATGGTCTTTTTCAAAAAGGTGGTAGCGGGCTTTTTTCCGCATCCCTGACAGGTCATAAACGATCCGTCCTTTCTCTGTAAATTTTCCGTGTTTTGGGGCTATGTGTTCTGCATCATGACCGCGGTGAGCATCTGCTTGAGCAGGGCAGCCCGCAGCCGGTCGCGCAGGGGTGCTGGTACATCGCGGTAAGCACTATCGGATACCGCCGCATGCATAACCCGCGCTGTGGTGTCGGTCAGTGCGCCGAGCGCTGTGAGGTTATCCAGAATCGCGGCGGCTGCTGCCGGCACCAGCTGGTCGCCGATGGCGTTAACGGTGTGCATGAGCACCGAAGCGGCCGATTGAAAACGGATACGCCGTACCCGGATGTATCCGCCGCCGCCGCGCCGGCTTTCCACAAGATATCCCTGTTCCGGTGTGAAGCGGGAAGACAGCACATAGCTGATCTGACTGGGCACGCATCCCAGTTTTTCGGCCAGTTCATTGCGCTGCAGCTCGGCGGAACCGTTGTCAGCCTGATCCAGCATGTGCTGAATATAGGCGCTGATGGCATCGCTCATTCCCATATGGATTGCCCCCTTTCTCTTCGGCGGCGGACAGGATTGGCCTGTCGTATGCCTGCAATCGGGGAAATACGATTTTGACCTTCATTGACCTTACTATACCGCGTAGGTCAATGAAAGTCAAAGTCAAAGAAAGACTAATGCGCTTTCTTTATGCTTTTGGCTGCCGTTTGTCTTTTGTTTTTGCGGAATATCTCGCGGATACGCCGTTTTTCAAAACGTTTTTTCGATCGCCGTGCGGTCGGGTATGTTCTTCGCCGAATAGCGCCGATGGCAGCAGTTCGCGGGAAAATTCGCTGTTCCCTGAGAACTGCGGAGCAAAATGACGATGTACCATAAAGCCGCCTCCTTTGGAATCGGAAAAATCCCGACGCTGTACCTTTACCTTAATAGTATACGCCGCCGGTTTGTCCGGCATACAGAAGGAAACAGAAAAACCGTGTAGCACAATACGGGCCGATCACATAGTATGGGGTGTAAGCAAAGAAAGGAGGCGACCACGAGATGTGTCTGAGAAACCTCTTTGGCGGCGCGAACTGCTGCAGCTGGTTCATGTTTGTCATCATTCTCCTTCTCCTGTGCGATAATGATGACTGCGGTTGTGCCCGGGACAACGATTGCGGCTGCGGTTGCTGAGCCGAGTCCCGTTCTTCGGAGGGCGCGTTCCCAACATATCGGATGGGGGAGGTGAAACCATATGTGTCTGCGGAACCTGTTTTGCGGCGGTGACTGCACCTGGCTGCTGTTCATCATCGTGCTGATCCTGCTGGCGGATAACCGTGATTGCGACAATGGCTGCGGCGTGGCGAATAGCGGTTGTGGCTGTGGCTGCTGATCGTTTGAATGCATAAAAATGCCCGGCATCACCAAGGTGATGCCGGGCATTTTCCTGAATAGCGGTTGACAGCTCTGCGATTGAGGCGATATAATAAGAAAAATGAAAATTTCGCGAAAAGCGATGCGGGGTAAGGATGAAAACGGAAGCCATTCATATGCGTGATCCTTTTGTGCTCGTGCATGAAGGGATATATTATCTGTATGGTTCAAAAGGGATGATCAGTTCCCAATACCCGCCGGGCTTCGATGTATACTGCTGCGAAACCCTGGACGGCGACTGGGAGGGTCCTTTTCCAGCCTTTTCGCCGCAGGAGGATTTCTGGGGCTACCACGGCCATTACTGGGCGCCGGAGGTGCATGTCTATCGCGGCCGGTTTTATATGCTGGCCACCTTCAGCGCTGCTTGGAGACCCAAGGGTACACAGATCCTGGCGGCAGACAGTCCGCTGGGGCCGTTTTTGCCGCACAGCGACGGACCGCTGACGCCGGCCGATCAGGAATGCCTGGACGGCACGCTGTACATATCCCGGGATGGCAGACCGTTCATGGTGTATTGCCATGAATGGTGTCAGATTCATGACGGGGCGGTCTGTGCGGTGCCGCTGACGGAGGATCTGCGTGCCGCGGCGGGGGAGCCGTTTGTGCTTTTTCACGCTTCCGAACCGGCATGGGCGGATCATACCAGCGGAAACTACGTCACCGACGGCCCGTATCTCCACCGCACGCCGGATGGCAGCCTGCTGATGCTGTGGTCCTCGCTGGATCATAATTTTACAAATTATGTGCAGGCGGTATCCCGTACAGATAATGGGGAGCTCGACGGAACGTGGCATCATGATCCGCAGCTGCTTTTTGCGCGGGACGGCGGGCATGGGATGCTGTTCCGCGATAAGGCCGGACAGCTCAATCTGATTCTGCACCGCCCCAATAATGACCCAATGGAACGGCCGTATCGGATTCCGCTGAAGGAAACGGCAGATGGCCTGCAATTGTATGACGAACGCTGAGGAGGAAGGAAAAATGCAAGACGACAACCGCAATGGCATTCCCGATGTTCTGGAAGATTCAGAACCGTTTACCCTGACCGAACGCAGACGCTGGCTGTTTTTCGGTTTGCCCTTTACTTTTACGACCTATACGCTGACCGAGCGGAAGCTGGTGCTCAAAACCGGACTGCTGACTACGATTGAGGACGACATCCTGCTGTATCGCGTGCGGGATACGTCGCTGCGCCGCACCTTCTGGCAGAAGCTGTTTCGGCTGGGCAGCATCTTGGTAGCATCGTCGGATCAAAGCCGGCCCGAGCTGGTGATCAAAAACATCCGCGGCGTCCGGGAGTTCAAGGAGGCGCTCGACGAACAGGTGGAGAAAGAGCGGGTGCGTATGCGCTTTCGTACCGGGGAATATATCGGTACGGAATCCGGTGAGGATTATCCGCTGGATGAAGGACTTTAAAAACCGGGGCGGCTGTTGCTGCCCCGGTTTTCTATTCGTTTCCCTTTACGCCGACACGCATGCGATAGCCAAAATAAATGGTGCGTTTCCCGTCGCCGAAATGCGCCAGAATCATCTGTTTGAAATGCTCCAGGGCATTTTCGATCAATTCCGGATGCCGCTTCAGGATGGCCTGAAGGCTGCCCTGACTCAGGGCAAGCTGGATAAAGCGCTGCGCATCGCAGGCTTCGGGATTCGCAAACACCAGTTCCCGAACAAATGCAAAACAGCCGCATTCGCGGATGTTTTGCAGATGCTTTTCCTTTTCCCAGCGGGTGAAGGTGCTGCGGATATCGGGGTGTCCGGTTTCAATATCCCTTACCTGAGCAAAAAGCGCCTGATAGGCTTTTTCCGCCTCATAGCCGCACATCGGCGGCCAGTCGCAGTCCACCGTGGCGAAAACGCCGCCCGGAGCCAGCAGGCGATGGACTTCCCTGAGCGTAGAAACAGGCTCCATCCAGTGGAACGACTGTGAGCAGACGATGGCGTCGGCAATCCCATCCGCCAGGCCGGTGTCGTGCGCAAACGCCTGACGGAAGCGAATGCCCTCCCCAGCCTTTTTCTGTGCGATGCCGAGCATATCTGCACTCGGCTCGATGCCGATTACCTGTCGGCATTCCCCGATCCACGCCGCAGTGGAAAGACCGGTGCCGCAGCCGAGATCCACAACGGTATCGGGAGCATGTCCGAGATACCGCCGGATTACCTCCCGTGGAAAGGCCGGCAGATGCGGCCGTGCCTGATCGTAAATAGCGGCAAATCCGGTAAAGCGTTCAGCGTTGCTGTTCATAAAGCCTCATCTCTTTTTTGTGTTTATCGTTATCATACCACAAGAACAGCGCTTGGACAATCATCCGGACAAAAAAGGAACCCGGATGAGTGGAGTAGGCATTCATCCGGGTTTTTTTATTGCAAATCGGTGCTGTTGATTTAGGTGCTCAGCGGACTGTCATCACACGCAGTCCGGGCTCCACCAGATGTACAGGTAGCAATCGTCACCGTTTACGGGATGGAACTGCAGCCGGGCATAGTTCAGGCCCTGTTCCTTGACGGTGTTCGGGAAATAATATGCTGCGCCGAGCGGCAGATTCTTGGGAGTACCGTAGGTGCAGGCCTTCTCAGTGACATAGGGAAGACTATCGGTTCCCTTGATATACACTTTCGCAATGTCGGTGTCGGACTTCATGTTATAGGCATAGCACGAAGTATAGTCCAGCTTTGCCCGGTATTCGGTGTCCACGGCGATAATACTCATACCGTCGGCCTCGAATTCGAACAGTGTGTCGCTGATGTTGCCGGTGCGGGTGGTCACAGCAGCCCCGGTGGTGATCATCAAAGCGGACAGCAGGGTGAAGATAAACACCAGAGCGCCGGGAATTTTCGCCCACGCGGGCATTTTGTGAGATTTAAGCATTGGTTGAAAATCCTCCTCTTATGTGATGATTAGGTAAAACTGGACAGCACCGATTTGAATAAACAGGTATGGATCAGTCGCCGCACGCAATGGATTGCTTGACCGGGTAAAGCGAGTAGGTGAGCAGATAGTCCCGTTGTTCTACTTGCGTCCACTGAGACGGGCGATACTGACCGGACAGCATGTGAAAGGGGAGCTTCATCGTCATCGATTCCCCGGGCTCGAGTAAGGGAGACAAACTGGCCTTTGTGTTCTCCTGGTTCAGGGCCATAAATGCCGCCAGGTTGATGCCGTTTTTCCATGCCTGGGATTCCAGAATAAAATTGTAAATGTCGATTTGTTCGGTCTGGCTGCCGTTGTTTTTTACCTGAAAATCCAGCACAAGGCATTTGATATCCAAACCCTCCTGAAGCTCCTGCGCAAACAGGCTGGCGATTTCGTTCTCTTCTAAAAAGCGGCTGCCGGTTACGGTTAGGGAAAAATTGCCGTATGGAGCCTCCTGTCCGGGCGTGTAGATGACCGTTTCGGCCGCCGGATAACGCTGATTGAGCCGGACAATGCGCACACCTGCCAGTACAAGCAGGATACAGGCTGCTGCGGCGATTGCCGCCTTGGCGATTTTGTTCATTTCGCATCCTCCTGTTTGACATCTGCTGCGGGAAAATAGCGGTCTGTCAGCCGGCCGCTTTCCAGACAAAATACCTCGTCGGCAAGAGCGTCCAGTTCCGCTTTGTCGTGACAGGAGAGGAGGATCAGGGCGCCGCGCTTTTTCTCTTCACGCAGAATATTGCCGACGGCAGCGGCACTTTTTTCGTCCAGTGCATTGAACGGCTCATCCAGCAGGATAATCTCCGGCTTTTCCATGATGGCGGCCGCGATGCCGAGTTTCTGCTTCATTCCGAGCGAGTACTTTTTGAATTTTTTGCGGTCATCCGGATCCAGTGAAAGCGCAGTCATGACGGAACGGATTTGGTCGTCACCGATTTTCTGCTGGATACCGGCGAGAAAGCGAAGATTTTTGATTCCGCTGTAACCGGCAATGAAGCCGGGAGACTCGATCAGCGCCCCGATGCTCCGTGGGAAGGCGATATCTTTTCCAAGACGCTCTCCATCGATGAGGATTTCCCCCTCTGAAGGATGGATGAGGCCGCATATTGCCCGGATCAGCATCGTTTTTCCGGATCCGTTTTTTCCCCACAGTCCGTAAATCTTTCCTCGCTCCATTTCCAGTGAGAGGTTCTGCAGAATTGCCGTTCTGGCAATGGTTTTGGATAGGTTTTGAATTTCTAGATACATTCGTGGGACCTCCTGCTAATCATGGTGTGAATAAAGGTCAAGCCGGACGATTTTTCGGCAGCCGGCGCAAAGGGAGAAACACAGGGCGAGCAGGAAAAAAAGAAAAATTCTGTCCCCGCCCAGATTTCCCCGCAGGCTGCGTGCGGGCATAAGATAGTTGCCGGGAAGCCACCATACGGTTTTGAATATGGCGGATACCGTCACGGCAGTGACGGCGAGCAGGCCAAACAGCGGCCGGGTCAGCATTGCCAGGGTAATCTGGAACAAGGAAAGGCTGATGGAGGCGAGAAGCGGAAGCAATAGCGTATGCACAAGCATCCTTCCGAATGGGATGCCGGCAACGGCAGCGGAGGAGAAATACTGCTGGATTTCCCGCTGAGGCAGGAGATCGGGCGTCATGCCGAAAAAAAGGAAAAGCCAGGGAACCCCCAGAATGAGCAGATAAAAAAGCAAGCAGCTGACCGCGGTCCAGATGCATTTGCTGATCCACCAGGCGCAGCGGCTGCCGCATCGCGGCCATAGCTGGACACCGATTTCCAGAAGATCCCGCTGCGGGTAGCTGCCGATCAGGCAGGCGAGATAGAGATGCAGCAGAAGCCAAACGAGGTTGGGAACAAAATTTTGGTCGCCGGGGACAAACTCCGGCATGCCATGAAGCAGGTAAAATACATAGTCACCATAGGTCAGGTGAGGCTCAAGCTGCAGATATTCGGCTGTGCTAAGGCTGTGATGCCGCATGGTCAGCTGCAGACAGGCGATCAGCACGATGCCGATGCCGCCAAGCCAGAACAGTGCCTGCCGGCGAAGGCCGTGGGTGAGATCGCAGCGCAGGCAGCGGTGCAGACCTTTTGTAAAACGCATGGGTACTCCTCTCCTGGTTATGCCGGCAATTCGGAAAATGTACCGGCGGCAGTAAGCGGGGCAAAAAGTGGAATAAAAAGACCTTTGTAGGGGGCATTTCTTCGCGCAAATAAGGAGCCGCCACAAACCAGCATTCTGCAGCAGCCCCTTGGATTACGCGGATCAGGCCGCATGGAGAAAGGGGAAAACAGCCGGACTCAGAAAATATCCTCGCGGGCCCCCTTGACAATGAAGCCGTATTGTGTAAACAGAATCAGCAGGATGCACTCGACAAAAATGGCGACCAGCGTGTTGCCAGGATAAGAAGGATCGAGCAGATTGATCGGCTGCCAGTCGGCCAGGCCGATCAACTGAAAGATGGCACAGGCGGTAAGATACAGCAGAAACGGAGTGAGAACCACCAGAAAGCGGTAACCGGCAAAATAGCTGGAAATTAAAGAGATGGTGGCCAGCAGTCCACAGAACACAAAGATGATCAGAAAATACACGCCAACATACAGCAGAGGCAGATTAAAAAAGAGATGCGGAAAGGTACTCGCTTCCCCGATGGAACTGGTGAAGGCGGATGCCTCCGGATGCATTGCCGGCAGAACGAGGCAGCTGAGCAGAAAGTTAAGCAGGAAGGAAATTGTCGTCACCGTTCCGCCGGAGAGGAAGGTTGCGGTATACTTGGCGATATAATAATGCCTGCGATTGGTACGGATACAGATATTCTGGATAAAACCGCTGCCGGCGTCGGTAAAAAAGGTGTCTGCATGCGGCAGTACGGCGATAATCGGCAGGATCAGAAACAGCAGATACGCGGGGATGGCGGTCGTATCGCTGCCGATCCAGGAGGTATACAGCCAACCGGGATACATCATGGGCTTGTTCATCGCGACATACTCTTCCAGCGTGACCGAAACCGGCAGTACAAACAACGCCCAATGGACCACTGCAATGAGACATCCAATGATAAGGGCAAGGACAAAGCCGGTACTGGTGAAGGCACGGCGCAGTTCAATTTTCATCATACGTTTCATCAGGTTTCCTCCAAAAACGAATTCAGATGGATTTTAGCGATCCGCGCAGACATAAGGTTTTTTATATTCGCCTTTTTTCCCAACGGCACGGTATAAAGGTACCATTTTCTGGATTTGGTCAGATAGCGGTCTGGAAGAAGAAAACGCCACACCGGATCGTGATCGGATGCCGCAATCGGGCGTCCGACTGCGGCGGCCTTTCCGCGCAGCAGCGGAAAGCGACCGATGCGCAAAAGGAGATCACCGTCTGCGGCAATACAGCCGGTACATCCCGCGGCAGAGAAAAGTGCAATATATACGTAGGAATAGGAATCAGGTGCATCCTTTTGCTCTTGGACATCCGCTTCTGCAGCAGAGAGAAATTTTGGATTTTGTTGTTTGGCTATGTGAATATATTTCACATGGCAGGCGCGCTTTTTCCGACTCGGCACCTGCGCCTTTCTGCTGCAGCACGGTTTTTGGCTTGAGCTAGTAGGCAGCACTTCGTGGAAAGGGTTACTGCCGATGAAAAGATGGAGAATTTTGTCGGCAAGTAAAAAATGGTGGTTGACAATAATGGTGATAAGAACAGCGAATAGGGGAAGCAGCAGCCAAAGCAGATACCGCATTCTATTCGCTTCCCTTCCGCATTCATTTTGGCAGAGCCTGTTTGACAATGTGAGCCGCACCGCTGTCGTCGATCCGGACGGTATAATCCGGGTGGTAATCGGTAATGGGGTTGTAGTTGCCGTCAATGGGCTGCCCATCCAGAGACTGCAGCAGTATGGTGCCGTTGTCGGTATATTCAATAATACAGCTGAGGAGAATTTCGCCGTCGTTAGCGCTGACAATTGCATAGTAGTGGAAGGCTTCGTTCTGCCAGAGGCGTATCTGCCATATAGCCTGTTCGGGAAAAAGCTGTGAATCGACAAAGTTGGCATAACCATTCCAAACGCTGTCCTTAGGCAGGGAAAATTGCGGTATGACCCGTTCCAGTGCACTTTCCGCCTGCAGCATGTTGGAGTTCGGTCCGGATGATGCTGCGATGCCGTTCATGAAGGGAGCGGCGTGTACAGATTCGGTAACGGTGAGCGGGGCGAGGTTCAGCAATCTGGGGAAAAGGATGGCGTTCAGAATGAATACGGCAGCAAAAATCAGGGCAGTCAGGAAATTATTGAATCTGCAGTTTTTTAACATGTCGTTTTATCCTTTCGCAATCGTCGGCCGCTGTGTACCCGGTATATGGCGGGTACTGAACGACAGACGGAGTCCACACAGGTGCTCTCTGACCGGCTGACCGGCGGATAACACTATACGTTCCGGATATTGTGAAGTTGCTACCAAGTTGTTATGAAGTTGTAAAAACGACATAAACCGACGTTCCTCGATGAAGCTGTGAACGGATTTCGAGGGATGCACCGTGCAGCTGAATGATTCGCGAGACGATGTACATGCCAAGGCCCGCGCCGCCATTGGCGCGGGAACGGGACTTATCCACGCGGTAAAACGGTTCGGTGATCTTGGCGATATCCTCCTGTGCCATACCGCAGCCCTGATCCTCCACGACGAGGGTAACATCGGGGTTGCTGTAAGCGCGGATAGTAATAATACCGCCTGGCTGGGAAGCCCGTGCCGCGTTTTCCACAAGGTTGATCAGCAGGGAAAGCAGGAGGGCTTCGTCTGCGTTAATGGTTTCGATCCGCAGGTCGGTTTCCAAAGTAAGTCCGCGCTGCTTGAGTTTTTCATCCATGAGGGTATGCAGGGATTGCATCAGGGGCGAAAGGTTCACAGGAGCCAAAATGAGGCTGTCGTGCTCGAGCAGGGTGATATCCATCAGCTTTCCGGAAAGCTCCTGAAGACGGCGTGCCGCGTCATACAAATGGCCAGTGGCAATAAGACGTTCCTGTTCGCTGCACTTGGCATCTCGCAGAAAAGCAGTATAACCCAGAATCGCGGTCAGCGGCGTTTTCATTTCGTGTGCCCAGTTTTCAATAAATTGCTGCTTGTTTTCTACCTCACGCGTCATCTGCTGAATTTTTTCCTCCACCGAATCGGCCATTTTGTCAAACGTACATCCCAGCTCGCCCAGTTCGTCCTTCCGCCGGAAATGTACCCGCTTATTGTAGGCACCGCCGGCGATTTCGCTGGTAATCGTGTTGAGCTGCCGGATGGGCAGGGTCATGTGTTTGAGCAGTATGTAGATGGAAATCCCCAGCACAAGGCATACCGCAAAGTTGATGATGATAAAAATGTGGATAACGTGAGTCTGGAATTCCCGTATGTGGGAAATATCACGGGTGTAGACGAAAGACAGATGAGGATAATCCGGCACCAGAGAGGAGACGCAGAGATAGCGGTTGTCATCTTCGGACAGCTCAGAAATTTTCTGCTCGTTGATATCCTCCAGGCGGAGAAGTTCCGGCTGGATGGCAGGGGCATTGGAATAGACCAGCCGATCGCCATTATACAGCGATAAGGAAACCCCTTGCGATGAGTAATACTTCGCAAGGGGTTCAACGGCATCATGGAGATGTTCCGGATCCTCCGAAGCGCCGGTATACAATTTTTCTGCGTTGGCAATGCTGCCGTTGATGGAGGAAAGGATGAGGCTCTGCTCGCGCAGAGCGCTGTCCCGTTCGGTCTTTTTGCTAAAAGAATAGGAATACGAGACCACGATCAGGATACTGATGTCCAGGACGATCAGACAAATGATAACCGTACTCAGAAAAATTTTCTGCCAGTATTTCACCGCGGCGCCTCCAAACGATAACCGAGCTTATACACGGTTTTAATATAGTCCTCGAGATGCAGCTTCTTGCGCAGCTTGGTAATATGTACATCAACGGTCCGCGTCTCGCCGAGATAATCCTCTCCCCAAGCGAGATTCAGCAGCTGTTCCCGGCTCAGAGCCAGGTTCTGGTGGCGGATGAGCGCCGCGAGCAGCTCAAACTCCCGGCAGGTCAGCTTAACCGGTTTGCCATCTACCGTTGTGGTGCGCTCATCCAGATCAATGCACGTGCCGCTGAACATATAAATGCGGTGATGCTTGGCGGCGCGGCGTAGCACCGAGTCCACCCGGGCCAGCAGCTCGGCCGCCTCAAACGGCTTGACCAGATAATCGTCCGCCCCGACGGTCAGGCCGCGCACTTTGTCGGTTATCTGATCTTTGGCACTGAGATATATGACCGGGATGTCACCGAACATCCGCTTTTCCATCAGGGTAAAGCCGTCATAGACCGGCAGCATGACGTCCAGCACAATCAGATCCGGATTTTCCGCCCTGGCCATGCGCACCGCCTGTGCGCCGTCGAAGGCCTGCAGGCATTCATAACCCGCCAGCTTCAGGTTCATGACAACCAGATCGTTGATGGAATGCTCATCGTCAACTACCAGGATCTTCATTATAACAGCCTCCTCAAATCCAGCCGTTTCCCGGCTTGTCAACTTATGGCTAATTCTGGAATGTATGCCAATAACAGTATAGCTATAAATCCCAGAAAGTAAATAGATCATGAAAAATGTCAATAAAAATCGAATTATAGGTGGGGTTTAATCCCCTAAACAGGAATAAAAGTACAGAAAAGCCGGCAGGTATACTGTAAAAACGCAAGTACATTCTGCGCAGAACACCGAAAAACAGGGCATCAGCTCGGCCTGACAGAGCGCTTCGTTTCGTATTTGATGGAGGATGGTTTGTGAGTATATATTACCACACGGTGAACAAAACTTACAGCACTTTTTCCGGAATGGCGCCAGTTTGCGTGCTGGGGGAAAATTCATAGATGCGTAACTTGTTTTTATCCACAGATGTGGTACACTTATTGTGGAAACGCAAAATGGCGTTTTACGAAAGAAAAAACAGGAGTGATGATCGATGGCAAACCGTTTTATTCTCAATGAGACGTCCTATCACGGCGCCGGCGCGATCCGCAGCATTGCGGACGAGGTCAGGATGCGGAAGCTGACGAAGGCGTTTGTCTGCTCCGACCCGGATCTGCTCCGTTTTCAGGTGACCCAGAAGGTGACCGCTGTTTTGGAGGAGGCGGGACTGGCTTATGAGATGTACTCCGATATCAAGCCCAATCCGACGATCGAGAATGTGCAGAATGGCGTAAAAGCCTTCCGGGATTCCGGCGCGGATTATATTATCGCCATCGGCGGCGGCTCCTCGATGGATACCGCCAAGGCGGTCGGCATTATTATCGCCAATCCGGAGCATGCGGATGTGCGCAGTCTGGAGGGGGCGGTGGTGACCGCAAACCCGAGTGTGCCGATTATTGCGGTGCCCACGACGGCGGGAACCGCTGCCGAGGTGACCATCAATTATGTGATTACCGATGTGGAGAAAAACCGTAAGTTTGTGTGTGTGGATCCGCACGATATCCCGGTGGTGGCGGTGGTCGATCCCGAAATGATGGCCAGTATGCCCAAGGGGCTGACTGCAGCGACCGGCATGGATGCGCTGACCCATGCGATTGAGGGCTACATTACCGCGGGGGCATGGGAGCTGTCGGATATGTTCCACCTCAAGGCGATCGAGATCATCGCACGCTCTTTACGCGGTGCGGTGGCCAACACGCCGGAGGGACGCGAGGGCATGGCGCTCGGCCAGTATGTGGCCGGTATGGGCTTTTCCAATGTCGGGCTCGGCATCGTGCATTCGATGGCGCACCCGCTCGGCGCGCTGTACGATACCCCGCATGGTGTGGCGAACGCCATCATCCTGCCGACCGTGATGGAATACAACGCGCCGGCAACCGGGGAGAAATATCGGGACATCGCCGCGGCGATGGGGGTTAAGGGCACCGAGAGTATGACCCAGGAGGAATACCGCAGGGCTGCTGTGGAGGCGGTGCGCCAGCTGGCCGCCGACGTCGGCATCCCGAAGGATCTCAGGGATATTGTCAAAAAAGAGGATATCCCGTTTCTGGCTCAGTCCGCCTACGACGACGCCTGCCGTCCGGGCAATCCGCGTGAGACGAGCGTGGAGGATATCGCTGCACTGTACACCTCGCTGCTGTAAGCTGTATGAAAAAACCAGGCCCCGGCCAATGGCCGGGGCCTGGTTTTTTGCCGGGAGGAGCTGTCGGCAGCTACATAGGCGTGGCCGCCGTTTCACAAAGAAGCTGTATCCCAAACTTCAGGCCACAGGCAAAGCATTCGACGCCTTCCTGCGCGCTGGCGTCGGCCAGCAGAGTCTCCCAGTTTTCCAAGCGCTGCACATCGTCGGCGGACAGCCGGCTTTTCAGGTATTCCCGTTCCGTTTCGATTTTTTTGAACACGGCTTCCTGTTCCGGGCGGGGCGGCCGGCGGCGTGAAAAAGGGGAGATGTCGCCAAAATAGAGCGCCTCCACAAGGCTTTTTTTCATTTGGATCTTCCTCCTTTCCGATCAAAAACGGAAGTCTTTCCCGGCAGCACCGAAGTGTCCGGTGTGCGACGGAATCGGCGGCCGGAACGAAAAACTTCGCTGTAAAGCAGCACAGCGCCTTGCCAGAACGGACGGCATAGTGTATACTATTCTATGCTGACCGTTCTGTGCGGCAGCTGTGTGGGGGAAGCGGCGTGAATTCTGACCGACGAGCGCCGCTTCCTTTCATTTGTCTTTGAGCGATTTTATCCCGTCCCGAATGGCTTCCGGGCGTCTTTTTCCCGTGCGTCTGCAATAGTCGTCCAAGATGCGTGCATCCGTTTCACTGATACGAATATCCAGACGAATCGGTTTCGGGTCATCGGTTGGTCGCCCCATTTTTTTTGCCGGCAAGCAGCTCCTCCTTTCTACCGACAAAAGTATTGTATAGTTTTTACCGACAAAAGTCAAAGCGCCATTTTTATTGATTGATTCTGGGAGGACAGAGCGGGAAACACGGAAAAAGGAAGACGAAAATATTTGCACCTTGCCAAAACGGACGGCATAGTGCATACTATTCTATGCCGTATGTCCTTGCGGCAGCTGTGCTGGGGAAGCGGCGCAGTAACTTTGCCGGTGCGCGCCGCTTCCTTTATCTTTTTCCGAGAGCCTTTATCCCGCCGCGCAATCCCTGCGGCAGAATGGATTGCCGATAACAGTTTTGTTAAAAGGAAAGGAGGGGCGCCGCCCCTCCTTTTTTATGTAACTGTAAAACGGCGGCTGCGGGTGGTTTTGCAGAACTGCTGATACAGGTCTTCGTGAGCCTGCCGGAACGCGGTGGTATCGAACCGGCTGCTGTCGTAATAAGCCCAGCGTATGCGCACGCCTTCAAACAGCAGTTCTTCCCGTTCCCCCATATGCGCCTTGATCGCTTGCTCGGTTTCTTCCAGGGCGGCCTGCGTACGGGCCAGCTGCGCTTTCAGCTCCCGGTATTCTGCCAGCCGCTCACGCAATTCATTGCTGTACATAAAAATGCCTCCTTCCCGCCACAGTGTATGCGGCAGGAAAGAGGCGTATGCGTGTTATTGTACGGTGAATACCGCCTGCAGTTCGCCGTCTTGCTGATAGGCCCGCAGGGCGGCCTGAAAGGCCGGCGAGGCGTTGCAGTAAACATCCGTGGAGACATAATAGCCGTTTTTGTCAGCTTCCTCGACATAGATGCGCAGCAAGGTGCCGTCCATACGGGGCGCCGCTGTGGATTCCAGGCTTTCCCGCAGCGCCTGTCCGTGTGCCTCCATAAAGGCAGGCCAGGCCTTTCCGCGGAAATTGTTGTAGTTCTCTCCGGAAAATGCGGTGTCGTACCAGGTGATGGAGACCATACAGTCCTCACCGCCCGCTTCCGAAAGCCAGCGGAAGAAATCCTGTGCGGCCTGTCCTTCGTTATACCGGGCGAGATACTGTTCACAAGTCTCCGGCAGGAAAGTATACAGCGGGAAATCCAAAGAATAACTCTGCGCCCCACGGTAACCGCTCACCGAGATGGATGCCGGCAGGGAGGCTGCAAAGGCGGTCTGTGCCTGGTCGCCGATCTCTATGTCCCCAACGGGGTTTCTGCCGGTCAGGCAGGCGTACCACATCGCAAAATCCAGATCGGCGATTTCTTCGCGGGCAATGGCGTACAGCTCACGGGCCTTTTCCTCGGTCAGGCCGGAAACCGATACCTGCAGGTTATCTTCATCCAGACCAGGCAGCTCCATATAGATCCGGCGGTAGTCCGCATTTGCCTCGAGATGTTCTGTGATAACGGCAAGGTCGCCCATCGTCATGGGAATCCGGCGGTAGGTGGTACCCATTGCGGTTTTGATCGCCACGGTCTGCCAGATATACGTCTCGCCGGAAAGGGAGGAAGACTGATCCTGCCCGAACCAGAGCCGCTGTGCCTGCCGGATATCGGTTACCGCAAATTCCAGTTGTTCGGCGACAACCTCGCGGATGGCTTCATCGGTGAGTTCGATGGCGGAAGAACGCAGGGCAAAATAATTGTCGCCCGTATTCTGCACGATCCGTACACTTTCGATTTCTTCGGTTTTGGGGTGATAGCTCAGGGCAGAGGAATATACCCCGGCCGTGCCGCCGATGAGCAGCAGATTCAGCGCAGCCAGGATGCCGAGTCCCGGCACGGCGCGCCACAAGTTGCGCCATTTCCGTGTGGTGACCAGTTCATACAGAAAATAAATGCCGACAGCTACGATATACAGAACCAGATATTCAAACAGCTCCGTGTCGTACACGGGATCCCCGCTGAACCACCGGCTGGTGATCATTGAGCAGGGGATAAGGCAGAACAGCGCGGCCGGCACCAGACGGAAGGCCGCCTGCACGATGCGGTTGGGGGCGGATTTGCCGGCCGTTTCGCTTGGCCGGCGGCAGAATAGCCAGAGCGCAAATATGCCGTAGACGAGCGCAAGCACCAGCGTGTAAAGTCCGCTCGCCGGATTCGCCAGAGATTTCGGCACGCCGCCCACCGAGCCGCTGAAAAGCAGACCGGTGACGACGTTTGCCGATCCGTCCAGCAGAAAAGGCTGACTGCCCGGCGGCAGGATCGGCAGTACGTTGGTCAGGCTTTCGTGCATCGCAAACAGCAGCAGGCGCGGCGAAAACACCAGCAGGACGGTTACCGCGAGATTGGTGAACAGGGTGCCGGTTACGCTCATGCCGATGCCTAGGCTCATGCAAAGATACAGCGCCGCTGTCCACAGGTTGAACAGCATCGTCAGGGCGGACGGGAAATTGATCGTCCCTCCCGAGGGGAACAGCCGGAACATCACCAGATCGGTGGCGGTGGTCAGCAGCATAATCGCGGTCACCCAGGTCATGATCGCGGCAATAAAGCTTAAGAACAGCGAAACGCGGGTATTGGGAAGGGAATGATAAAAATCACTGGCGCTGCGCTTATTTAGAAAATGGAACAGCACCAGCATCATCAGCGGTGCAATCAAAAAAGGGCACAGGACAACCAGCGGATGCCATTCGAGCAAGTTCGCAATATAAGGAGCGTTCGGGGCGATATAGCCGTTGGCGATCATCTGCTGCTGCGAAAACCAGCTTGCCAGCGGGAGAAGAATGGCTTCCAGCTCCAGAATGATAAAGGCGGCGACGCCGATCAGCCGCAGCTGCCGCAGCGCATCGGCGTACAGGCCGACATCAAAAAAACGTTTTCTCACCCGTGTATCCTCCTCATTCCAGAATGTCGTCGAAGCTGTAGCCGAGCGCTTCCATCTCGTAGGTGAACACCTCTTCCAGCGTAAGCGGGAGCACATCGAGCAGGATCGGCGACAGATTTTTGAGCTGTCCGACCGTTTGCTCGCGGTCGCCCCGCACGATCATATTGGCGACCGACCCGCGCTTGGAAAAGTGGAGCAGATCCAGATCGTCGAATAACGACTGGTCATATTCTCCGGCAAAGGCAATCTGGATCTTGAACAGGGAGGTTTTCAGGTTTTGGATATCGCTTTCAAACACCATGCCGCCCTTATGCAGCAGTGCGAGCTGGTCGCAGGTATCCTCCAGTTCCCGCAGCGAATGTGAGGTGATGATCGCGGTGGCCTGCCGCTCCAGTACGTCCCGGCAGATCAGGTTTTTGACCAGCCGCCGCATGACCGGGTCCAGCCCGTCAAAGGTCTCATCGAAAAACAGATACTGCGGCCGGCAGGAAATCGCGAGAATGCATGCGGCCTGCCGCCGCATGCCCTTGGAAAAGGCCGCCACCGGCTTATGCGGATCCAGCCGGAAGGCCTGCACCAGCTGGCGGCAGCGCTCGTGGTCAAACTGCGGGTACGCCCGGGCATACAGCGCTTCCATGCGGCTGATGGAGGCACCGGGCAGAAAATACAGGTCATCCGGGACATACACCATCCGCTGCTTGATTTCCGGATTCTCCCACACTGGCTGCCCTTCAATCGTGATACGGCCGCCGTCGGGCCGGTACACGCCCGAAATCAGGCGAAGCAGGGTGGATTTGCCTGCGCCGTTTGAGCCGACCATCCCGTATATGCAGCCTTCCCGGATGGTACAGGATATTTCCTTTAGCGCGGTAAAGTCATCAAAGTGCTTGGTGACCTTTTCAACGTTGATCATACGGTTTCCCCCGTTCTTTGTGTTGCACCGGTTGGGCCGGCGCAAATGGCTCGCTGTTTTGGATAACCGGTCCGGCATCCGTTTTCTTACAGCGCCTGCACATCCTGACAGGCCGCGTCGATGCAGGCAATCAGCTCTTCCCGGCTGATGCCCGCCAACGCCAGCTCCCGTATCGTTTCCTGCAGGTCGCCCAGCTGCTGCCGCTTATACTGGTTGAGCAACGTGGGGGCGTTCTCCGAGACAAAGCAGCCCCGCCCCGGAATCGAACACAGCAGGCCGCGTGTATCCATATCCGAATAGGCTTTTTGGATCGTATTGGGGTTTACCGACAGCTCCAGAGACAGGCTGCGCACCGACGGCAGCTGACTGCCCGGCGGCAGCAGTCCGGATAAAATCCGCTGCTCGGTCTGCCGGATGATCTGTTCATAAATCGGAATCCGCGACATCGGATCGATGCTGAACATCCGGCTTCGCCTCCTTTCGTCAAAATTCATCCGTTTTCACTGTGATGTGTACCATGGTGAATAATACACTTAACAGTTTAATGCACAGCGGTATCTCTGTCAAGGGGAAAGACAGGCGGCGACTATCCTGCATATACTGGGACAGGGGGCTAAGCCTCCGATATGCAGTAAAGGAGACGCTTGATTATGCAGGAATATACAACTATGGTGAAAACCGAAGTCCTGGAAAGGGACCTGTTTATAGACGGCCAAAAAATACTTACCTATTCTATTGCCTATCCGGTTTTGTCCGGCTCCCGTTATCAGATGGCGCTGCCCGGCATCAACCGGTTTTATCGTGAAAAAGCAGAGGCTTATCAGGATTATGTGGAAAAAGAGCTGCTGCCGAAGGCGGAGGAGCAGTACCGCTATTCCGTCGAGAACGGATACCCGGTGATGGTTTATCAGGCACTCACCACTTTCCGTGTCAGCGACAACCGCTGCTGTATCCTCAGTCTGGTTTTTGACCAGTATGAGTTCACCGGCGGCGCGCACGGCAATACACAGCGCAGCGCTCAGGTCTGGAATCTGCAGGGCTTCCGGCTGATGAAGCTCCGGGAACTGCTGCATTGCGGGCCGGGGGATACCTACGATACCGAAATCATTTTTCGGGAAATCGAACGGCAGATCCGGCAGAACCCCTCGCTGTATTTTGACGATTATGCAGCGCTTGTGCGTGATAACTTTGACGAACAGAATTTTTATAGTACACCGGGCGGCCTGGTCATTTTTTATCCGCAGTATGCGATCGCGCCTTATTCTTCCGGTATACGCGAATTCGGGTTTCCGTATTCCGCCTGTGTGCGGGATCCGAAAACGACCTGCTTTTGGTGTCAGTAAGGCGGCGGGCGGCATAATTGCCGCCCGCCGTTCCGGTCGGAATATACCTGCGGATAAATTC
>CAJKBW010000035.1 GCA_905198295.1 uncultured Oscillospiraceae bacterium | reverse complement strand
CGGATTTTTGCAAAAAAGTTTTTCTTCCGACATTCTTCGGCATTATTACAAGACTCTTAGGTTTTTCTTAAATTATTCCGTACCGGATTGCCATCCGCCCGCACCTGCGGTACAATAAAAGCGTGATTTTTCCAACCCCAAAGGAGCCGACACGCATGGAAGCGATAAAAATTGTATCCTTTAATCTCAAGCATGATTTTGCCCTTGCCGTACGCAACCGCTGGAAAGCCCGGCGGGAGCTGATCACGCAGCTGCTCTCCAGCTCGGATGCGAGCATCATCGGGGTGCAGGAGCTGATGCCGGACATGAAGGAGGATCTGCGCACGCGGCTGTCCGGCTTCCGCATCGTCGGGCAGGGCCGCACCCGGCAGCTGGCGAACGAGCACGCCGCGATTCTGCTGCGCGCGGACAACACCACCCTTTTGTACGACCAGACCTTCTGGCTCTCCAAGCATCCGGAAAAAAGCGGCAGCCGCGCCTATTTCGCGATGTTTCCGCGCATCTGCACGGTGTGCGAGGTATACGCGGACGCGCTGCAGCAAAAAATCCGCGTGTTCAACACGCATTTTGACCACGTCTGCGGCCCGGCGCGGACCCTGGGCGTAAAAATCATTTTGGAGTATATGCACCGCCTCAACCAGCAGGAAAAGCTGCCGACCATTCTCATGGGCGACCTGAACGCGCATCCGCGCAGCAAGTCGATCCGGATTCTGGCGGAAAACCGGCATGATTACCCCGATATCCGCCTGACCAGCCTGTACACAGCGCCGTGCGCGGAAAAAATTCACAGCACCTACCACGGTTTCCGCGGCAAAACGCACGGCAAGCCGATCGATTATATTTTTGTCAGCGAGGAATGGGAAATCCAAAACGCCTATATCAACACCTTCAGCGCCGGCGGCCGTTATCCTTCCGACCATTATCCGCTGGTTGCGGTGCTCGGCCTGAAACAGGCATAAACAGAATTTGCCGGGTGTAGCGCAGCCGGACGGCGGGATACTAAGAAGGCGGCGGTAAAGCCGTACGCGCAGACCGGGTTTTGCCGGGGAATCGGCTTTTGCGTTCCCCGAGTTCGGCAGGAAAGGAATGGTTATTCATGGCCGACAATTGCTGTCCGGGCGATTTCAACGCCAACCATCCGGATATGCAGCAGTATTTCAATACGCTGCCCAAATACGTGCAGGAGAACATCAAGCAGAGCAGCGTACAGCCGCAGAACCTTCAGGAGCTGCAGCAGTGCGCGGACAACCTGATGCTCCGTTCCTGACAAAAAGGGCGCGTTGCAAAATGCTGGAATGTACCCAGACACCGAGAAAAAGCGCGGTTTCGCGTTTGTAAGACGCGAAATGCGGGCCACAATGTATGGCCCGCAAGCGGTTTTTCAGGGGCGCGTTGCTTTTGCAACGCGCCCTTTTCAGACTGTTGAGAAAGCGGTTTGCCAAAAAGGCGGCACAAATGCGGCGTGTCACGCCGCATCGGGAAACCCCTGGATAGGGTTTCCCACGACGAAACAGTCCACCGGGCTGTTTCGTCTCCCTTCCTGATCCTTATGAAAGCCAAGGATTTCGCGTCCTGCGGGACGCGAGCCGGGGTACTCGAGGAAGCATAGCTTCCTCGGCAAGTTTCGCCGCAGGCGAAACATTGCGGCCCCTGTGTGACGTTTGCCGCTTTGCGGCAAACTCACCGCGGACGGTCACGTCCGCGCCCCCGCGGCCTTTTGAAAAAGGCCGGCGAAAACTTCTTATACCGTGTTTTCGGCAAAACGGTTTTTTTATGCGTTCACCCGGTCGAGCATTTCGCGGGCGGCTTCGCGGCTTGCGGCGGTCACCTCGCCGCCGATGATCCGGGCCAGCTCGTCCTCCCGGCCGGCGCGGTCCAGGCCGCGCACCGCCGTAAAGGTGCGCCCGTCATGCACCGATTTTTCGATCAGCAGATGATGGTGCGCCTGCGCGGCGATCTGCGCGAGATGGGTGACACACAGCACCTGCCGCCGCACCGATTTGGTCCCTTGCGCGGTTTCCCGCAGCTTGATGCCCACCTTCCAGGCGGCGCGGCCGCTGATGCCCACATCGATTTCGTCGTAAACGAGCGTATCGATGTCGTCCGCATCCGCCATCACCGATTTGAGCGCGAGCATGATCCGGGACAGCTCGCCGCCCGACGCAATGCGCGCGATGGATTTCGGTTCTTCGCCGGGGTTGGCCGCGATCAGGAACTCCACATGATCGCCGCCGGCCGCCGTCAGCGGCGCCGGCAGGATCTGCACCTGCAGCCGCACGCCCGGCATATCCAGGAACCGCAGCTGTTCGAGCACATCGCGGGTGAAAATCTCCGCGGCCTTCCGCCGCGCAGCGGTCAGCCGCCGCGCCGCCGCGCCGACCGCTTCCTCCGCTTTTTCCAGCTGCATCCGCAGGCGCGCCGCCGTCTCGTCGGCCGTCTCGATCTGTTCAAGCTCCTGCCGGGCGTTTTCGCAAAACGCCAGCACGTCTTCTTCTTCCGGCCCGTATTTCGCGGTCAGCCGCCGGATCACATCCAGCCGCGCCTCCACCTGCTCAAGCTCCTGCGGATCAAATTCCAGCTGTTCGGTCAGCGCGCGCACCTCTTCGGCGCAGGCCTCCAGATCGTACTGGAGGTTTTCCATCCGCTCACCGAGCTTTGCCGCCTCGTCCATATACCGGCCGGCGTCCTGCACCTGGGACACCGCCCGCTCCACGCCGGTCAGCACCCCGTCGGCGTCCTCGTCCCCCTGCAGCAGCGCGCGCGCCGCATACAGCCCCTGCGCGATCTTTTCCACGTTGCGGAAAAAGGTGCGGCGCTCCTGCAGCTGGGCGCTCTCCCCCGGGACAAGCTCCGCCGCCTCGATTTCGTCCACCTGATACCGCAGCAGGTCGAGCCGCCGCAGCTTCTGGTCCTCGTCCATCTGCACGGCGTCGAGCTGCCGCCGGAGATGCTGCCACCCGTCGTAAGCCGAGCGGTATTCCGCCCGCAGCGGCAAAAGCCCGCCGAGCCGGTCGAGATACTCCACGTGCTTTTCCGGCGCCAGCAGCGCCTGGTTTTCGTGCTGCCCGTGGATGTTGACCAGCAGCCGGCCGCATTCCCGCAGCATCGAAACGGTCGCGGGCCGCCCGTTGATGCGGCAGCCGCCTTTTCCCTCGGCGGATATCGTGCGCTGGATGAGCAGCATGCCGTCCTCGTCGGTTTCAAACCCGAGCTCCCGCAGCTTGTCCTCCGCCGCGGCGGACAGATCGCTGAACACGGCGGACACCGCCGCCTGCCCGCTGCCGGCGCGCACCAGATCCCGGCTGACCCGCTCGCCGAGCACCGCGTTGATCGAGTCGATCACAATGGATTTGCCCGCACCGGTTTCGCCGGTCAGCACGTTGAAGCCGGCATCGAAGGTGATGTCGGCCTTTTCGATCACCGCGATATTTTCAATATGCAGACTCCACAACATAAACGATCCCGCCTTCCGCCGTCCTGTCCTACGGGCGCTTCATCATCTTTCTGAGCTCGGCGACCAGTCCGACCGCCTGCTCCTCGGTTTTGAGTATGCAGATAAAGGTGTCCTCGCCGCCGAGGGTGCCGACCACGTTGTCCCAGTGCAGCGAATCCATCGCCGCGCAGGCGGCCTGCGCCATGCCGGACAGGCAGCGCACCACCACGATGTTCTGCGCGTAATCCACGCCGGTCACCGTATCCGCAAACAGCGAGTGGAATTTGGTGGACAGGGTATCGTGCTCCATCTGTACGGTGGAATACCGGTACCGGCCGTCGGGACCCAGCGTTTTAATCAGCCGCAGCTCGCGGATATCCCGCGAAACGGTGGCCTGCGTCACATCAAATCCGCCCTCGCGCAGCTGCCGCAGCAGCTCCTCCTGCGTATCGATCGCCTGCCCGCGGATCAGCTCCAGAATTTTGGCGTGCCGTTTGGTTTTCATGCGCTGCCTTCCCTTCCTTTCCCGGTATCCGCGGTCAGCGGTTGACCAGCTTTTGGGTCAGCACGTCGTAAAACGACTGCTGCTTGATCTTAATCAGACGCGCCGCGCGGTCGGCGCGGGAAATGGTCACCACGTCGCGCTCACCGACCCGCAGGCCCTCTTCCCCGTCGACCGTCAGGTAGATTTCCGGGCACCGCTCCACGTTCGCCCGCACCGACAGCACCGCGTCCGCCGAAAAGATGGTCGAACGGCAGTGCAGCGAATGCGGGCATACCGGCGTAACCAGAAGGCAGCTGACCTCCGGGTCCACCACCGGCCCGCCCGCCGACAGCGAATAGCCGGTCGAACCGGTCGGCGTCGCCACGATCACCCCGTCGCCTTCGTAGGTCATCACCGGTTTATCGTGATTGCAGATATCCAGCTCCACGATGCGGGACAGGGAACCGCGCGACACCACCGCCTCGTTGAGCGCGTAAAACCGGCGTTCCTTCGCGCCGGATACCCGCACCTCCAGCAGCATGCGGCTCTCAATGGTGTATTCCCCCGCGATGAGCTTGGCCAGCTGTTCCAGCTCGTCCGCCTCCAGCCCGGCCATGAACCCCAGCGTCCCGCAGTTGATGCCCAGCACCGCGCGGTCAAACGCCGCCGCCCGCTTCGCGGTATGTATGATGGTGCCGTCGCCGCCGAGCGCGACCACCGCGTCGCACGCCCCGATCAGCTCATCCGCTTCCGGCGACGGGAAGGCACCGCTCGCCGGACACAGCGTCTGCGCGCCGAGCGCCTGCAGCTGCGCGCACACCGCCGGCAGCGCGGCGTGTACGCCGGCCGCCCGCCCGTTGGGAATCACCGCCACCTTCATCGCATAGCCCCCTATAATATAGATAACTCTCGCTATTTTTATCTTTTGTTATTCTTCAGCGCATCGAATGCCGCATCCACAATCGTGCGGAGCGTCTGCTCCGGCACCGTTTCCTGCGCGCTGCGGCTGAGCACCGCGAGATATTCGATGTTGCCGTCGCCGCCGGTGATGGGCGAATGGGTCAGCGCCAGGACGCGGCAGCCCTGTTCATGCCAGAAATCCCACAGCTCCCGCAGCACCTGACGGTGCGCGCCGCGGTCCCGGACCACGCCGCTCTTGCCCAGCGCGCGCCGGCCGGCCTCAAACTGCGGCTTGACCAGGCACACCGCGCACCCGCCGTCCGCCAGATACGGCCATACCGCCGGCAGCACCTGCCGCAGCGAAATGAACGACACGTCCACCGTGCACAGCCCGATCTCGCCCGGCGTGATGTTCTCACCAACCCGCGCCGTATCCCGGATGTCGGTTTTCTCCATGCACACCACCCGAGGATCCCGCCGCAGCCGCTCGTGCAGCTGCCCGGAGCCCACATCGACCGCATAAACCTTTTTCGCGCCGTGCTGCAGCATGCAGTCGGTGAACCCGCCGGTGGAAGCCCCCACGTCCAGACAAATTTTATCCTGCGGGGAAACGGCGGAAAAGGCCATCGCTTTTTCCAGCTTGTCGCCGCCGCGCCCGACATACCGCGGCGCGCCCGCGCACACGATCGCCGTCTCCGCGTCCACCGGCAGGGCCGCTTTCGCCGCCGGCCGGCCGTCCACCGTCACCAGCCCGGCGGCGAGCATTTCCTGCGCCTTGCTGCGGCTCTCCGCCAGCCCCCGGCGCACAAGCTCCACATCCAGCCGCCTGCGTTCGCCTTCCGGCATGCTTTCGCCTCCCGTCGTGTCGGTCGTCCTCCGCCCCCGGCCCTAGTCTGCTTCCATCGCCCGCAGCATGCCATCGACATCCAGTCCGGCATGGCGCAGCCCGGCGTCGGTCTTGCAGGTGAGGATAAACGGCTCCACCGCCTGTATACGGTAATCGCCGGTATAATGCAGCGCCGTCAGCTGGGTGCCGAAATGCTCGGCCACCCCGCCGGCGGGACTGCCTTCTTCAAAGAAGATCACCCGGCGGTACGCGGCGGCGGCCTGGACGCAGCCCGGGTCGAGCGGATGGATCTGCCCGAGCTTGAGCACCGAAACCGGCTGCCCCTTCTCCGCCATTTGCCGCGCCGCCTGCACGGCATTCGCAAAAATACGCCCGTAGGTGATCAGCAGCGTATCCGCCCCGTCGGCCCTGAGCAGGATGTACGGCTTCGCCTCGGCCGGCAACTCCGGCAGGCCGGGCAGCTCGCCCCCCTTGGGATAGCGCACCACGGCGATGCCCGGCGTATCGAACAGCGCCCGGCGCAGATACGTCTCAAGCTCCGCAAACGACGCCGGCGCATAAATGGTGGTACCGGGGATGGTGGTCAAAAACGGCACGTCGAAAATCCCCTGATGGGTTTCCCCGTCGTCCGGCACGATGCCGGCGCGGTCCACCGCCAGCACAATATGGCTGCCGAGGATCGCCGTGTCGTTGAGCAGCTGGTCATAGCTGCGCTGCAGGAAGGTGGAATAGACCGCGAACACCGGCAGCCGGCCGCCTTTGGCCAGGCCGGACGCAAAGGTGACCGCGTGCTCCTCCGCGATCCCGACATCAAAAAAGCGGTCGGGGAAGCGCGCGGCGAAATCCTGCAGGCAGGTGCCGCTCTTCATCGCCGCCGTAATCGCGCACACGCGCTCGTCTTCCTCGGCCAGTTCGCACAGCGCCCCGCCGAACGCCGAAGAAAAGCTCGGTGAAGCCGCCGGCGTTTTGCCGGTGACCACATCGAAGCCGGACACGCCGTGGAAACGGTCGGGGCTGTTCATCGCGTAGGAATACCCCTGCCCCTTGATGGTGACCGCGTGCAGCACCACCGGCTTGCCGATGCTTTTGGCGGTTTTGAGCGCCCGGATCAGGTCGTCGAGATTGTGGCCGTCCACCGGCCCGAGATAGTAAAACCCCATCTCCTCAAACATCGTGCTGCTGTGGTAGACCATCGCCTTCAGGCTCGCTTTGGCCGACATCAGCAGCCGGTTGAGCGGCTTGCCGATCAGCGGCACGTGGTTGAGAAAGCGCCCGAAGCGGTTCTTGAAGCGCACATAGCGCGCCCGCGAACGCAGGTGGGTCAGATGCCGCGCCATAAAGCCGACGTTGCGGCTGATGGACATGCGGTTGTCGTTGAGCACCACGATCAGCCGGTCGCTGCTGCGTCCGGCGTTGCTCAGCCCCTCGTAGGCCAGCCCGCCGGTCAGCGCGCCGTCCCCGATGACCGCCACCACATAGCCGTCGTCACCGGCCAGCGCCTTGGCCTTGGCGATGCCGTTGGCGGCCGAGATCGACGTGCTGCTGTGCCCGACGATGAACGAGTCGTAATCGCTTTCGCACGGACGCGGGAAACCGGAAATCCCGCCCTCGGTGCGCAGCGTATCGAAACGCTCCGCCCGCCCGGTGAGCAGCTTATGGACATAGCACTGGTGCCCCACATCCCATACGATGCAGTCGTGCGGCAGGGAAAACACCCGGTGCAGCGCCACCGTCAGCTCCACCACGCCCAGGTTCGAGGACAGATGCCCGCCGGTGCGGGACACCGTGCGGATCAGGGTTTCCCGCAGCTCCTCACACAGCGCGGGCAGCTCTTTTTTATGGAGATCCCGGAGATCCTCCGGGGAATGGATGCGTGCCAGATACGATTCCTCAGGCAAAGGGTTCGCCTCGCTTTCCTCCGGCAGGCCGACGCCGTCACGCCGGTATCAGGATGCCCACCAAAATGCCGAGCAGTACGCCGCCGAGCACCTCGAGCGGCGTGTGGCCGATAAATTCCTTAAGCTCGATTTCCTCGACTTCGCGGTCCGGGACACCGTCGCCGTCGACATCCGCGTCCTCGCGTTCGAGCCGGTTCATGTATTTGTTGAGCAGCTTCGCGTGCTCGCCGGTTTCCCGGCGCACCCCCATCGCGTCGTACATCGTCACGAAGGCGAACATCACCGCGAGCGCGAAGGTGGCGGAATTCACCCCTTCAAAGCGCGCCATCGCAATGGTCAGGCCGCACACCATCGCGGAATGCGCGCTCGGCATGCCGCCCGCCCCCCAAAGCCGTTCCGCACGGAACTTTTTGGTGGTAATCAGGGTCAGCACGATTTTGAGCACCTGCGCGCACATCCAGGCGATGACCGCAGCGAACAGCACACGGTTCTGCAAAAAATCCCGTAATAAAGTCATCGTATTTCAAGCCTTTCCCCAAACGCTTTTCCCGTCCTATTTTTTCCGCTCCAGCAAAGCCGCTGCCAGCCCGCGCAGCTCCTGCGCCGCATCGCCGAAAACCTCCAGCGCCGCGAGAGCCTCCCGCGTGCGCTGTCCGGCGAGACGGCGCGCGCCCTCCAGCCCGAGCAGCGACACATAGGTGTTCTTGGCCAACGCCGCATCGCCGCCGGTCGGCTTGCCCAGCGTCTGCGCACTCGAGGTCACGTCCAGGATATCGTCCACGATCTGGAAGCACAGCCCCGTTTCACGGCCGAACCGCCGGGCGGCCTCAATCTGCTCCGGCGGGCCGCCGCCGAGCCGCGCGCCCATTTCGCAGGCGGCGATCATCAGCGCCGCCGTCTTGCCGTCCTGCAGCTGCTCGAGCACCGCGAGGTCCGCCTGCCGGTGTTCATACTGCAGGTCGATGGTCTGCCCGCCGACCATGCCGCGGATGCCGGCGGCGTCCGCGAGCACAAACGCCGCGCGCAGCACCGTCTGCGGCGGGAGATCCTGCGTGTTGGCCGGGGAAAGCATCGTCTCGAACGCGCGGTTGAGCAGCGCGTCGCCGGCCAGCAGCGCCATATCCTCGCCGTAGGCCGCATGCACCGACGGCCGGCCGCGGCGCAGCGGGCTGTCGTCCATGCAGGGCATGTCGTCGTGCACAAGCGAATAGGAATGGATCATCTCCAGCGCGCAGGCGAACGGCATCGCCTGCGCCGTCTGCCCGCCGCAGATGCGGCAGAACTCCAGCAGCAGCACCGGCCGCAGCCGCTTGCCGCCCGCCGCACAGGCGTAGCCCATCGCTTCCTCCACCACCGCCTGCAGTCCGCCGGATGCCGGCAGGTATTTGGGCAGCGCTTCCTCCACCGCCTGCAAATGCGCCTGTAAATGCTGTGCGTACAATTCCATTCCCGCTTTTCCCTGCCTTTCCGTCAAACCCGGCCTGCCGCCGGAACGGCGGTCATTCCGCCGCCAGATCGCGCGAATCCGCCTGCGCGGTAAGCGCCGGCTCCTCGGCGCGCTGCGGCTCCTCCGCAGCGGTCAGCTTGACGATTTTCTGCTCCGCCGTTTTCAGCGCCTTGGAACAATAGGCGGTCAGCTTGGTCCCCTCCTCAAACAGCTTGAGGGAATCGTCCAGCGTGCACCGCCCGCTCTCCAGCACCCCCACGATCTGCTCGAGCCGGGTCATTGCCTTTTCAAACGTCCATTCCTCTGCCATCGTATGCACTCTATCCTTTCTCGGTTTCTTGAGATGCGCAGGGGCGAACCCGCCCCGCCTCAGCCGGCGGCGCCTGCCGCGTTTTCCTCCTCGGCGGACGTCAGCCCGCCGCCGTCCTCCGCCCTGCCAAACACGCCGCACCGGCTGAGGTTAACCCTTTCGGTAAACGAGAGAAAAGCGGGACAAGGCGCGTTTTCCGCGCCATTCCGGCGCATGGCAAGAGAAGGTGGCGACGACTCGCTTTTCTCCCGCCGGCGGAATCGAACCGGCTCAGCTTATCCGGACGCGCCGCACAGCGGCACAGACTCCGGCGAATTCTTCAAAAATCAATCGGCCGTACACTCCACCCGGCCGTCGGACAGCCGCAGGGAGAGCTTGTCCCCCGGCCGGATGTCCTGCGCCGAATGCTGCACCTCGCCGTCCTTGTAAACAATCGAATAGCCGCGCGAAAGCACCTTCAGCGGGCTGAGCGCATCGAGCTTGCCGGCCGCAGCGGACAGGCGCCCTTCGGCCCGGCTGGTCTGCACCTGCGCCGCCGCGGCAAACCGCCGCACGAAGTAGTCGAGGCGCATCCCCTGCTCCTCCACATAAAACAGCGGCGTCGCCAGGCAGCGCTTTTCCCGGATCGCGGCGAGCCGCGTGCTTTCCACCTGCACGCGGTGCAGCGCGGACTGCCGCAGCGCCCCGTATAACTGGGTCAGCCGCGCGGCCAGCTGATGCTGGTCGGGCACCGCCAGCTCCGCCGCCGCGGAAGGCGTGGGCGCGCGCAGGTCGGCCACAAAATCGCAGATGGTGAAATCGGTTTCGTGCCCCACGGCGGAGATCACCGGAATGCGGGAGGCCGCCACCGCCCGCGCGACCGTCTCGTCGTTGAAGGCCCACAGTTCCTCAATGGAACCGCCGCCGCGGCCGATGATGAGCACATCCGCCGCATCCGTCTCGTTGAAGCGGCGCAGGGCGGCGACCAGCTGCGCCGGCGCCCCCTCGCCCTGCACGAGCACCGGGGTGAACACCACCCGCGCGAGCGGGAACCGCCGGCCGAGCACGTTGAAAATATCCCGCACCGCCGCGCCGGTCGGCGAGGTGATGACCCCGACCCGCGCCGGATACCGCGGCAGCGGCTTTTTGCGGGAGGTCTCGAATAACCCTTCCGCCGCCAGCTTTTTCTTGAGCTGTTCAAACGCGATCTGCAGCGCGCCGACCCCGTCGGGCTGCATCTCCTCGATATAGATCTGGAACGCGCCGTCCTTTTCGTACAGCGACACCCGCGCCCGCACGATCACCTTCATGCCGTTTTCCGGCGTAAAGGCCAGCCTGGAGGCGTAGGCGCGGAACATCACCGCCTTGACCAGCGCCCCCTCGTCCTTTAAGGACATATACAGATGCCCGGATTTATAGTGGTTGGTAAAGTTGGAAATCTCGCCGCCGATGTATACCGCCGCGAGGTTGGCGTCGCCTTCCAGCAGCGATTTGACATAGCGGTTGAGCTGACTGACCGAAATCACCTTCATCCGGCGGCACCTCCTTTTCCGATGAATTGTCCCCGGCTCATGCGGCCGCCGCGGCAAGCCAGGCGATGCCGGCCGCGTTGTCGGCCGAAAATTCCGGCGGCGCAAAACGCCCGCCGTGCCGTTTTTCCAGCTCCGCCCGCAGCAGGCGGTTGGCCATCACGCCGCCGGCATACAGCAGCGGCAGCGGGCCGTAGGTCCTGCGCAGCGCCGCCGTCATGCCGTCGATGGCCGCCAGCACGCTCAGCAGGCAGAACCGCGCGATCTGCGCCGGCGGCACGCCCTTGTCCAGCATCGCGCGGCACTGGTTTTCCACGCCGGACAGATGGCAGTCGCCGCCGCGCAGTACCGCGCGCGGCTCCTTTACGCCGTCCGCCCCGGCCGCCAGCGCCTCGAGAGCGGGCCCCGCCGGAAAGGACAGCCCGAGCATCACGCCCACCCGGTCGATCAGCTGGCCGGCCTTCAGGTCGAGCGAGCCGCCCACCATCTCGCAGGTGAGCAGCCGTTCCCGGTCAGGGCGCACCAGCAGCGCGTCGGTGGTGCCGCCGGACACGTGGAACGCCAGAAACGGCGCCCCCGCCCATGCGGTGCAGCCGGCGCCGAACAGCGCCGCCGCCACATGGCCCTGCTGATGGGTGAAAAAGCGCACCGGCCGGTGCAGCGCCGCGCCAAGCTGACGCGCCGCGCCGGCCCCCGCCAGAAAGCAGGGCATATAGGAGCCCTCCGCCTCCCGCGGCCGGTCGGAGGCGGCAATGCCGTCCACCGGCAGCGCCGCCCCGGCGTAAAGCGCTTCCAGCATATCCGGCAGCTGTCGGACATGGTGGAACAGCGCGTCGCTCTGCCGCAGCCCGCACTCGCCCTGCCGCACCGGCAGCAGCCTTTTGGCCTGGGTCATCTGCCCGGTTTCGGTGTCATACAGCGCGGCGGAGGTGGTGTAGTTGCTGGTATCCAGCCCGAGAAAGCGGCTCACGGCGCGTCCCCGACCGACAGCTTGTCCCCGTCCGGCTGCTTGTCCTCGTCCGGCTGCTTGTCCCCGTCCGGCTGCTTGTCCCCGTCCGGCTGCTTGTCCGCCTCGCCGCCGGCGACAAGCCCGCTGCGCGCCAGGCCGCCGAGCACCCCGTTGATGAACGCGGAATCGTCGTCGCCGCCGTATTTTTTCGCCAGCTCCACCGCCTCGTTGATGGAGACGCTCACCGGGATATCCTTTTCGTACAGCATCTCGTACGACGCCAGCCGCAGCAGCGACAGCGCCACCCGGGAGAGGCGGTTTTTGCTCCATTTCAAAGAAAAGCGGGAAATCAGTTCGTCGAGTTCCCGCTGATGCTCCTGGGTACCCTCCGCGAGTGCCAGGGCGAACGCGTCCGCTTCCACGTCCCGCGCTTCCCTTGCGCTTTCCAGGATATCCCGGACGTATTCATCGGTAAAGGTGCTCTCAAACAGGAGGACAAAGGCCAGTTCACGTGCTTCGCGCCGGGTCATAGGCCGACACCATGCCTTTCGTTTTCAAATTCCTTTGCGGCATGCCGGCTCTCCGGCATACGCGCAGATATGAACAAACAGGCCCTCCACAGCTGCTGCGGAGGGCCCGCCTGATTTCTTCCGCTTATTCCCCGGTCTTGTCATCTTCCAGTACCAGCCCGGAAACATGCACATTGACCTTGTTGACCGGCTTGCCGGTCATCGACTGCACCGCGACCTTGACGGCGTGCTGCACCTCGCCGGCGACCTCCGGGATGCGGGCGCCGAGCTTGAGATTGATATAAACCTCCAGCACGGTTTCGTTCTCATTGTTGATCACGCGCACCGACTTGGCGGCGCCGCTTCCTATAATACCGCGGATATCCGCCGGACGGGAAGCCATGCCGGCCACGCCCGCCACATCGAGCGCAGCGGTGCTGGCGATCGTCGCAATGACATCTTCGGAAAGAATGCAGCTGCCTTCAGAGGGACGATACCCCTGCTCATCCATACGATGAACCCCCTTTGTAGTCCTGGCAAAAACCGCCGGGTTCCGGCGAAAAGTCCTTGTTTTTGCCGGCCGGGCAGCGCACCGCCGCCGTCGGCGGGGGCGCTGTCATCAGTATTATACCACAAATTCCCCCTGCCGCAACCATTTTTTCGTTTTTGGGCGGACCCATGCCCCGGCCGCCGGCAATTTCCGGCGGAAATGCGGCGTTTTCCGCGCAGGGTGCCGTCAGCCTTTGGAGGTCACGATGGTGATCCCCGTCGCGGGCACCTGCGACTGTGCGCAGATGATGTCGGTGATCTGGGCGGCCTCCTGCGGCTGCAGCCCTTCCGCCTTGACCACGATGTGGCAGGTCTTGTCTTCGATAAAGACGACGCAGTCCTCGAATCCCTTGGCTTTGACCAGGCTTTCGATCTTGCTTTCCTGCTCGATCGCCGCCGCGACCGCCTCGGTTTTCGCGAGCGCCTCCTGCTTGATGGCGTCGGTCGCCTTCGCGTCGTTCATCATGTCCTTAATCAGGTCGAGCGCTTCCTCGCGCGCGGTTTCGCGGTTGGCCCGCGCCTGCGCAAAGTAATCGGGGGTGGTGTTCGCCTGCTCATCGCCCGACACGGTGGAATTGTTCCCCACAAACTGCGCGTCGCCGAGGTTTTTGGAGGTGTCGCTCGTGCTCACGCCGCCATTGGCATCCAGCGTGTCCGGCGCCTTGGTGGCAAAATAGTAATTGAGGTACACCGCCACCCCCAGCGCCAGAATCAAAGTCGCCAGAAGAACCTGCTTTTTCCCGAAAATGTTGCTCACCGATGATCCATCCTTTCCCCATTCATGCTGTAATCTGCCGTCAACGCTCCGCTTCATTGACCGCTGCTGAGTTTCGATATGCTCACCCGCTTGGTGGATATGTTCAGCGCGGTGGTCACCGCGTCGGTGATCTGCTGCTGCACCGCCGGGTTGTCGCCGCCCTCGCAGATAATCACCACCCCCCGCACCGTCGGCTGGATCTCCTTGACCAGCAGCCCCTGGCGCTCCCCGTTGACCTCCACCAGAATGATGGATTCCTCCGAGTCGTCGCGCTGGGAATACTTGGAGGAGCTGCCGCCGGTGTCCTCGGTACGGTCGGAATTGATCTTCTGCTCGGTCGCATAGACATACTCGACGCCGTTTTCCAGCGTCACCATCACCCGGCACCGCCCCGCACCGCTGATGTTGCTGATCATTTCGGTCAGCCGCTTCTCCGTATCCGCCACAAAATCCTGCGCCGTGGCCTTCGCGGCGGTCTCCTGCGTCTTCTGCGGCCAGAACTCCGACAGCAGGATCAGCCCGATGCCGATCACGCCGAGCGCCACGATCCACCTCGTTGCCTTCCCCCCTTTGAAAAACGCCGTGATTTTCGCGGCCGCGCCCGTTTGTTCTTCCATACCGCCCTTTCTCCTTTCCCGCCCGCCGGCGCTCACGCCGGCGTCTGCACCGTCACGTCCACGCCCAGCCGGCTTTCGAGGATCTGCCTGACCTCGGCGGCCCGGTTGGCGTTTTTCTTATCCAGCGATACGACAACTTGTCTGATATATATGCTGCCATCCGCCGAAGTATCCGTCTCGACGGCAATTTTTTCCATTTCGATCCCATACCGCTCCACCGCATGCCCGGCGATCTCCCCGAGAGCGGCGTTGATCTGGCTGACCGCCTGCTCGTTGACCCGCTGCTGGAGCACGCCGGAGGCCACCTCGTCGGGCAGCCCGCTGAAATCCAGCCGGGTCAGGTTTTTGATCTGCAAAAGCGGCGCGGCCAGACAGCACAGGAAAAAGGCGGCGATCAGCAGCTTGAAAATACGCCCCATCCCGTCCTTCGGCGCGAGAATCTGCAGCAGGGTGCAGCCGATTGCCGCCGCGCACAGGGCAATCGCCCAGGAACGAACCGCATCCATATTCTCCCTCCCTTCACACAGCCCTGGCCGCCGCCATCGTGACGATGGTGGTGGACACGATCAGGAACAGCCCGCACACCGCCAGCACACCGATGAGGGTCTTGACCACCGCGTGCGCGCTTTTGAGCACGGCGGTCAGCTGGGTCAGGCCGAACATTTCGCTTGCCATGCTGCACAGGCTCAGCCCCAGCGCCCACACCGCGCACTCGAGCAGCGGCGGCAGCAGCATCGCGGCGGTCGCCAGGATGCCGAAGCCGCCCAGGGTGGAGCGCAGCAGCGACAGGCACCCCTGCACCGAGCCGAGCGCTTCGCTGAGCGCGCCGCCGACCACCGGTACGAAGCTGGAAAGTGAAAACTTCACCGCGCGCCCGGCGAGCGAATCGGCGGCGGCGCCGACCAGGTTCTGCATCGATAAAAGGCCGACAAACAGCGTCGCCGTCAGGCTGAGCAGCCATACCGCGGTTTTGTTGAGCAGCCCGCCTGCCGCGTCCAGCTTCAGCCCGCCGGATACCGCGCCCGTCAGCCCCAGCGCGAGCGAAATGGTCATCAGCGGCACAATCACGTAGGTTGCCAGCATGGTCATCAGCTGCGCGGCAAACAGCATCAGCGTCTGGTAGGACAGCGCCGAGGCGGCTTGTCCGGTGGTCACCATCACACCGGCGTACACCGGCACAAAGCTGGTGGTGAACACCGACGCGCTTTCCGCCGCCGCGCTGACCGACCGGATGCAGCCGGCGACAGGGATGAGCACCGCCGTGCAGGCGGCCAGCGCGCAGATGACCCCGAACACCTCCGATACCGCCGGCTCCTTCGCCAGCTGCTTGGCGCCGTCCATCAGCGCGCACAGCAGCACAATCCCCAGCACCACCCCGCAGGCGGCAAGCGGCGTTTTCGCCTGCTCGCCCAGCAGGCCGAGCAGGCTCTCCAGCACGTTCTGCGGCGCAAGCCCGGTCAGGCCGTCCGGCTGCAGGGACGTGATGCCGAGCCCTTCCATAAACCGCCGGGTTTCCTCCGGCAGCGTATCGATCAGGTCGTCCGCGCCGCTGGCCTCCAGCTGCTCGCCGTAAATCTGCGCCGTATCGGCCTCCGCCGCCGCGACCGGGAGGGCCAGCAGCACCGGAAGCAGCAGGATAGGGAAGAAAAACCGTTTCAGCCGTTTCATCCCGTCCCCGCCCCCGTTCCGCCGATCAGCGAAGCGGCAAGCTCCGCCACCTTTTCAAACAGCGGCAGCGACAGCAGCAGCATCGCCGCCTTGCCGGCCAGCTCCGCCTTGGCCGCCATCGCGTTTTCGCCCGCGTCGCGGCAGGCGTCCGCCGCCAGCTGGGTCAGCAGGCACAGCCCCAGCGCCTTGAACAGGATCTGCCCGTATTCGCCCGGCAGGCCGGCCGCGCCCAGCATGTCCCGCAGGGTATCGAACACCGGCACGATTTTGCTGATGATCAGCAGCAGCACCGCAATCCCGGTGAGCACGCCGACCGCCATCGCAAACTCCGGCTTCTGGTGGCGCAGCAGCACCGCCAGGAAAGCGGCGATCATCACCACGCCCACAATCATCGCCATGTCCATGGCTTATAACCCGAACACGGATTTGACCGTGCGGAACAGGTCGCTGATCTCCACCACGATCAGCGACAGCACCACAATCAGCCCCGCAAGCGTGGTCAGCATCGCCTGTTCCTCGCGCCCGGAGCGGATCAGCACCTGATTGAGCACCGCGACGATAATGCCGATAGCGGCAATTTTGAAAATCAGATCGACATCCATGTTCTCCACCATCCCTTTCCCGGCGGGTGTCCCCGCCCGCCTTTACACGAAAGTGCGCCGGCCCGAAACAAGCAGGGCCGCCCCCGCCTCAGCCTGTGCAGGCCCGCGCCTGCCGGCGTTTTTACCCCCGGCGGGGTCAGCCCACCGCCGTCCTCTTACCATAAAAGGAGCACCGCCGCAAGCCCGCCCGCAGCGCCGAGGGTAACGTACAGCCTTCCCTTTTCCGCCGCCGCCCGGCGCGCCGCCGCAAGCCGCTCACCGAGGCGTTCGGCATACAGCCGGCAGGAGGCCAGCTGCCCTTCCACATCGGTGGCGCCGAGCTCCTCCCCGAACCGCTGCATCAGTTCACAATCCCCGCCGTTCGCGCCGCCGGCGCCCGCCTGCTCCCGCAGGCTTTCCGGCCATGCGGTGCGGAAGCCGTCCCCCCGGCCGAGCCGCTGCCGGCAGTCGGCCAGAAAGGTCAGCCGGGTAAACTCGGCCGCCCCGGCGGCCCGGTCGAGCAGCTCCCCGACCGGCGCGGCGGTATAGCGGATCTGCGCCGCCATAAAGCGGACCAGTCCCGCGGCCTGTTCAAGCCAGGCGGCGCGGCGGTACAGCCGCAGCGCGGCATATACGCCCAGCCCGATCCCCGCCAGCGCCGTCAGCAGCAAACCGATCCATTTCATGCAAGCACTCCCCCGCTTCCCGTATGCCGGCGATCCGTCCCGGCTGCTGCCGGCCGGCCAGCAGCACCACCTGTTCAAACGCGCCGCTGCGCAGCGCCCGGTGTACCGGCTCCCGCCGCAGCAGAGAAGGGATATCCCGCCCGTGCGCGGAGGCGATGGCCGTCACGCCGGCGTTGAGCCCCGCGCACACCGCATCGGTTTCCTCCCCGGTGCCCAGCTCGTCGAATATCACCACGTCCGGCGCCAGACACCGCACCGCCTGCTGGATCCCCTCCGGTTTCGGATACCCCTTCAGCACGTCGCAACGGGGCAGCGGCAGATGGCCGGACAGCTCGCCGCGCTCGTCCACCACCGCCACCCGCCGCCCGTCGTCCGCGAGCTGCCGCGCCAGATCGCGCAGCAGGCTGCTTTTGCCGCTCGACGGTTCGCCGCAGATGAGCATCCCGCGCAGGCCGTCCCTGTCCAGCAGCCGCTTGAGCTCGTCGGCGCAGCCGTTATGGCTGCGCGCCACCCGGATGCACAGCGAGGTCAGCGTGCGCACCGAGACGACCGCGCCGTCTTCGACCACCGCCGTCCCGGCCACGCCGACCCGGCAGCCGCTGCGGGTGCTGATGTAGCCGTGCCGCAGCTCCTGCTGATGGGTATGTACCGAATACTCGCACAGCGCCTGAAAGCAGTCGTTGAGCTGCGCCGCCGTGCAGCACAGCGCCTGTGCCGAGGGACGCTCCAGCGCCCGGCCGTCGGGCGTCAGCGCATACTCGTGCAGCGGGGTCGAAAGCGTGAGCGGCCCGCCGGCCCGCAGGCGGATTTCCTGCACCGCCGCCTGCACCGGCTCCGGCAGCCGCCGCATCGCCTCCTGCCAGGCGGCAGGCAGCCCGGCGGCCGCGGCAAGAAACGCTTTGTCCATCCGTATCCCGCCCTTTCGTTTTTGTACAAGCCGTATCTGGTGTATACCTATGCCACGGCCTGTCCGGATAGAACAAAAAAATCCGCCCCGGATAACCCGGGACGGATACAGGCAGTCAAAGAAGTCATTTTGCCGAAAAAACGGCATAAGAAGTTTTCGCGTTCGCATCCGGCGAACGCGTGCGGCCATTTTTTAAAAGGCAACGCTTGCGACCGCCGCCGGTGGCGGAAGAAGGGAGCAAGGGTTGGCGCCGCGGTCGGCGATCGGCGAGGCGGCGTGTCCGCCGATGACGGAGCCGGGCACCGCAAGAGGGAGCCAACCCTTTGCCTTCACAAGGATCAGGAAGGGAGACGCAGCAGCCCGGTGGGCTGTTGCGTCGGAGACTGTCAATAAAGTATTACGGAGGGAGGGGGAGTGTGAAGCGGCAAGATAAATATCTTGCCGCCGGGAACGCGTCAGGGTTCCCACCTCGCGCAACAATCACCCGCCCGCAGGCGACAAAAGTGGGGGAAATCGGATGATTTTCCCCACTTTTGCTTCAGCTTGGAGAATAGGACGGCGTGAGCCGGACTTTTTCGACAAGCTGAGACGCGGCAGCCCGGTGGGCTGCCGCGTCGTGGGAAACCCTATCCAGGGGTTTCCCGATGCGGCGTCACGCCGCATTTGTGCAGCCGGCTGTCGGCAAACCCGTTTTAAGGAATCTTCAGGCATCTTTCGCCGTCTCTCCCGCCTTGTCGCCCGCGCGCACGGCGTAGAGAATATGCGGCATATCCATATGGTAATAATGCTTGACCGTCCGCCCGACCGGCACCATGCCGTTGCGCTGCGCCACCCGCTGAGACGGAAAATTGTTGTCCCGGATGATGGAATAGACCACATCCAGCCCCAGCACGCCGAACGCATAGGCCTTGCAGGCCATAGCCGCCTCGGTGGCATAGCCCTGATGCCAGAACGCCTTTTTCAGCAGATAGCCGATTTCCGGCAGCCGCTTTCCGCCGCATTCCTGCATGGTCAGCCCAGCCTGTCCGATCACCGCGCCGTCTTCCCGGCGCACCAGCGCCCACAGCCCGAACCCGTCGGCCGCGTAGCGCGCGATCTGCCGGTCCAGCCATTCCTGCACCTCGGCATCGCTGAACGCGTGCTCGTAGGCATACATCACCCCGGCGTCCTGCAGCAGCGCGCAGCATTCCCTATAATCCTCCGGCGTCAGCCGCCGGGCATACAGCCGTTCGCTTTCCCAAACCATCCTGTTTTTCTCCTCACCGCAAAACCGCTGCTTTACAAACGGATATTGTCGTTTTTATATACGGTTATCAGCACATTTTCGGCCGAAAAAATATACACGTAATTCCGGTAAAGCAGCACAATAGGTTTTTCCTGCAGCTCTTCTATATGCCGCTCTTCTATATCCCGAACCAGAGCCGCAGACGCCTTGGGGAGCTGCCTTGCACTCCGGCCAAACCGGTAGGCATCAAAAGCAAGCGTCTCCATCCGGTCTGGATTTTGAATTCCCATTCTCTCCTGCATGCGGATGCGGGCGTGATCGGTTACGGCGACGGGATTGTCACGGGGATCCAGAAAGCCGTCCGCACTGAAACATCCTTTTTCAAAATCTTCTATATCATAAAAGCGGTTGTATTGTCCCCGGGCATTCCTGCCGCGCGAATTATACCCTTCCCGGTTATACCCGTTTTTGTCATACCCAAAGCAATCATAACCGTCGTCGTCGTATTTTGTGCCATTTTTATGGAACCCCTTTTTATCGAAGCCCTGACGATCGTATTTCGTAAACCGGAAGTCCTCTGCAAACAAGGCCGCAGCCAAGGCGACGATCAAAAGCACCAGAATTATGTACTGCACCAAGTTTAAGTATTCCATATGTATCTCCATCCCTCGCCTGAAGCCGGTGGGCAGCCGGCACTGTTGCCTGTCCGCGGACGGGAACAAATCCGCCCGCAGCTCCGCGGGCGGAGCATACAGCCCCTGCCCGCACCGCGCGACCGGAGGAAAAACGGACAAGCGGATTCCCGCCTGTATAGATACAATAGGCCCAGCGTCAAAAACACTTCGTCCCAAAACAGACCCTTCCAACCCAAAAAGAGCGTTCCCGGTTCGGTCCCGGATACGCTCTTTATGACGGCAGGATCCATCGTTTCCCTGTATTTACCCTATTGGACAGCACAGGAAACTCATGTACGAACGCGGATAAAACCGCCGGCCGAGTTTAATCCTCTCTGTACTCAGCAATGTCGGAAAGTTTACAATGCAATATAGAACAAAGCTTGTTTAAGGTCTGGGTAGTAACCGTACCGTTATGCCGAAGCTTGGCTATTGTCTTTGTGTTAAATCCGTAAGATTCACGCAGTCTGTATGTGGAAATTCCTCTCTGTTTCATCGTATCCCAAAGCCTGTTGTAAATAATCATACGCTCACCTCTTGACATCCACCATTATGAGCTATATAATGTCCATATATAAGCAGGCGATAGTGTTCATATGGAGGGGAAATGAAAAAGTACGTTGTTTCATTAGACGATGAATTAGCCACCATCTACGAAGATATTGCCAAAATGAATAAGAAAAGTGTAGAGGAGTGTCTGTCCATTATTTTGAAACGGGTGATCCACACTTTGCTTCACCCGCCGGGTGAAAACCGGAGAAACTAAAAACAGGCGGCATCGGAGAAAAAGCTGCTTGAAAAGCAGCTTGCAGCGTGTCGAAAAACGGGCTTGCCGACAGCCGGCTGCACAAATGCGGCGTGACGCCGCATCGGGAAACCCCTGGATAGGGTTTCCCACGACGAGGCAGCCCACCGGGCTGCCTCGTCTCCCTTCCTGATCTTTAGGAAAGCAAAGAATTTCGCGTCCTGTGGGACGCTCGAGGAAGCGTAGCTTCCTCGGCGAGTTTCGCCGCAGGCGAAACATCGCGGCCCTTGTGTGATGTTTGCCGCTTTGCGGCAAACTCACCGCGGACGTAACCGTCCGCGATTCCACCGCCTTTTGAAAAAGGCGGGCGAAAACTTTTTGTGCAGTATTTTTTGCAAAATGACTTCTTCGACAGACTGCGAGGGCGCAAAGCGCCCTCAACTGTACGATGTTCCGCCGATGGCGGAACTCGTCGAGGCTGCGTAAGCAGATCTCGAAGCCCCCTCCGCGTCGAGCGAAGCGGATAAACCCGCCCGCCCCCTGCGGGCGGCCTGTTTTTGTCCGGGAACAGCAGAAAGAAAGGATGAAAAAGCCATGCCGTACGATTTCAAAAAGGCCGATAAGGCATTTTATCTGCCCGGGACACGGCCGGTTATAGTCGATGTGCCGGAGATGACCTATATTGCCGTGGACGGTACCGGCGACCCGAATGAGGAAAACGGCGCGTACAGCCGGGCGGTCGGGCTGTTGTATGCGCTGTCGTACACCATCAAAATGAGCGAAAAGGCGGGCCGGGCGATCGAAGGCTTTTTTGCTTACGTGGTGCCGCCGCTTGAAGGGCTGTGGTGGATGGCGGATGGCGAGGCGGCGGTGGATTACAGCCGGAAATCGGCGTTTTGCTGGACAGCGATGATCCGCCAGCCGGATTTTGTGGATGACGGCGTGTTTGACTGGGCCTGCGATCAGGTACGGCTGAAAAAGAAGCTGGATCCGTCTGCGGCGCGCCGGCTGACGCTGGCCGAGGGCCTGTGTGTACAGTGCATGCATATCGGCCCGTATGATGCGGAGCCGGACACCGTGCGGCGGATGGAACGCTTTGCGGAGGAAAACGGCTATTGCCCGGATTTTTGTGCCGGCCGCCGGCATCATGAAATCTATCTGGGGGACCCGCGCAAAACCGCGCCCGAAAGGCTGCGCACCGTGATCCGGCATCCCGTGCGCGGCAAGCGTTGATTTTCGCGTGGTTGTTTTTATTGAGGGTGTCGGTGGTTTGTCAGCCGATACAACGCTGCGGTTTGCCGCTCCCTGCATTTCTGCCGGAGAGGCCATTTGATCCGGGAGAGCCGTTGTGGCTTAAAGCGGCCTTTTTTCCCTAGTTGAACCCAAACGGCGGCAAACGTTTTTCGTTTGCCGCCGTTTCCATGCTTCTATTCTGCCGGGCCAGCCGGCGGGTCTTCCGCCTTGTGGACAGCCTGGCCGAGCGCCTCGGTCAGAGTCTGTCCGCCGGAAAGCGCTTGTGTGCAGATGTCTGCACTTACCCGGCCGTCCGTCAGCCATATGGCGCGGTCGACGTGGGCGGACCAGTCTTTCCACAGCGGGGAAGCGACCAGTACGGTGGGATGCCGGTCTGAAAAAGACGAAAGGACGCTCTGCAGCGCAAGGGATGCGGTCCGGACATCAGCAGAAAAGGTGCTGTCCAGCAGCAGATAAACGCAGCCGCGTGCCATGCCGCAGGCCAGTTCAATGCAGCTGCGCTCGTAAGCCGTCAGCTTGCTCAGCGGCTGCCGCTGCGGAATATCCATTTTCCGCAGGCGGTATGTATACCCTTCCGCATCGAAATTCGTCCAGAAGAGCGAAGCGAGTTCGGCAACGCCGTCGGCGGAAAGGAAAGGGGGAAGGGTGCCTTTAGCGGTAAAATAGGCTATCCGCCGCAGCTGATCGGCGTGCGTGGGAAGATCATCGAAGCGGATGGTGCCGCGGCTGTATTTCTCCAGTCCGCCCACAATCCGCAGCAGGGCACTTTTGCCGCAGTCTGCCCGGCCGGTCAGCAGAACGGTCTGGCCGTCCGGAGTCGCCAATGTCACACCGTTGAGAAACGGCTGGCCGTTCCGGCGGCTGGCCAAATCCTGAATCTGCAGCATCGCAGTGCCTCCTTGGGTTTAAAATGAGCAGGCTCGGACAAAGCCTGATTTCGGCGGTGTGAAGAAAAGCGGTACATCGCTGCCTTCTCTTGCCATGCGCCGGCCCGCTGAGGACGAAAACGCCGGCAGGCGCTGCCTGCATCGGTTGAGGCGGGTGGGGGCGAGCCTGCTCATCTTACTTTAATGACAAATCGTAGTATTCCCGTATCGGCAGCGGTTCCTGTGCGGTGATCGACTGCTCGGCATAGCGGGCGTCATCCGCTGCACTGGAAACAACGGCGCCGCTGTAAACCAGACGGCCGTCATCGTAGATGTTGAGCAGAAGATGGGTATCGAATACCCCCGTGGGGTACTGTGTGGGAACCGACTTCAGGGTATACAGGCGTTCGTTTTTCCAGAGCACAAGGGAGGGACGCCAGGAAATATAGCCCCGAGAATCGGTACAGCTGCTTTCAATGGCGCACGAGGTGCCGCTGAGCAGAAAATAGTTGGTCGCCCGCACCTCGTCGTCAAAAATGCTGGGGATTTCCAGGACAGCCTGCTCTTTTCCGACCGTGGTAAACTGGTAGACGGGCAGCTGATCGCCGTCCTCTTCCCGCTCGAGCGGGACCCCCAGGGAAGTATCGCCGACAAAAGTCAGCGTTTGGGGATCAAACCAGCGCAGCACGATCTCTCCGCCGTCCAGAAGAAGAAAAACCATGCGGTCGCCGACCACTTCCATACCGAAGATCTGCACATTGCCGTCCTCCAGATCAATCGGCGCCAGATTCGGCAGTTCAATCTGATAGTAGCGGCTGTCATTCGGGAGAACCGGCTGGTCGCCGGCAGGGCTTTCCAGCGCTTCGGTAATATCGTACAGGCCGCCGAATCCGCGGCAGTCGGCACCGGTGCGGGTGAAAATATACGTTTTCTCTCCCGCCTGGCGGATCAGGTACGGCTGTGCATCCTGCTCGCCGGTGCGCAGCCCCCATAATCGCATATAATAGGTGGGAAACAGGGCTTTCGGATCCTTTTGCGGGGCGAATTCAAGCTCAAGCTTGGCGCCCTCTTTGCCGTACACGACGTCGGTGGCAAAAAGAAAATCGCTGTCCGGGCCCTCGATGGCATAGTACAGCTGGGCATAATCGGTTACCAGCAGGGTATAGCCTTTGGTATAGGCGTCCTCGGAATGGTCCTCCACCTTTGCCCCCTGCGCGGGAAGCAGGTAGTTGATTTTTTTGATCGGCAGGGAAGAATGATCAAAGGAATTCAGGAACTCCTCGCTGCTGGCGGAAAACGATTGACTGACCGTATAATCACCGTCGCGGATGTGCAGGGTAAACGCACTTTTCTGCCGCGTGTCGGCCAGCAGCCCGCTGATGGTAACGTCATCCGCGGGACTCAGTGAGCCGAACATCGTCTGCAGATGCAGGTTGTTGTCCCGTACGGCGACCGCAAACCAGCCCCAGACAATACACAGGACGGCAGCGGTGACGACGGCCGCCACGATGACCATGTGCCTGCGGATTTTTTTGATCATGAACAGACCGCCCCTTTCCGTTGTGTTCCGCTCCCGCACCGCTTATTCTGTCCCTTCCGCCTGCTCAGTCTGAAGCCAGCGGGCGTTGGTGTCATAGCGCAGCACCGCGCCGCTTTTGAGGGCATACAGGCTGCTGCCGCAGAAAAACAGGAAAAAGACCAGCTGCGCGGCAAGCCGGAGCCAGAGAAACCACGCGGAGGGTGAAGACAGATTTTCCATATGAAACAGCTGTATATAACCGACGGCCCAGATCAGGGTCCAGAACAGGTTCCCATAATGCCGGCTCATGAGCGAAAAGTTCAGGCAGAGCACCCCGGCACCCGGCGTGAGCAGGATTGCAGCGGTGCGCAGCGCATCGGGAATGGACAGCGGGGTGAACAGATGCAGGGAAGTGGTGCGGACGAAAGCCAGCGGCAGATACTGGCGCATGTAGCCCAGCCCGTCAAACAGCGGCTTCGAGGAGGCCAGCGGCATCAGGGCGCCGCAGAGCATGGCCAGCAGCATGTGCATCACCACGACGATGGTGAGCATCAGCAGGATGGCCAGATAGAAAGCACTGAAAATGGTCGTGCGGGATAGGGGAAGCCGAAGAAACGTATAAATCGAGCGGGAGGACCAGCACAGTTCATATACCGTATGGAGGCTGAGCAGGATGACGAGAAGGAAAGCCAGGTAAAACAGCGCCGGCACCCCGGCCAGCCCCAAAAGATAGTCAAAGCGATAGGTCCCCGGCTCGGCCAGACGGACCAGCGCCAGGAAACTGCCCAGAGACAACCCGGTGATGACCGCCAGCACCGGCAGCACCTTTTTCCCAAGGCGCAGAAAGAACAGATTTGTCAGCGCCAGCATGGGCGGCTCACCTCCTTTTGCACGCTATTGTACCGCGAATCCCCCCGCGTGTCAATCAATCGCCGGCAGAATAGATCTCCCGGCCGGCCTTGATGGTGCTCCGGATCCGGATATCCGGGGGAAGTTCATCCGGCATCTCCAGAGGGCTGCGGCTCAGGATCACCATGTCGGCGGTTTTTCCGGTCTGCAGGGTGCCTTTGCAGCGCTCCTCGTGGTATTGATAGGCCGCATAGGCGGTCACGCCCTGCAGCGCCGTATAGACATCGACCCGCTCGTCTTTGCCGAGAAGGCGGCCCTGCCGCGTCATGCGGCGCACCGCACACGAGACGGTGCCGAGCATATCCGGCGGCAGCACCGGCGTGTCCTGATGCAGGGTAAAGGGAATCCCCAGCCGCTTGGTCGAGGCGACAGGGCTGATGGTTTCGGCGCGCTGCGGGCCGAAGTTCTGCCAGTGCACGTCGCCCCAGTGGTAAACGTGCGCGACGAAATAGCTGGGAATCAGGGACAGCTGCCGCACGCGCGGCAGCTGATCCGGCCGCATCAGCTGGGCGTGGATGATGACGTTGCGCTCGCGGGAGGGGCGTTCGTGCGCGGCGAGAAGCTGGTCGATGGCGGCGTCGCCGTTGCAGTGGGTCAGCAGCTGACGATGCTCCCGTCCGGCCTGCTGCACAAAGGCACGCACCTGCGCATCGGAATAGATCGGGTAACCGCGGTAGTTGGACGGCTGCCCCTCCTGCGGGGCGTAGGGGCTGGTCATCCAGGCGGTGCGCCCCTGCGGCGAGCCGTCGAGAAACAGCTTATACCCGCCGATGCGGAAATGGCCGCGATAGTCCTTCCAGCGGCCGCCGTACTGCTGCATCTGGCCGGCATGTTCCTTGATGTCGATATAGCCGACGGTGTCCAGAAACAGCCGGCCGTCCTCCGCCGCGCGGCACAGCAGCGGCAGCTCCCTGTCCCGCATATACCCTTCCTGTACGGTGGTTATGCCGCAGGAGGCATACACCTGCTGGGCTTTTTCGAGCAGGCGCAGCATTTCTTCCTCGTCCGCCGGCGGCACCAGGGCAGAAAGCTGGATGAAGGCGTTTTCCTCCAGGTAGCCGCTGGGTTCACGGCTGTCCGGCAGCCGGCCGATGACGCCGCCTTCCGGATCGGGGGTGGAGGCATCGATGCCGGCCAGGCGCAGCGCCGCCGAGTTGGCGCAGCCCATGTGACCGGAAGCGTGGCTGATCAGCACCGGATGCGCCGGCGCCGCCTTATCCAGCAGCTCTTTTGCCGGATGCTGTTTTTCCGCCAGCAGCGTGTGGTCGTAGCCGAACCCGATGAGAAAACGGCCCGCCGGCACGCTGTTTTTCTTTTGAAATTCCGTCAGCGCCTGCGCAATATCTTCAAAACACCGGCAGCCGGCAAGGGAGACGAACCGCATGCTGTCGGCGAGCTGCACGATATGGCTGTGCGGATCGATAAACGCAGGCAGCAGCGCGCCGCCCTGAAGATCCACGACCCGGGCATCCGCACCGGCGAGGGCACGCATGTCGGCAAGGCGGCCGACGCCGCGGATGACGCCGTCTTCTTCCACAAGCGCCTCGTGTACGGCGGGAGAAATCATCGTAATGACCGAACCGCCGCAGTACAGGGTTTTTCCCATGTTATCCACACATTCCTTTCTTTGGCCGGAAACGGCGGCACGGCCCCGCTCCCGGTATGCCGTTCTTTTTTCGCAGAGACATGCTGTGCGGTTATTTTATTGTATACCGAAACGCCCGGCAGTTATACCGGATTTTGTGAACAAAAAGAGTCCCCGCGGGATTTCTCCCACGGGGATTGAAGCGCGTCGAAAAACGGGTTTGCCGACAGCCGTCTGCACAAATGCGGCTTCACGCCGCATCGGGAAACCCCTGGATAGGGTTTCCCGCGACGAGGCAGCCCACCGGGCTGCCTCGTCTCCCTTCCTGATCCTTATGAAGGCAAAGGATTTCGCGTCCTGCGGGACGCGAGCCGGGGTTCCGCCCCGGCACCCCGCGGCCTTTTGAAAAAGGCCGGCAAAAACTTTTTATGCCGTTTCGGCAAAATGACTTCTTTGACAAGCCGCGCGGACGGTCACGTCCGCGCCCCCACCGCCTTAAAAAAGGCGGGCGAAAACGTTTTAGGGGATGGAAACCGTATTCAATATGGTTTGGATTTGGCGAAAAAGGCGACGCCGGTGCAGCCGGGACCGGCGTGGGTGCCGACCACCGAACCGATTTCCGCCCGGCGCACATCCTTCCCGCCGAGAAAACCGCCGATCGTCTGCTCCAGCTCCGCCATCTTCTCCGGTGCGTTGGAGTGCCCCAGATGAATGGCGCCGCCGCCGTATTCTTCTTTAAGTTTTTCGGCTATCCATGCCATAGCGGCTTTCTGGCCGCGGGTCTTATGGATGTTGACGACCTTTCCGTCCTCGATGGTGACCAGCGGCTTGATGCCCAGCAGGGTGCCCACCGCTGCACCGGCAGAGGACAGACGGCCGCCGAGTTTCAGGTATTTCAGGTCGTCGATCACCGCGTACAGCCGCAGGCGCGGCGCCAGGTCGGTTTCGACCCGCTCGTGAATTTCCCGGGCGGACATCCCCTCATCCCGCATACGGCAGGCTTCATATACCAGAAGCCCAAGCGGGAAGGTGACGTTCCGGGTATCGGCCACGTAAACCGGGGCGTCCGGGAAGGCCTCCCGCGCCATGCAGGCCGAATGGTAGGTGCCGCTGAGCTCCTTGGAAATCGGCAGCACCACGATCTCGTCGCCCGCTTCCACCAGGGGAGCATACGCCTCTTCAAACCGTCCGGGAGGAATCTGCGCCGTTTTCGGCAGGACATCGGATGCGGACAACCGCGCATAAAATTCCTGCGCGGTCAAATTTTCCCCTTCCACAAAACATTCATCCCCGAAAAATACCTGCAGCGGGATTTTGATAATATCCAGCCGGGCGCACTCCCCGGCGCTGATATCGCAGGAACCGTCAGCAATGATCCGTACAGCCATCGGATAGCCTCCTTAAAATACTTTGACAATCAAAGTAATTGCCGATTGCCGAGTATAGCACCGGATGGCTGTTTTGTCAATACAGGGATGTCCGCGCCGCTTTTACCGTTTGTGCTGATGGCCGATGCTTTCTTGCAAAGGTACCCTTGACTGTGGTATAATCCAACCGACAAATCGGGAGTTATAAGGGTGTGAGATTATGAATATTGAAACAGAAAGGCTAATTCTGCGTCCGTTTCTCGAAAGCGATGCCGCGGATGTATTTGAATATTTAAAGGAGCCGATGGTAAATTGCTTTGCCTGTATGAAGATGAACTCGCTTGAGGAAGCGAAGGCGGCGATGAAGAACCGCATTGGAGAAACGGAATATTATTTTGCTATTGTATTAAAGGACACGGGAAAAGTCATCGGCGAGATAGACGCATATCCCGAACGCGCCGAACCGCACGATCAGAATGGTGATTCGCCGTTTGATACATTCAGCCCGTGCTGGATGCTGAATAAAGCGTATCATGGCCAGGGATATGCATATGAGGCGGCTTATGCTTTTTTTGACTATCTGTTCAGGGAAAAGGGTGCAAGACGCCTATACGCATATACTGAGGATTACAATATTTCAAGTCAGCGTCTTTGCGAAAAACTGGGTATGCGCAGGGAAGGCTTGTTTGTGGAATTTGTGTCCTTTGTCAAAAATCCCGACGGCACACCACATTATGAAAATACATATCAGTATGCCATTTTGAAAAAAGAGTGGATGTGATAACTTCCCGTTTGCTGGGCGGTTGTTGGGGATAGCAGCCGCTCTGATTACGCATATGGAAAGAATTTTTCGCAAGGCAGCATTAGGAGAGGCGTCTTGGAAGACCGCACGGCCGTATGGGACGAAAAACCGCGGCGGCGCGCGCCTGTACACGGAACGGCAGGGCGTCGGGAAAGTTATTTTGCCGGAAAACCGTCCCTGCGCTTTTCCAACAGCAGCTGTTCCTTATTCGGACGGCTGTCGTCGAGCAGAAAAGGCGCCCAGCGATGGCTGCCGTCGTCCGCTTCCTGCGCGCAGGCCGGCAGGGCGGACAGATAAGCGGCGATACGCTCTTCGACCGGCTTTTCACAGGCTTCCGGGCCGAATCGCCGCACGATTGCGGTCAGCTCATACACCGGCAGGCCGATCGCGTGTGTTTCCACGTGAACCGTCGCGCAGGCCTGGCCAACGGCATGGCACAGCGCGATATCCTCCGGGGAGGTAAGCTCTTTGGCCGCCTGATGCGCCTGCAGCAGCGCTTTTTTGGCGATCGGCATTTTCACTTCGCCGGCCGCCCAGCGCCGGCAAAGCGCCACCGCCTGCTGCGGGCGGTCTTCCTGCGGCAGATGTGCCCGCAGTATGGCGAGCGGGCGTTGTACGCAGCGGAATGTCCACAGTACCAGCGTGCGGTGCCTGTGCTGCCGGATTTCGCCGAGCAGCTCCTGCAGGCACGGGCTTTCCCGGCTGAACAGGATCTGGTTATGCCGGCTCAGCCGGCGGCGGACGTCCTCCATCCACATGTCCATCGCAGGATGCTCCTTTCCATTTTGAAGAAATTTTCATTTTACCGCAAAGCCGGACAAAGGGCAAGGGCGATGCGGAAAAATTTTGCGGTCATTTCCGCGCGCGGTCTGCATATACTGGGAGTGTGGTTCGCACGGCAAAAAGATTTTCTGTAAAAAATGGTATTTAGATCTTGACAATCGGCGCCGGTGTTAGTATACTGATACACGCGCTCCACTGAGAGGCGCAGATATGGCGACATAGCCAAGTGGTAAGGCATGGGTCTGCAAAACCCTGATTCCCCAGTTCGAATCTGGGTGTCGCCTCCAAAGCTGCGGCCGGCAATTCGTAATGAATTGCCGGCCGTTTTTTATTGCGCGGCCCGACTGGAAGAGGAACCTCGTAACGGTGCACTATCTCCGGTCGAAGCTGGTCTGCATGTTTATAGGGATAGATAAAAACAGGGACGGTCTGTTAGACTGTCCCTGTTTTTTTGCGGGCATGCCAAGCTGCTTTTCAAGCGGCTTTCAGGTTGTCGGGAAAGTCATTCTGCAGAAAATACTACACAAAAGTTTTCGGCCGCCTTTTTCAAAAGGCGGCAGATTCCAAAGGCAGAGCCTTTGGTCGCGCCTTGCAAGGCGCGAAACCCTTTGCTTTCCTAAAGATCAGGAAGGGAGACGA
>CAJKBW010000034.1 GCA_905198295.1 uncultured Oscillospiraceae bacterium | reverse complement strand
CTGCTGCGTCTCCCTTCCTGATCCTTATGAAGGCAAAGGATTTCGCGTCCTGCGGGACGTTCGAGGAAGCATAGCTTCCTCGGCAAGTTTCGCCGTAGGCGAAACATTGCACTCGCGCGGATGGTTACGTCCGGCGAACGCGAAAACTTTTTACATACAATCCATTCATCAACAATCATAACACGCATCCAAGTGTTTCTTCATCTTGAAACACGGTATATCGGTGCGAAAATTTCCCATAATCTGGAAGAGTCGCAAAAAAACATAAAAAAAGCCGCCAATTGCGAAAAAGCAATTGACAAGCCAAAAGATTTGTTGTAATATAGGATACTGCACAATCATGGGAAGCTAGACCCAATAGCAAAATTAGTATACCACAGATTGCGTAAAAGTGCAAGGGGTTCAGAAAAAAATTTGGCCACTATCCCTCCGCGGAGCGGGTTCGCCGTCCCGGCGTGAGAGGGGATAAATATGGAATAGGAGTGATCAAGCCTATGGCGAATGTTAAACCGGTTAAGCTGGGAAACACGGTTCGCATGAGCTTCGCAAAGATCAATGAGGTGCTGGAAATGCCCAACCTCATCGAGGTGCAGAAGAACTCGTATAACTGGTTCCTCAACGAGGGGCTGCGCGAGGTCTTCAACGACGTGGCCTCGATTACCGACTATACGGGCAATCTGGTGCTGGAGTTCATCGATTACCGGCTGGACGACACTCCAAAATATACCGTCGAGCAGTGCAAGGAGCGGGACGTGACCTATGCGGCTCCGCTGCGGGTAAAGGCGCGTCTGCTGAATAAGGAAACCGGCGAAATCAAGGAGTCGGAAGTGTTCATGGGGGATTTCCCGCTCATGACCGACAGCGGCACCTTCGTTATCAACGGCGCGGAGCGTGTCATTGTCTCGCAGCTGGTGCGTTCCCCGGGCGTGTATTATGGCATGAGCTATGACACCACCGGCAAAAAGCTGTTCTCCTCCACCGTCATCCCGAACCGCGGCGCGTGGCTGGAATATGAGACCGATTCGTCGGATGTGTTTTACGTGCGCATCGATAAGAACCGTAAACTGCCGGTGACGGTGTTTGTGCGGGCGCTCGGCCTCGGCTCGGATGCGGAGCTGCTGGAATTTTTCGGCGACGACGAACGCATCCACGCGACCATTGAAAAGGATATCACCAAAAACACCGAGGAAGCGCTGCTGGAGGTTTACCGGAAACTGCGTCCGGGCGAGCCGCTGACCGTTGAAAATTCACAGCAGCATCTCGAAAGCCTGTTCTTCGACCCGCGCCGCTATGACCTGTCCCGCGTGGGCCGGTATAAGTACAATAAGAAGCTGGGTCTGTCCAACCGCCTGTCCGGCTGCCGCCTGAGCCGCCCGATCGCCGATCCGGCGACCGGCGAGGTGCTCGCGGAAGCGGGCGAGGTCATTTCCCGCGCGCGTGCGATGGAGCTGGAAGACGCCGGCGTGACCGTCGCGTTCGTCACGGTGGAGGATCACGGCGAGGAGCGCGAGGTAAAGATCGTCTCCAACGGTATGGTGGATATCCATAAGTATGTGGATTTCGACTGCACCGAGCTCGGCATCAACGAGCGGGTGCGGTATTCGGTGCTGCGCGAGATCCTCGATTCCGGGGTTACCGGCGACGAGCTGAAGGAAGCGATCCGTTCCCGCGCCGGGGAGCTGGTGTCCAACCATATCCTCATCGACGACATTCTTGCTTCCATCAACTATGTCTGCTGCCTCGGCCATGACATCGGCACGGTGGACGATATCGACCACCTCGGCAACCGGCGTATCCGCTCGGTGGGCGAGCTGCTGCAGAACCAGTTCCGCATCGGCTTCTCCCGTATGGAGAGGGTTATCCGCGAGCGCATGACCCTGCAGGCGCAGGATATGGACGTCATCACCCCGCAGGCGCTCATCAACATCCGTCCGGTGGTCGCCGCGATCAAGGAGTTTTTCGGTTCCTCGCCGCTGTCGCAGTTCATGGATCAGACCAACCCCCTCGCGGAGCTGACCCATAAGCGCCGCCTGTCGGCCCTTGGCCCCGGCGGTCTGTCCCGTGACCGCGCCGGGTTTGAAGTGCGTGACGTGCATTACAGCCATTACGGCCGTATGTGCCCGATTGAGACGCCGGAAGGCCCGAACATCGGCCTGATTTCGTATCTGGCCACCTTTGCCCGCATCAATGAATACGGGTTTGTGGAAGCGCCGTTCCGCCGTGTGGATAAGGCCACCGGTGTGGTCACCGATGAAGTGGTGTACATGCCTGCGGATGTCGAGGACGATTTCATCGTCGCGCAGGCTAATGAGCCGCTCGATGAGCAGGGGCGTTTTGCCCGCGCCAAGGTCAACGCGCGCTACCGCGACGAGTTCCTTGAGGTGGAGCGCGAGAAGATCGACTTCATGGACGTTTCCCCGAAGATGGTCGTTTCGGTGGCGACCGCGATGATCCCGTTCCTCGAGAACGACGACGCCAACCGCGCGCTGATGGGCTCCAACATGCAGCGGCAGGCGGTGCCGCTGCTTAAGACCGAGGCGCCGATCGTCGGCACCGGTATGGAATATAAGGCGGGCGTCGACTCCGGCGTTGCGGTGGTCGCGAAGGAAGCGGGCACCGTACAGGCGGTATCGGCCGACCGCGTCGTGATCGCGCGCGATTCCGACGGTTCGCTCGATACCTATAAGCTGATCAAATTCATGCGTTCCAACCAGGGCACCTGCACCAACCAGCGCCCGATCGTCTCGTATAACCAGCATGTCGACAAGGGTGAGGTTATCGCGGACGGCCCGTCGACTTCCGGCGGCGAGATTTCGCTGGGCAAGAACGTGCTCATCGGCTTCATGACCTGGGAAGGTTATAACTACGAGGACGCCGTGCTGATCAATGAAAAGATCGTGCGCGACGACGTGTTCACCTCCATCCACGTGGAGGAATATGAGATCGAATCCCGCGATACCAAGCTCGGGCCGGAGGAGATCACCCGCGACATCCCGAACGTCGGTGAGGACGCGCTCAAGGATCTCGACGAGCGCGGCATCATCCATATCGGCGCCGAGGTGCGCTCGGGCGATATCCTCGTCGGTAAGGTTACCCCGAAGGGCGAAACCGAGCTGACTGCGGAAGAACGCCTGCTGCGCGCGATCTTCGGTGAGAAGGCGCGCGAGGTGCGCGATACTTCGCTGCGTGTGCCGCACGGTGAGTACGGTATCATCGTGGACGTCAAGGTGTTCACCCGCGAAAACTGCGATGAGCTCAGCCCCGGCGTGAACATGGTGGTGCGCTGCTACATCGCCCAGAAGCGCAAGATCTCGGTGGGCGACAAGATGGCCGGCCGCCACGGCAACAAGGGCGTCGTTTCCCGCATCCTGCCGAGTGAGGATATGCCGTTCCTGCCGGATGGCCGTCCGCTCGACATCGTGCTCAACCCCCTGGGCGTGCCGTCCCGAATGAACATCGGGCAGGTGCTGGAAGTGCACCTCGGCTATGCGGCCGCGGCGCTCGGCTGGAAGATGATGACCCCGGTTTTCGATGGTGCGCATGAGCAGGATATTCAGGAGCTGCTCGAGCAGGCCGGCAAACGCCGCGATGGCAAGACGATTCTGTATGACGGCCGTACCGGCGAGGCGTTCGACAACCCGGTCACCGTCGGTTATATGTACTTCCTCAAGCTGCACCACCTCGTTGACGATAAAATCCATGCCCGTTCGACCGGCCCGTATTCGCTGGTCACCCAGCAGCCGCTCGGCGGTAAGGCGCAGTTCGGCGGCCAGCGCTTCGGCGAAATGGAAGTGTGGGCGCTGGAAGCGTACGGCGCGGCGTATACCCTCCAGGAAATCCTCACCGTCAAGTCGGATGACGTGGTGGGCCGCGTGAAGACCTATGAAGCGATTGTCAAGGGCCAGAACGTGCCGAAGTCCGGCGTGCCGGAATCCTTTAAGGTGCTGGTCAAGGAACTGCAGTCGCTGGGTCTGGATATCAAGGTGCTCAATAAGGATAAGCAGGAAATCGACCTCAAGCAGACGTTTGACGACGATGAAGAGCTCGGCCTGGTGGCGGTGGATGACGAAGCGTTCTCCCACGTGACCAACGAGAATGAGCTCGAAGGCTATGGCGTCGAGGAGCCGGAGCTTCCGGAGGAGGATCCGTTTGCCGACGAGGAGCCGGAAGAGTTCACGGATGAGCTGACACTCGACGACGATATGCTGGAATAAGGGAGGGCGATAGTGATGATGGAATTTAACGTATTTGACTCGATCAAGATCGGTCTGGCCTCTCCCGATCAGATCCGTGAATGGTCCTACGGCGAGGTCAAAAAGCCGGAGACCATCAATTACCGTACCCTGAAGCCGGAGCGCGACGGCCTGTTCTGCGAGCGCATTTTCGGGCCGACCAAGGACTGGGAATGCCATTGCGGCAAATACAAGCGCATCCGCTATAAGGGCAAAATCTGCGACCGCTGCGGCGTGGAGGTCACCCGCGCAAAGGTGCGCCGTGAGCGTATGGGCCATATCGAGCTCGCCGCCCCGGTGTCCCATATCTGGTATTTTAAGGGGATCCCGTCCCGTATGGGCCTGATTCTCGATATTTCCCCGCGTCTGCTTGAACAGGTGCTGTATTTCGCGTCGTACATCGTGGTCGATCCCGGCCGTACGCCGCTGAGCGCCAAGCAGATCCTCAACGAAAAGGATTACCGCGACATGCGGGAGAAGTACGAGGACGAATTCGACGCCGGTATGGGTGCAGAGTATATCCAGAAGCTGCTCGCCGCGATCGATCTCGAGGCGCTGTCGGCGGAGCTGAAGGAAGAACTCGAAACCGCAACCGGCCAGAAGCGCGCGCGTCTGCTCAAGCGCCTGGAGGTGGTGGAATCCTTCCGCCTGTCCGGCAACCGTCCGGAATGGATGATCCTCAACGTGGTACCGGTTATCCCGCCGGATATCCGTCCGATGGTGCAGCTCGACGGCGGCCGCTTTGCGACCTCCGACCTGAACGACCTGTACCGCCGGGTGATCAACCGCAATAACCGCCTCAAGAGGCTGCTCGAGCTCGGCGCGCCGGATATCATCGTGCGCAATGAGAAACGCATGCTGCAGGAAGCGGTGGATGCGCTCATCGATAACGGCCGCCGCGGCCGCCCGGTGACCGGTCCGAACAACCGCCCGCTGAAGTCCCTGTCGGATATGCTTAAAGGCAAGCAGGGCCGCTTCCGTCAGAACCTGCTGGGCAAGCGCGTCGACTACTCCGGCCGTTCGGTTATCGTCGTCGGTCCGGAACTCAAGATGTATCAATGCGGTCTGCCCAAGGAAATGGCGCTCGAGCTGTTCAAGCCGTTTGTCATGAAGCGCCTGGTGGAGACCGGCGCTGCCGGCAACATCAAGTCCGCCCGCAAGATGGTCGAGCGGGTGCGTCCCGAGGTGTGGGATGCGCTGGAAATCGTCATCAAGGATCACCCGGTCATGCTCAACCGTGCGCCGACGCTGCACCGCCTGGGCATTCAGGCGTTCGAGCCGGTGCTGGTGGAAGGCCGCGCGATCAAGCTGCATCCGCTGGTGTGTACCGCGTTCAACGCGGACTTCGACGGCGACCAGATGGCGGTGCACGTGCCGCTGAGCGCGGAGGCGCAGGCGGAGGCACGTTTCCTGATGCTCGCCGCCGGCAACCTGCTCAAACCGTCGGACGGCCGTCCGGTGGCGGTGCCGACCCAGGACATGGTGCTCGGTTCTTATTACCTGACCATCGATAAACCCGGCGAGCCGGGCGAGGGCAAGGTGTTCCGCGACGAGGACGAGGCGATGATGGCCTATAATGAGAAGGTTATCGGCCTGCACGCCAAAATCAAGGTGCGCCGCTTCCTCGAAATCAACGGCGAGAAGAAGAGCCGTCTGGTGGAAACCACCATCGGCCGCATCATCTTCAACCAGCCGATTCCGCAGGACCTCGGTTTTGTGGACCGTTCCACCGAGGACAGCCTGTTCCTGTACGAGATTGACTTCAAGGTCGGCAAAAAACAGCTTTCCAAGATCATTGAAAAATGCATCAAGGTGCATGGCACCGCCCGCACCTCCGAGGTGCTCGATGCGGTTAAGGCGCAGGGGTATAAATACTCGACCAAGGGCGCACTGACCGTTGCGGTTATCGATGCGGCGATCCCGCCGGAGAAAAAGGAACTCATCGCACAGGCTGAGGCGCAGGTCGACCAGGTTACCCGCCTGTTCCAGCGCGGCCTGATGAGCGACGAGGAGCGTTACCGCAAGGTTATCACCACCTGGAACGAGACGACTGAAAAGGTGACCAAGGCGCTCAACGACAACATGGATCCGTACAACCCGATCTTCATGATGTCCGACTCCGGCGCCCGTGGTTCCATCAGCCAGATCCGTCAGCTCGCCGGTATGCGCGGCCTGATCGCCAACACCTCCGGCCGTACCATCGAGGTGCCGATCCGCGCGAACTACCGTGAGGGCCTGAACATTCTCGAATACTTCATTTCCTCCCGCGGCGCCCGAAAGGGCCTGGCCGATACCGCGCTGCGTACCGCGGACTCCGGTTACCTGACCCGTCGCCTTGTCGATGTTGCGCAGGATGTGATTATCCGGCAGGAAGACTGCGGTACCCATGAGGGCATCGAGGTCTACGACATCAAGGACGGCAAGGAAATGATCGAGCCGCTCACCGAGCGTCTGGTTGGCCGCTATCTGGCGGATGACTTCTGCGATCCCAAGACAGGCGAGGTCATCGTCAGCCGGGATAAGATGATGAACGACAAGGACGCCGAGACCATCGTGAACACCTACGGCGTTACCCGCATCAAGATCCGTTCGGTGCTCACCTGCGCCGCCAAGCACGGCGTGTGTGCGCGCTGCTATGGCTCCAACCTGGCGACCGTCGATCCGGTCACCGTCGGTGAGGCGGTAGGCATCATTGCGGCGCAGTCGATCGGCGAGCCGGGCACCCAGCTGACCATGCGTACCTTCCACACCGGCGGTATCGCGTCGAGCGAGGACATTACGCAGGGTCTGCCCCGTGTCGAAGAGCTGTTTGAAGGCCGCAAGCCGAAGCATCTCGCGATCATCAGTGAGATCGATGGTGTGGTGCGTACCGGCGAAGAGAAGAAAAAGCGGATGGTGTACGTCACCAAGAATGAGGACGGCAACATCGATGAGCGCAGCTATGTGATCACCTACGGCTCGCGTCTGCGGGTGCAGGACGGTGACGTCGTCAAGGCGGGCGACCGGATCACCGAAGGCTCGATCAATCCGCATGATATTCTCGCCGTCAGCGGCCCGCAGGCTGTGCAGGACTATCTGATTCAGGAAGTCCAGCGCGTGTACCGGATGCAGGGCGTTGACATCAACGATAAGCACATTGAAGTCATTGTGCGCCAGATGATGCGCAAGGTAAAGGTTGAGGACGCCGGCGACACCTATCTGCTCGCCGGGGCAATGATCGACCGCGCGGAATTCGACGCAGAAAACGCCCGGGTGCGCGAGCGCATCGTGAATGGGGAGATTCAGCTGCGGGAAGCGACCTGCGCGCCGGTGCTGCTCGGTATCACCAAGGCGTCCCTTGCCACCGACAGTTTCCTGTCGGCCGCGTCGTTCCAGGAAACTACCCGCGTGCTCACCGAAGCCGCCATCAAGGGCAAGGTGGATCCGCTGCTGGGTCTGAAGGAGAACGTCATCATCGGCAAGCTGGTGCCGGCCGGCACCGGTATGCAGGTGTACACCGACGTGGATGTCATCAATACCCACGCCTCCTCGGACGACCCGTATGTCGCTGCGCTGCGCAGCATGCTGCACGATGAGGATGAACCGGTCGAGCCCGCGGAAGCGGAAGCTGTCCAGGCGGACGAGAGCGAAGAATAACGCCGGGGATCCGCGTGTACGCTGAATAAGACAAAAACCGCCCGCCGGACAATTGTCCGGCGGGCGGTTTTGCGCCGACGGGTGCCTCCGGCGGAAAAAGAGCGGATTTTCGCGAAATTTAACGGAAAAATCCTGATTTTCCGTGGACGGAAACAGTTGACAAATCGACAGACCTTGTGATAGAATAAGCAATTGTGGACTGCCGGCGGAATTTTTAACCGGCGGAAGGGAAACGGAGGCTCGTCACCTATGCGGCTGGAGCGGAAACAGAGTGTGTTCGGCAGCCGGGAAACGCTCCGGGCGATCCGGAACGGACGGGCCGTGCACGTCTATATCGCGTCCGACGCGGGAGAGAGCGTGACCGTCCCGGTTGAGGAGGCGGCGCGTGCGGCCGGGGTGCCGGTGACAGCAGCCGGCACGATGCGGGAGCTCGGACGAGCCTGCGGTCTGCATGTGGGCTGCGCCTGTGCGGCGCAGGTCAGGGATTTGGTCTGAAGAGACAGCGTCTCTTTAAGATAAAACATTTTTAACAGGAGGTGTGATGAATTGCCAACCTTTAATCAGCTCGTTCACAAGGGAAGAGAAGAGATCACGGCGAAGGCGAAGGCGCCGGCGCTGCTGAAGGGCTGGAACTCCAAGAAGCGGATTCCGACCGATCAGAACTCTCCTCAGAAACGCGGTGTGTGCACGGCGGTAAAGACCACCACCCCGAAGAAGCCGAACTCGGCGCTTCGTAAAGTGGCCCGTGTGCGTCTGTCCAACGGAATCGAGGTTACGTCCTATATTCCGGGCGAAGGCCACAACCTGCAGGAGCACAGCGTGGTTCTCATCCGCGGCGGCCGTGTCAAGGACCTTCCTGGTGTGCGTTACCACATCGTGCGCGGCACTCTGGATGCCCAGGGCGTTGCCAAGAGAATGCAGGCCCGTTCCAAGTACGGCGCCAAGCGTCCCAAGGCCGGCGCGGCCAAAAAGTGATTTTCCCGCAAGGGGGAATCCGGACATTTCATCAGCAGTTTGATGCAGGGCGGCGTAAAGCCGCCGGCAGTTTTGATATAGACGCGGAGCGGTTATCCTCCCCGGGTTTGTAGCGGATTGCCTCGCATCGGCTGACGGGAGTATGTCACTTTCGAGTACCTATGATATCATATCTGTGAAGGAGGGAAGTAAAGTGCCGAGAAGAGGTTCAATCGCCAAACGGGATGTTTTGGCGGACCCGCTTTACAATTCCAAACTGGTAACGAGACTCATCAACAATATCATGGTGGACGGTAAGCGCGGCGTAGCCCAGAAGATCGTTTACGGGGCGTTCGACATCATCCGCGAGAAGACCGACAAGGATCCGCTTGAGGTTTTCGAGCAGAGCATGGAGAACATCATGCCGCTGCTGGAGGTCAAGGCCCGCCGAGTGGGCGGCGCGACCTACCAGGTGCCGATCGAGGTGCGCCCCGACCGGCGTCAGACGCTGGGACTGCGCTGGCTGACCACCTATTCCCGTTCCCGTTCGGAGCGCACGATGAAGGAACGCCTTGCGGGCGAGATTCTGGATGCGATCAATGGAAACGGCGGCGCGGCGAAGAAGCGCGAAGATACGCATAAGATGGCCGAGGCCAACAAGGCGTTCGCCCATTACAGATGGTAAGCTGTCAGCGGGGAATCCCCTGCTGCCGCCTTTACCTTTGATGCCCTCTCGGGCATGAGGCCCGCCTCGTCTCAAACGAGCGGCGCCGTCTGCACAGAACACGTCCCCGGGGCGGCGAGCGCGGTGAAAAGACAATACCAGGATACACGCGGCTGCGCAGGGCTCTGCCCTGCGTGAAGCCGGCGTGGCGCTTCTCTTTCAGGGCGGTCAGGGGACGGCCGCAGGAGAGGAATTCCGGCTTTGGCCGGAACCGGGACAGGCGGTAATGCCGGATGCCCGGACAGGCATGAAATAAGGAGGACATTTATGGCAAGGCAAGTACCTCTGGAGCTTACCAGAAACATCGGTATCATGGCGCACATCGACGCCGGTAAAACGACGACGACTGAGCGTATCCTGTTCTATACCGGTGTCAATTATAAGCTGGGCGAAACCCATGACGGTTCCGCCACGATGGACTGGATGGCGCAGGAGCAGGAGCGCGGCATCACCATCACGTCCGCTGCGACGACCTGCTTCTGGAAGAATCACCGCATCAATATCATCGACACCCCCGGCCACGTGGATTTCACCGTGGAAGTGCAGCGTTCGCTGCGCGTGCTGGACGGTTCGGTGACGGTGTTCTGTGCGAAGGGCGGCGTCGAGCCCCAGTCTGAAACCGTCTGGCGTCAGGCGGATGAATACCATGTGCCGCGCATGGCGTACGTCAATAAGATGGACATCATGGGCGCGGATTTTTACCGTGTGGTGCAGATGATGAAGGACCGCCTGAAGTGCAATGCGGTGCCGATTCAGCTGCCGATCGGTGCGGAAGACACTTTCAAGGGCATCATCGACCTCGTGGAGATGAAGGCCTATGTGTATTACGACGACCTGGGTAAAGATATCCGCGTGGAAGAAATTCCGGAGGATATGGCGGATCAGGCACAGGAATACCATGATGCACTGCTGGAAGCGGTGGCGGAGCAGGACGATGCGCTGCTGGAGAAATATTTCGCCGGTGAAGCGCTGACCATCGACGAGATCAAGAGCTGCATCCGTAAGGCGACGCTGGCCAACCATATGGTGCCGGTCACCTGCGGTACCTCTTACCGCAACAAGGGCGTGCAGAAGCTGCTTGACTGCATCATCGACTATATGCCCGCCCCGACTGACGTTCCCGCTATTAAGGGCATTAATCCGGAGACGGAGGAAGAAGTCGAGCGCCATTCTTCGGATACCGAGCCGTTTGCGGCGCTGGCGTTCAAGATTGCGACCGACCCGTTCGTCGGCAAGCTGGCGTTCTTCCGTGTGTATTCCGGTACGGTGAATGCCGGTACCACGGTGTACAACGCGAATAAGGACAATAACGAGCGTCTGGGCCGTATTCTGCAGATGCATTCCAATCACCGTCAGGATATCGAAACTGTTTATGCGGGCGATATCGCGGCGGCGGTGGGCCTGAAGAATACCACCACCGGCGACACCCTGTGCGATGAGAAGCATCCGGTTATCCTCGAATCCATGGAGTTCCCGGAACCGGTTATTCACGTTGCCATCGAGCCGAAGACCAAAGCCGGTCAGGAGAAGATGGGCCTTGCGCTGGCGAAGCTGGCGGAAGAGGATCCGACCTTCAAAACCTACACCGACGAGGAAACCGGTCAGACCATCATCGCCGGTATGGGCGAGCTCCATCTGGAGATCATCGTTGATCGCCTTCTCCGTGAATTCAAGGTGGAAGCGAACGTCGGCGCACCGCAGGTTGCGTATAAGGAAACCATCCGCAAGCTGGCGGATGTCGACCACAAGTATGCGCGTCAGTCCGGCGGCCGCGGCCAGTACGGTCATGTCAAGATCAAGATCGAGCCCAATGAAACAGGCAAAGGCTACGAATTCGTCAACGCAATCGTCGGCGGCGTGATTCCGAAGGAATATATCCCGGCGGTTGACCAGGGTATCCAGGGTGCCATGCTCAACGGCGTACTCGCCGGCTATAACGTCGTGGATGTCAAGGTTACGCTGTACGATGGTTCGTATCACGAGGTTGACTCTTCGGAAATGGCATTTAAGATCGCCGGTTCGATGGCGTTCAAGGAGGCCATGCGCAAGGCGGATCCGGTGCTGCTCGAGCCGATCATGAAGGTGGTCGTCACGGTGCCGGAAGAGTATATGGGCGATGTCATCGGCGATATCAACTCCCGCCGCGGCATGATGCAGGGCATGGAGGCGGTTGCCGGTGCCCAGCAGATCACTGCGATGGTTCCGCTGTCCGAGATGTTCGGCTATGCGACCGACCTGCGTTCGCGCACTCAGGGTCGCGGCCAGTACGTGATGGAGCCGAGCCATTATGCGGAAGTGCCGAAGAGCGTTTCCGAGGCGATCATCTCCAAGCGTGCGAAGAAAGACGAATAATCGCGGGATTTGACCGGCAAATCCTCTGCTGGGAAAAAAGGGCTGTTTTTCACGGTCGAAGGACCTGAAATATTTGGAAAAGGGCTTGAAATTCCGGACGGGACTTGCTACAATGAGTATTGCGATTAACGGCAATTCTACAATGGTTTATAAAAAGGAGGAAATCCACAATGGCAAAGGCAAAGTTTGAAAGAACCAAACCCCACGTAAACATTGGTACCATCGGTCACGTTGACCATGGTAAGACCACCCTGACCGCGGCGATCACCAAGGTTCTCGCGATGAAGGGCGACGCGGAGTTCACTGATTACGCCAACATCGATAAGGCGCCGGAAGAGCGGGAGCGCGGCATCACGATCAATACCTCCCACGTTGAGTATGAGACCGATAACCGTCACTATGCTCACGTTGACTGCCCCGGCCACGCCGACTACGTTAAGAACATGATCACCGGTGCTGCGCAGATGGACGGCGCTATCCTCGTTGTGTCCGCTGCCGACGGCCCGATGCCGCAGACCCGTGAGCACATCCTGCTCTCCCGTCAGGTCGGCGTGCCGTATATCGTGGTATTCATGAACAAGGTCGACCAGGTCGACGATCCGGAGCTGCTCGAGCTCGTCGAGATGGAAATCCGTGAGCTGCTCAGCGAGTATGACTTCCCGGGCGACGATACCCCGATCATCAAGGGTTCTGCGCTGCAGGTTCTGGAGAGCACCTCCACCGACATCAATGCGCCGGAATATGCGCCGATCCTCGAGCTGATGAAAGCTGTCGACGAGTACATTCCGTCTCCGGAACGTACCACCGACAAGCCCTTCCTGATGCCGGTTGAAGACGTGTTCACGATCACCGGCCGCGGTACGGTTGCTACCGGCCGTGTGGAGCGTGGCCAGCTGAAGATGTCTGAAGAAGTGGAGATCATCGGTCTGACCGACGAGCGCAAGAAGACGGTTGTTACCGGTATCGAAATGTTCCGCAAGCTGCTTGACTACGCGGAGGCCGGTGATAACATCGGTGCCCTGCTGCGTGGTGTTCAGAGGAACGAAATCGAGCGCGGCCAGGTTCTCTGCAAGCCCGGCTCGATCAACCCGCACACCAAGTTCCATGGTCAGGTTTATGTCCTGACCAAGGAAGAAGGCGGCCGTCATACCCCGTTCTTCAATAACTATCGTCCGCAGTTCTATTTCCGTACCACCGACGTGACCGGTGTCATCTCCCTGCCGGAAGGCACCGAGATGTGCATGCCTGGCGATAACGTCGAGATGGACGTTGAACTGATCACCCCGATCGCCATCGAGGAAGGCCTCCGCTTCGCTATCCGCGAAGGCGGCCGTACCGTTGGTTCCGGCGTTGTGACCAAGATCAACGGCTAATCATCGGATTGTCGGATAAAAACACCCGGTACTTTGGTACCGGGTGTTTTTTTGCACCTTTTTTCTTGACAACTGTGCAGCAGGGGAATATACTGATAACAGTCCTGTTAATCAGGATAAATACAACAGAACAGCTGTCTTCGGGGCGGGGTGAGATTCCCCACCGGCGGTAATGCCCGTAAGGGTTAGCCCGCGAGCTCGGAAGGAGTTCTCGATCCTTGCAGGATCTTGCCCTCCTTCAGCAGATTCCGGTGTGATTCCGGAGCCGACGGTAACCCGGCGCGTACAGGCGCCGGTCAAGTCCGGATGGAAGAAGAGAAAGCGAGTATTCGCGTCATTGCGCCCCGCAGAAAATTTTCTGCGGGGTTTTTCTTTCGAGAAACGCAGGCAGCCGCTCGGAAAAGAGGAGTAACCATGCCCAATCGTTCGCTGCAAAAGACGGCATCCATCACCGCCACCGCCATCATGGCGGCGCTGGCCACCATCATCTTCATGTTTTTTCCGGAGATCCCGTTGGTGCCGGGAGTGGAATACCTGAAGGTGGACTTTTCCGATATTCCGGCGCTGCTGCTGGCGATGGTGGTCGGCCCGGTACCCGGATTCCTCGTGGAGATAATCAAAAACGTCATTCATCTTCTGCGCTCCACCACTGTGGGGATCGGTGAACTGCTGAACATCGGCATCGGTGCCGCTATGGTATTTGGTCTATCCGGTTTTACCCGTCTGTTTTCCCGGCTGTTTAAGAAGACGGCCTTCCATCCGCAGGTCTATCTGCTTTCGGCGGCGCTGACGCTGGTGCTGACGGTGGCGGCTGGCTGGCTGCTCAATCTCGTACTTACCCCGCTGTATTTTATGCTCATGGGGATTCCGGTTACCACAGCCTCGGTAATCGCCGGGGTAACCGGTTCCACCGTGCTTAATCTGGTTAAGGCCGCGATCAACCTGCTGCCTTTTTATCCGGTGATGTACGGCGTTGACCGTGCGGTGGGACGTCTGTTTCGTCCGGCGGGAGAGCGGCATTGACAAAAGCCGCCCTTTTCTGCTATAATAAAACGACAATTAAATGATGTTCCTTATCAAGAGCGGCGGAGGGGACAGGCCCGATGAAGCCCGGCAACCAGCGCAGAGAACCTGCGCAAGGTGCTAAATCCTGCGGCGGATCAGCCGGCAGATGAGGTGGACTTGGCGCCCGGTTCTGCCGGGCGCTGTTTTTGTGGAAAAAGAAAGGAAGAGCGATATGGCAAAACATTTTTTTACCTCCGAATCGGTAACGGAGGGGCATCCCGATAAGGTATGCGACCAGATTTCGGACGCGGTTCTTGACGAAATCCTCGCGCAGGACCCGGATGCACATGTAGCCTGCGAAACCATTGCAACCACCGGCATGGTGTTGGTGATGGGAGAAATCTCCACCAGCTGCTATGTGGATATCCCGCAGATTGCCCGTGGGGTAATCAAATCCATCGGCTACGAGGGCGAGGGACAGCAATTTGACGGCAATACCTGTGCGGTGCTGACCGCCATCGATAATCAATCGCCGGATATTGCGATGGGGGTCAACGAGGCGCTCGAAGTCCGCGGAGGTCAGGGCGATGCCTATGACCGGATCGGCGCGGGTGATCAGGGCCTGATGTTCGGTTTTGCGTGCGATGAAACGCCGGAATTGATGCCGCTGCCGATATCGCTCGCGCATAAACTCGCACTGCGGCTCACCGCAGTGCGTAAGGACGGCACGCTCAGCTATCTGCGTCCCGACGGCAAAACGCAGGTGACGGTGGAGTATGACGGCCTCACGCCGGTGCGGGTGGAGGCGGTGGTGGTGTCCACTCAGCATGGTGCGGACGTATCGCTGGAAACCATACGCCGGGATATCATCGAACAGGTGATTCGTCCGGTTGTTCCGTCCAGTCTGCTGGATGAGGCAACCAAGATTTACGTCAATCCCACCGGCCGCTTTGTGGTCGGCGGACCGGCGGGGGACAGCGGTCTGACCGGCCGGAAGATCATTGTGGATACCTATGGCGGTTATGCGCGTCACGGCGGCGGCTGCTTCTCGGGCAAGGATCCGACCAAGGTGGATCGTTCCGCAACCTATATGGCGCGCTACGCAGCGAAAAATGTGGTGGCGGCAGGCTTGGCCAGCCGCTGCGAGGTGCAGCTTGCCTATGCGATCGGCGTGGCGCATCCGGTGTCCATCCTGGTGGATACCGCCGGTACCGGTGTTGTGCCGGACGATCAGCTCGCGGAAGCGGTGGGCAAGGTGTTCGATTTCCGTCCGGCCGCCATCATCGACCAGCTCGGTCTTCGCCGGCCGCAGTATCGCCGGCTTGCCGCTTATGGTCATATCGGCCGTGAGGATCTCGGCGTCAGCTGGGAGAAAACCGATAAGGCGCAGGCACTCAAAGCGTATTTCGCCTGATTCCGGCAAAAGGAGGAACCCCGATGAACGAAACGCCGCGTGAGCTGCACGAAAACCGGAAGGTGCTTTCTCTGCTGTCCCGACAGTATCCCACCATCCAGTCGGTATGCACCGAGATCATCAATCTCAACGCGATTCTGCACCTGCCTAAGGGAACCGAGCATTTCATGAGCGACCTGCACGGGGAGGATGAGGCTTTCCGGCATATCGTCAATAACTGCTCGGGGGTCATCCGGGAAAAAATCGACGATGTCTTCGGGCACACCATGCCGGAAAAGGACCGGGCGTGGTTTGCGGCGCTGATTTACTATCCGGAGGAAAAGATCGCTGAAATTAAGGAGCGGCAGGGCAATCTTGCCGACTGGTATAACGTGACGCTGTACCGCCTTGTGGAGATCTGTAAAGTGGTGTCCTCGAAGTACACCCGGTCGAAGGTGCGCAAGGCGTTGCCGCCGGCGTTTGAATACATCATCGATGAGTTGCTGCACCAGAGCTGCGAGGAGGCAGATAAGCGATCGTACTACCAGCGGATTATCTCCACCATCATCGAGGTGCAGCGGGCGGATGAATTTATCGTCGCGCTGTGCTCGGTGATCAAGCGGCTGGCGGTGGACTGCCTGCATATCGTGGGCGATATATACGACCGAGGCCCGCGTGCGGACTATATCATGGATATGCTCATGGCGCATCACTGCGTGGATATCCAGTGGGGCAACCACGATATCCTGTGGATGGGCGCGGCGTCGGGGAATGAGGCGTGCATGATGAGCGTACTCAACCTCGCGCTGCAGTATAATACCCTCGATATCGTGGAAAACGGCTATGGCATCAGCCTGCGGGATATGATCGCGTTTGCGCAGGAGACCTACCGCGACTGCACCTGGTTCATGCCGCGCAATCCCGACGATAAGGATTACCTGAAAAGCAGTATGGATACTCTCTCGAAGGTGCATAAAGCGGTGGCGATCCTGCAATTTAAGCTGGAGGGCCGGCTGCTCGCGCGGCACCCGGAATACGGGATGGAGGATCGGCGGCTGCTCGGGCGGATCGATTACCAGAAGAGAGCAGTGTTGATTGACGGGCGGGAATATCCGCTCAATGACTGCCATTTCCCGACCATCGACCCGGCCGACCCGTATGCGCTGACGGTGGCGGAGGAAAAGCTGGTGCAGTCGCTGCGTGAGGCGTTCCGCAAAAGCGAGCGGCTGCAGCGTCATGCGGCGTTCCTGTACAGCCACGGCAGCATGTATAAGCGGTTTAACGGCAACCTGCTGTTTCACGGCTGCATTCCGATGGAGGAGGATGGTACTTTTACCGCGCTGGAATTCGGGGAGCAGACGTACAGTGGGCGCGCGCTCATGGACTATGCGGATGCCGTGGCCCGTAAGGCGTATTATTCCACCCGTGATGATGAAGCCCACCGGAACTGTGTGGATTTTATGTGGTATCTCTGGTGCGGGCGGAACAGCCCGCTGTTTGGACGGGAGAAAATCACCACTTTCGAGCGGTATTTCGTCTCCGACCGGGATACCTGGGCGGAGCGGAAGAATGCGTATTACCGGCATATTGCCAAAGAGGAAAACTGCCGCCGGATTCTGGAGGAATTCGGCCTAGATCCGGAGGAATCCCACATCATCAACGGCCATGTGCCGGTGCGCACGCGTCAGGGAGAATCTCCGATCAAGGCGGGAGGCCGGCTGCTGGTGATCGACGGCGGGTTCTGCAAGGCATATCACGATACCACCGGCATAGCGGGCTATACGCTGATCTATTCCTCACGCGGCATGACACTGGTTTCCCATGAACGCTTTGACGGCATCGAAGCCGCGATCAAGGAGAATAAGGATATCCTCAGTACCTCCAGTGTATTTGAGCGCACCACCGACCGCCGCCGTGTGGAGGATACCGATATCGGTGTTTCTCTGCGGCAGACGATCCTTGACCTTGAGCAGCTGCTCAGCGCTTACCGTTTAGGCGTGCTTACCCCAAAGGAAGAGTAAAAACCGGCCCCCACGATGTGGGGGCCGGTTTTTTGGGGTAATGTCCCGTCCACCTTTTTAAAAAGGCAGCAGGCAGCGGGGCAGAATCCCATTGTTTATGCCGATATCTCCCGATAGCTGCCCAGAAACGAAAACAGCGGCAGCTCCTCGGATAATGCGCATAGTAAGTCAAGCGTGGCCGGTTGCGCGAGGGAACCCTCGAAATCGAGATAAAACGCATACTCGAACTCCCCGGTGCGCAACGGACGGCTCTCCATTTTGGTCAGATTGAGCCCTTCGATCGCAAAGCGCGCCAGTGTGCGGTACAGTGAGCCGGTCACATGCGGCAGCGAAAAGAGCAGGCTGATCTTGTCGGCGTCCTGCGGAATAACCAGCCGGGAAGAGATCGCGATGAAGCGGGTGCGGTTGTTGGCGGCGGTCTGTACGCCGTCCTCGAGCACGGTAAGGCCGTACAGCGCCGCGGCCCGCCGGGAAGCAATCGCCGCAATGCCGGTGTCGCCGCTGCGGGAAACCATCTCGGCCGCGACCGCCGTGTTGCTGCACGCACAGGGCTGCCAACCGTGCGCAGCGATGTATTCCGCACACTGGGACAGACCTTGCGGGTGAGAATACACCGCACGCAGGGTCCGGAGATCAGCACCCGGCAGCGCTGCCAGACAATGCCGTACCGGCAGTTCTGCCGCCGCTGCGATGGTGCAGCGGTTGGCCATCACCAGATCGTAGACTTCGTGCACCGATCCGGTGGAGGAATTCTCAATCGGCAGGATACCGTAGTCGGCCCGGCCTTCCCGCACCGCAGCTACGACATCCGCGAAGGATTCTACGAAAGCGAGGTGCCCCTGCGGTGTGTGCGCATCAGGAAACAGCAGTCCCGCAGCCTCGTCGGCATAGGCACCCGGGCATCCGGCACATACGATGCGCGGATGCTGCCCTGCTTCAAAAAGCATGTGCTGCGCGCCGCCGAGTGCCTCGCGCAATGCGCCGCCCGCAGCAAGCCGGCGGTGCTGAAGGGCACGGGACACGTCCATCACGGTGGAAAATACCACTGCCGCCGCATCACCGTAGGCGCCGGCGTCCTGCCGCACCCCGTCGAGTACCTGCTGCTCGCGTGCGGGATTGAGCACCGGCATCCCGTGCGCCGCCTTGTAGGCAGCCACCTGTCCCGCACAATCCATGCGCCGGCAGAACAGCTGCAGCATCTCGTCGTCAATGCGGTCAATTTCCTGGCGGATTTCGGCTAATTCCATGGCGTTTACCCCTTTTCCCCGAGCATGAGATCCAGCAGGCCGAACGCCAGCACCGATTCAATTACCGGCAGCGCCCGCAGCACGATGCAGGGATCGTGCCGTCCCTTGACGACCAGCGGTGCGTCGGTGTGGTTGTCAAGGTCGACCGTGTTCTGCGGACGACCGATGGAGGAGGTGGGCTTGATGGCCGCGCGCACGATCAGCGGCATGCCGTTGGTGATGCCGCCGAGAATGCCGCCGTTGTGGTTGCTGGTGGTGATGATTCTGCCGTCCGGCGCATAGGTGTAGGGATCGTTCGCCTCGCTGCCGCGCAGCGCCGTGATGCCGAATCCGTCGCCAAATTCGACCCCTTTGACCGCGGGTACCCCGAACAGCATCGCCGCCAGCCGGTTTTCCACTCCGTCGAACATCGGGGAGCCGATTCCCGCGGGCAGACCGACCGCCGCGGCCTCGATAATTCCGCCGACGCTGTCCGCCTGCAATCGTGCCTGCTCGACCGCGTCGCGCATCGCCGCCTCCCTTTCGCGGTTGAGCAGCGCGAAACGGTGCGCCCCCAGTGCTTCGAGTGTTTCGGCCGATACGTTTACCGGATCCAGCCGGTCGTCCTCCACATCCGCGATGCGCAGGATGTGCCCGCCTACCGTCACCCCGCGGCGCAGCAGAACCTGACGGCATACCGCACCTGCGAAGGTAAGCGGCGCGGTCAGCCGTCCGCTGAAATGGCCGCCGCCGCGGATGTCGTTGAATCCATTGTAGCGCACATAGCCGGTGTAGTCGGCATGCCCCGGACGCGGCAGCCGCGCAAGATTTGCATAGTCGCCGGAACGCTGGTTGCCGTTGCGGATGATCATAGCCAGCGGTGCGCCTGTGGTGCGCCCGTCGAGAATGCCGGACACAATTTCCGGCGTGTCGCTTTCCCTGCGGGTGGTGGCTGTTTTATCGGTGCCGGGTGCACGGCGGGCCATCTGGGCGAGGATCTGCTCCTCGTCGAGCGGCTCCCCGGCCGGCAATCCGTTGATCACGCAGCCGATTGCAGCACCGTGGCTTTCGCCAAATACTGCCAGCTCCAGCTGCTTACCGATGGTCGAAGACATGGGCGTTCCCTCCTAAGTGAGTAAAATCGGTGAAAAAGTCCGGCCAGCTTTTGGCTACACTCTGCGCATCTTGGATGGTCACGGGGCCGGTGCAGCGCAGCGCGGCAACCGCCATGCTCATCACGATCCGGTGATCGTTGCAGCCGTCCACCTCACCGCCGTTGAGCAATCTACCGCCGTCGATGCGCAGGCCGTCGGCGGTTTCCGCCACCTGTGCGCCAAGCCGCTTGAGGCCATCCGCCACCGCCGCAAGCCGGTCGCTCTCTTTGATCCGCAGCCGTTCGGCGTGGAAAATACGGGTAGTTCCTTTGGCGAAGGCAGCCGTTATGGCCAGAATCGGCACAAGATCGGGAATCTGTGCCGCATCGATGTCGATGCCGTATAGCGGCGCCCTGCGGCAGCGGATACCGTAGGTATCTACCGTAATGTCCGCCCCGAACCGCCGGAACAGATCAAGCGCTGCGCTGTCCCCCTGCGCGCTCGGCAATGACAGACCGCATAGCTGTACATCGCCAGCGAGTGCGCCGGCCGCCAGCAAGAAGGCCGCCTGCGACCAGTCGGCTTCTACCGTGTAATCGGCTGGCCGGTACGCCTGTCCGCCCGGTATGCGCCAGCCGTCCGTAATGGTTTCGATGGTGATGCCGGCATGACGCAGTGCGGCAAGGGTCATGTCCACGTATCCTGCCGATTCAAGCGGGGTAGTCAGGCGGATGACGCTGTCCTCCCGACACAGTGGCAGCGCGAACAGCAGCCCGGTGATAAACTGGCTGGATATGTTGCCCGGCAGCGCATAATCGCCGCCGCACAGCCGCCCGGACACCCGCAGCGGCAGGCTGTTCCCGTTTGTGGGCGGGGTGAGGGTTACCCCATGCTGGGGCAGGCAGTCGGCGTAAACGCCGAGAGGCCGCTGCGGCAGCCGTCCGCTGCCGGTAAATATCGCATCAATGCCCAGCGCGGCAAACAGCGGAATAAAAAAACGCAGCGTCGAACCGCTCTCGCCGCAGTCTACCGTCGCCGGTTCAGGTGAGGGATGCGGGCACCGGGTGCTAAATCGCACTTGTGTGCCGGTGATTTCTGCCGGCGTGCCGAGCGCCTGTACGGCGCGCAGGGTGGCCTGCATATCCGCTGACGGCAGCACCCCGTCCACCGTGCTGCCGCCCGCGAGCGCCGCACAGATCAGCGCGCGGTGCGCGGCCGATTTCGAGGGCGGCGGTGTGATCCGGCCGGAAACGGTACCGGGCTGAACAACGGCAAATGCCATGATGGCTGCTCCTTTCGCAGTCAGATTTCCTCGCCGCGCAGAAACCCGCCCAGCAGACTCAGAGGCAGACGATAGAGAAAGCTGTCGCCGATGTCATGCAGCAGTACGAGGTCGATCGCCGACCCGGCACGTTTTTTATCGTTGGCCACACCGGGCAGATAATCGTCGAGCGTTGCGGTGTCCGCAATCGGCAAATGATAGCGCTCCAATACGTCGGCAATGCGACGGGTGACGCCCTTTTCGGTCAGTCCCTGCCGCTCGGATGCCTCGCTTACGATCACCATGCCCAGCGCCACCGCGCGCCCGTGAGTCAGTGCGCTGTAATCGTAAAACTTTTCGAGCGCATGTCCCATCGTGTGCCCGAAATTCAACAGCTTGCGCTCACCCGCCTCGATTTCGTCGTGCTCGACCACCAGCCGCTTGATATTGATGCAGCGGGTGATGGTGTCCTCGAGATTTTCCGGCAGCACCGCGCTGCCGTCCGCAAGCTGACCAAACAGTTCGGCGTCCTTGATGCAGGCCGCCTTGATGACCTCGGCCATACCATCGGCGAAGGTTTCGGGCGGCAGGGAGCGCAGGGTATCCGGATCGGCGATCACCCGGATCGGCTGCCAGAAGGCGCCGACCAGGTTTTTGCCTTCGGGAATGTCCACACCGGTCTTGCCGCCGACCGAGGAATCCACCTGCGCGAGCAGGGTGGTGGGGATCTGGACGAAAGCCATCCCGCGCAGCCAGGTCGCGGCCGCAAAGCCGGTCATATCGCCCACCACGCCACCGCCCAGCGCCACCAGCAGGTCGCCGCGGGTAAAGCCGCCGGCTGCCAGCCGTGTGTAAATCTGCGCGATCACCTCCAGCCGTTTGTGCTCTTCGCCGGCTGGAAAAACAAATACGTCCGCTGCAAATCCCGCCTCTTCGAGCGAGCGCACCACCGTGTCCGCGTACAGCGGCCGGACGTTGGAATCGGTCACCACCAGGGCGCGGGCGGCGCTGCTTACTTCCCGGCACAGCGCGCCGGTTTGGCCGAGCAGCCCGCGTCCGATGTGAATCTGGTAAGGGCGGGAGGTATGTACGTCGAGAATGGTCATTTGCTGTCGTCTCCTTCCTGGGGGGATGGCTGGGAAGACAGGCCGGCCTCCTGCTCGCGGAGCAGATCGGCCTGCTTGCATTCCCGTCCGGTTTTCAGTATTGTATGCAGCCGTTCGGCATCACCGGCGGCCAGCGCGTCACGATAGGCGGCGAGATGGGCGATGAGAGTGTCGATTTCCTCGCCGAGATGACTGCGGTTGAGCATGAACAGCTCGGTCCAGAGGTTTTCGTCCACTGTCGCCACCCGGGATACGTCGCGGTAGCTGCCGGCCGAGAAGCCGATGTGCCCGGGACAGCGCGGGGACTGGACGTAGGCACCAGCCAGCACATGGGGCAGCTGGCTGGTGAAGGCAATCATGCGGTCGTGCTCGTCTGGGGCGGTGATGGTCAGCCGGGCGCACCCGACGGCCTCTGCCAGCGCCCGCAGACAGGCAAGCGCCTCGTCGTCGGTGCCGGCCGTGGGGGTAAGGATGTAGCTCGCGCCGCGGAACAGCGCGCCATCCGCCTGGGAAAACCCGCTTTTCTCCTTGCCGGCCATCGGATGTCCGCCGATGAAGCGCAGGCCGTGTGCCTGGCACAGGGGCTCAAGCCGCTCGACCACCACCTGCTTGACGCCGCATACATCGGTGACGATGCAGCCGGCCGGCAGCCGGCCGATGTGTTCGCGCAGAAAAGCATCGGCGGTTTCGGGGGAAAGCGCGAGGATCAGCAGTTCGGCGTCCTCCAGCATGTCCGCACCGCCCGCACGGTGCACCGCGCCGCGCTCCAGCGCGTCCATCAGGGTGTGCGGATCGCTGTCGATGCCGGATACGATGCAGTCGGTGTTTTCCCGCAGCGCATAGGCGAGCGAGCCGCCGATGAGCCCGAGACCGGCGATGGTGATGTGGGAAACCGGAAACATAGACGGCCCCTCCTTATACAGTAGTGTGTGGCTGGCGGATTAGTCGTCGCGGTGCGCGATCGTTTTGCCGAACAGCGGCGCGACCTCTTCAATGCGGCGGGTCAGGTCGGTGAACTGTTCCGGCGTGAGCGACTGCGCACCGTCCGAGAGGGCGTGCGGCGGGTCGTTGTGCACTTCGATGATCAGGCCGTCGGCGCCGGCGGCAACGGCCGCGAGCGCCAGCGGTTCTACCAGACGGCTGATTCCGGCCGCATGGGAAGGATCGACCACCACCGGCAGATGGGACAGTGATTTGAGCAGCGGCACCGCCGAAATATCCAGTGTGTTGCGGGTCATGGTTTCAAAGGTGCGGATGCCGCGTTCGCAGAGGATGACCCGTTCGTTGCCGGCGGCCATGATGTATTCGGCGCTCATCAGCAGCTCTTCAATGGTGTTGGCGAGGCCGCGCTTGAGCAGGATCGGCTTGTCGCACTTGCCCAAGGCTTTGAGCAGCTCAAAATTCTGCATGTTGCGGGCGCCAACCTGGATAATGTCCACGTCCTCGAACAGCACCATGTGGCTGGCCGACATGATTTCGGTGACGATCGGCAGGCCGGTGTGCTTGCGGGCATGCCGCAGCAGCTCGAGGCCCTCGGCGCGCAGCCCCTGGAACGCATAGGGCGAGGTGCGCGGCTTGAACGCGCCGCCGCGCAGGAAAGCGGCGCCGGACGCCTTGACGTCGGAGGCCACGGAAAGGATCTGTTCTTCCGATTCAACCGAGCAGGGGCCGGCGATGATGCCGAGCTTGCCGCCGCCGATGGCCGAGCCGTGTCCGAGATCGATCACCGTGTCGTCGGGATGAAATTTGCGGTTGGCCTTTTTGTACGGCTCCTGTACCCGCTTGACGCTCTGCACGATGTCCTGTGCACCGATATACTCGATGTCCACTGCGGCGGTGTCGCCGAGCAGGCCGAGCACGGTGGAATGCTCGCCGTACCAGGCATTGACCTTGACGCCGTTCTGGGATTCCAGCTGGCGGGAGAAATCCTCCACCTGTTTTTGGGTGACGCCGGGTTTGAGTACGATAATCATAACTTTTTCCTTTCTGACGGGCAGAGCCCCTGCGGTGAATAAAAAAGGCGGGGCTCACTTTCATGAGCACCGCCTTAAAAAATCATCCCTGTTTTCTGCCGCTTTTGTGCGGAGCGCTCATGAAGCCATATGAAACTTGTCGGCACAGCAAAAATAGCCCCAGCCGTAAAAATAGCTGAAGCCGGTAAAGCGGTTAAATCGATTGTGTACCGACGGGTTGTTCATAGGATACCTCCGCAGGACTTTGGAAAACATCTGTGTTTTATGATACGACCGGCTGCGGCGTTTGTCAATAACCAAATGCCGGTTTTTTGAAAAAAACATACCAAACCGGTCGCTGAGATGAACGAAAGCGGATAAATTTCGGCCGGACGAGAGAACCTTCTCTGCCGGGAGCGGACCCTGCTTTTTATTTTATCTGGTGCATTATCACCGGCTGTCGGCGTATCCGGCTGCCGTCCGCAGAGAAATTAGAAGACGGTCTTGCGGCCGTGCCTGCCGGGGATCAGTCCTGTCCGAGCGCTGCCAGAATGGCTTTTGCTGTCGTTTCAGGCGCCGCCTCACCGCTTATGGTAAAGGCGGCCGCTTGCCGATAAAGCGGCGCGCGCGCGGCCATCAGCTCCCGCACGGCCGTCTCCTTGTCCGCTCGCTGCAGCAGTGGGCGGGTGGTGTCACCCTCCAGCCGCTTGAGTACCGTTTCGGCGGATACCTCCAGCAGCACAATATCGCCGGTGGCGGAAAGCGCGCGGACGTTTTCTGAAAAGGTCAGTGCGCCGCCTCCTGCTGCGATCACCAGATCCGATTCACCGGCCAGCGCCGCGCAGGCCTCACGCTCCCGCCGTCGGAAATCCGCTTCGCCAAAACGTGCGAAGATAGCGCTGACCGTCATGCCGGCCTGCGCCTCGATGTAAGTGTCGGTGTCGACGAGCGTCCGTCCGGTCATCTGCGCCAGCACCCGGCCTACCGTGCTTTTGCCGCAGCCCATGAAACCGCAGAGGATGATGTTGCGCATATCTGTTTGTCCTTTCCTGCCGAATCGTCAGCCGCCGTACCGGCGCTGCATCTCCGTGTCCGCGTCCGTGATCAGCTGTGCGATAGCGGCGTCGGAAAATTCCGCGCCGTACCAGATGGTGTGGGCCGCGGCAGCCTGCCATACCAGCATCGCCATACCGCCTACAGCCCGGCAGCCGGCGGCTTCGGCCTCGGTCAGCAGCCGGGTTCTGCCCGGATTGTATACTGCATCAAAAACCGCTTTGACGTCATGCAGAAGCCCGGCAGTCACTGGAGAAGCATCCGCATGGGGATACATACCGACCGGGGTCGCATTGATCAGCAGGTCGAACGGTCCCTCCAGCCGGTTCAGCGTGGTCAGGGTACAGGCTGCGCCGGGCTTGAGCGCACGTACGTATTCAAGCAGCGCTTCGCCCGCGGCGAGATCAGCATCTCGTACTGCGTTGACGATTTCGCAGCCAGCAAGGGCGGCCTCGCAGGCGAAAGTGCGGCCCACGCCGCCGCAGCCGAGCAGTGCGACCCGTCCGGCGAGCGGGATCCCGCTGCCTCCGAGTGCGTGCAGAAAGCCGTCGGCGTCGGTGTTGTAGCCGAAGCGCCCCTCCGGTGTAACGGCGATGGTGTTGACCGAGCGGTATAGCTCCGCCCGGCCGTAAAGCCCGTCGAGCAGCGGGATAACCGCTTGCTTGTGCGGGATGGTGACGTTGACGCCGGCGGCGTGCTCCAGCAGTCGGGGCAACTCGTCGGAGAGTGTCTCAGGTGGGATGTCCTGCGCCCCATAGGAGGCCGTTCGGCCGGATAACGCGAACAGGCGGTCGTGGATAAAAGGGGACATGCTGTGGCCGAGCGGGTGCCCGATCACGCAGAACGGTGTGTTTGATGACATAAAAAAGCCTCCTTGCCGGCAAAAATGAAGCGAAAGACGGGGAAAAGAAAATTTTTTTCAAAAGGTGATTGACAAAAGCTGTAAATCCGCATACTATTTTGGTGTACCCGGTATTTACCGCTTGGGTTCTTCGCACAGGGGCCGTTTATTACTATACCACAAGAATATGCGGTGCATCAATCCCCGCGGACGAGGAACAAAAGATTTTTTGGAAGGATGAGCTGGATGGTACTCGAAAAGGTCAAAATGATTCTCAGCAACCAGTTTGATGTGGAGGAGGACAGCATCACGCCGGAAACCAACATTGCCGACGATCTGGGTGCGGATTCTCTGGACGTGGTGGATATGCTGATGTCGCTGGAAGATGAGTTTGACGTGGAGATTCCGGACGAGGAGATCGAGAAAATGCGCACGGTGGGCGAAGTGGTTTCGTACATCGAGGAGCATATGTAAGCTTTCTCCGGTGCCTCCGGCAGATAAGAGAAAAAGAACCGGCCGCGGCTCGTGTAGAGCCGCGGCCGGTTTTGCTTGTGATCGGGAAATCAGATGAAGCTGAGAACATATTTGGCAATAAAGAGCACCACAATCACGTACATCAGGGGATGGATTTCCTTAATTTTGCCGGAAGCGATTTTGACGATTACATAGGACAGGAAGCCAAAAGCCAGACCATCGGAGATCGAGTAAAACAGCGGCATGCAGATGACAGTAATAAAGGATGGGATGGCCAGCGACATGTCATGCCAGTCGATATCCTTGAGCGAACCGCACATCATCACGCCAACCACAATCAGGATCGGCGCGGTTGCTGCGGAGGGAACGAAACCCAGCACAGGGGAAAGGAACAGCGCGAGCAGGAAGCAAAGGCCGGTGGTCAGCGAGGTGAGGCCGGTACGGCCGCCCGCAGAGATGCCGGCGGTGGATTCCACATAGGTGGTTACGGTAGAAGTTCCCAGAACAGCACCAGCTGAGGTCGCGATCGCATCCGCGAGCATGGCTTTCTCCACTTTCGGCAGATTGCCGTTTTCGTCGAGATAGCCGGCCTTGTCTGCAGCGCCGACAAGGGTGCCGATGGTGTCGAACATGTCGACAAGCACGAGCGAAATCAGTGCGGTGATCAGCGCAAGAACCGGGGTGGAGAACAACTCGCCGAACCCGGTGAAGCAGGCGCCGAACGTGGAGAAATCAAACGCCGGAACCCAGGACTGCGGCAGGGTAATGCCCATCGGAACATTGAATACAAACTGAACAAAACAGCCGACTGCCGAGGTGCCGATAATCGAGATGAACAGCGCGCCGGGAACCTTGCAGACCACCAGAACGATGGTCAGGATCAGGCCGAACAGCGCGAGCAGAGTGGTGGGGACATTCAGATTGCCCATCGCGATGATGGTACCCTTGGTGCTGTCGAGCAGACCGGCATTGTTGAAGCCGATGAGTGCAATGAACAGACCGATACCGGCAGAAATCGCTTTTTTCAGGAAATAGGGGATCGCATCGACAATCGCTTTACGGGCACCGGTGACGGTCAGCAGAATGAAGAAGATGCCGGCCAGGAACACCGCCGCCAGAGAAGCTTTCCAAGACAGTCCCATACTCAAACACATGGTGTAGCAGAAGAAAGCATTGAGTCCCATTCCCGGCGCCTGAGCGAGGGGATAGTTGGTCAGAAAACCGATCAGCCAGGTGCCGATGCATGCTGCCAGACACGTCGCGGTCATCACCGCAACATTGGGCATGTTAGCCGGAGTACCTTCTCCAAGAAAAGTTTGGTTGACGAAAATAATGTAGGCCATCGTAAAGAACGTGGTCAGGCCCGCAATAATTTCCGTGCGTACTGTGGTGCCGTTTTGCTTGAGCTTGAATAGTTTTTCCATGGTTCTCCTCCTTTTGATTTACCGGATAAAAGCGACATCCGGCTTCCCGGCGGAACATAAAAAACGGCATAATCCCCGTATGCCGCCCCTTGTCTCCCGATGCGGGAAATGAACATGTCTAGTATAGGGGAAAAGCGGCCAAAATGCAATAATTTCGTCAATATTTGTTTTCAGAAAATTCAAAATTATCCGATGAATAGACATTTTGCAGAAAATCAAGGCGAATATTTTGTTTAAAAACGCCGAAACGTTGTCAATGGCCGCCGGAGAGATGCACGAAGCTGCGGATTTAACGTAGATTTAACATAAATCCCCTTCCTTTTTTACGAAAAGTGCGGTAAAGTAAAGAATGTAGAAAACTGCTTTGAGGTGCTGTAATGGATATTTTTTCCCTTTTCACGCTGTTTGGCGGATTGGCATTTTTCCTGTACGGGATGCACGTGATGTCTTCCGGTCTGGAAAAGATGGCGGGAGGAAAGCTGGAGGTTCTGCTCAAGCGAATGACTTCCAACCCGTTTAAAAGCTTGGCACTCGGTGCCGGCATCACCATTGCGATCCAGTCCTCGTCGGCGCTGACCGTCATGCTGGTGGGGCTGGTCAACTCGGGCATCATGCAGCTTGGGCAGACAGTAGGCGTGATTATGGGCTCGAATATTGGTACCACTCTGACCGCATGGATTCTGAGCTTGGCCGGCATTGAAAGCGATAATTTCTTTATTGAGCTGCTCAAGCCGGAATCCTTCTCACCGCTCATTGCGCTGGTCGGTATCGTGCTGATCATGGCATCCAAGCAGACGCGTCGGCGGGATATCGGCGGGATTCTGGTGGGTTTTGCGGTGCTGATGTACGGCATGGAACTGATGAAAAACGCGGTTAGCCCGTTGGCTGACATGCCGGAATTTGAGAGCATCCTGACGGCCTTTTCCAATCCGATTCTCGGCGTGGTGGTCGGCGCGGTATTCACCGGGGTGATCCAGAGTTCGGCGGCGTCGGTGGGCATTCTGCAGGCACTGTCGATGACCGGCGGCGTGACCTATGGCATGGCTATCCCGATCATCATGGGACAGAATATCGGCACCTGCGTCACCTCTCTCATTTCGAGCATCGGGGTAAATAAAAACGCCAAACGTGTCGCAGTGGTACATATCTGCTTCAATGTCATCGGCACGGTATTCTGCCTGTGCGTGTTTTATCTGCTGAATCTGCTTTTTCATTTTTCTTTTGTGGAGCAGGCGATCAGCCCGGTCAGCATCGCGGCGGTGCACAGTATTTTCAATGTGGTAACCACGGTGCTGCTGCTGCCGTTTGCTAAACAGCTGGAAAAACTCGCCACTCTGCTGGTGCGGGACAAGGAAGAGAAAGAGGCGTTTTCCTTTCTGGATGAACGCATTCTGCGTTCGCCGGCGTTCGCAGTGGCGGAGTGCAAGAACCTCACCAACCAGATGGCACTGCTTGCCAAGGAGAATCTGATGACCGCTTTCCATTTGGTGGAGCAGTACGATCCAAAATCTGCTGATCGGCTCCAGAAGGTGGAGAAGCAGGTAGATGAATACGAGGATAAGCTCGGTACTTGTTTGGTAAAGATATCGAGTAAAGAGCTGTCGGACGACGACAGTAAGGAAGTCTCCAAGCTGCTGCATTCGATCGGTGACTGGGAGCGGCTGAGCGATCATGCGGTTAACCTGCTTAAAACGGCAAAGGAAATCCACGATAAGAAGGTGGACTTTTCCGATCAGGCAGCGCATGAGCTGAAAACAGTGGTGGCGGCGCTGACCGAAATCATCGATATCACCACACAGGCGTTCACGCAGGATGACCGGAAGCTGGCGCGGAAGGTGGAGGCACTCGAGCAGACCATAGACGGCCTGATTGATCAGATCAAGGATCGGCATATCACCCGTCTGCAGAGCGGGGAGTGCACGATTGAGCTGGGATTTGTATTGTCGGATCTGCTGACGAATTATGAGCGCATTTCCGATCATTGCTCGAATATCGCCGTTGCGATGATCCAGATTCGTAAGGCGGTGTTTGATACGCATCGGTATCTGCAGGAGGTCAAACACTCCGGCCGGCCGGAATTTGAGAACCTGCTTAGCGAATACCAAGCCAAATATGCGCTGCAGGCGTGAAGAAAAAGCCGTATGCCGGTTATTCCGGCATACGGCTTTTCAGGATACCCATTCGGTTTTTTGGCCGGTCAGTGCGCTGCCCAAACACACGTAAGAAAAACCGCGGCCATAACGCGGCCCGAGCACCATATCGATAAAAACTTTTTGCCTGTCTTGACTGATGCGGATCGTGAAACCCGCCTGGGAATAATACATGCCGGAACAATCGCCTGAGGGCAGCCGCGCTCTGGCAGCGGACAGAGGGGTGAGCGTATTCCTTTCCAGATACCAGCAGCCGGACGGAGGATCGCTGGTATCGCCGTTAAGAAGAATAATAATCGCGCAAAGCGGATAGTGCCCGTAAAAACACCGTTTTTTCTCTGTATCGCAGCCTTCGCCAAACTTTCGGAAAAGTGTCTGGCATTCCTTCAGCGCGTTGTGCAGTAGCGGATCATTGTTCATGCTGTTGTTTCCTCTCGGAGGCTTTCCCGTCTGTTTTCCGTTAAAAACAGAATGAGATCCGGCTGTTCCGGCGACCAGTTCTCCATCCAATCCCGCAGATGCCAGTGTTCACTGTCCTGTGCATCTTCCTCCGCGGCCGTACGCACATCCTGCAAAAAGGCAATTAGTGTATCCAGTTCTGTCCGTGAACAGACAAGACTGTTCTCCCGCAGCGAATGGAGCGTTTCGCCCTCCCAGTCATAGCCGTATGCCAGCATGCCAATCCTCTCCTTTTTACTGTATTATATCGCTTCCTGTTTGATACGGCAAGTGTTGCTCGCCACCCGTTGGCATGGTATAATAACCTCACGCCGTAAGCGGAAAGCAGAGCTTTCCGACGGCTGAGAG
>CAJKBW010000033.1 GCA_905198295.1 uncultured Oscillospiraceae bacterium | reverse complement strand
AGGGCAAAAAGCCCGGCAAGACCGACATGCAGTACAGAAAGCGCGCCGAAGAGCTGCTTTACGAAGAACTGGCAGTGGCGCTTGATATGCCTGTGGACCAGGTGCAGAGCTATATCACTCACTCGGTGGAGGAACGGGAATACGCCTGAGTGGGAACATCAAAAAGCCGCCCCCAATGCAGTAGCATTGGGGGCGGCTTTTTGCGTCAGTCGTCGATTTCTATTTCGTGATGAAGGATGTTGCCGGAAACGGCATCGATTTTGTACTCGTATTCCTGGCGGCCCTGCTTGAATTCCACTTCATAGATCAGCCGCCCATCGTCCTCATCGAGTTCCGTCTTCAGGTCATACACCTCTCCGGCGGTGGTGCCGGCATGGGCAAGCGCGATGTCACGAACCTGCTGCGCGGTTAGCTGTGCACCATCGGCGGACGGCGCCTCTTCGCGTTCGGCGTCAAAGTCGGTGACCGTGCCGGTCAGTGCGTCGATATCCATTTCGTATTTGGTGCCGTCCGCGTAGAATTCCACTTCGTACACGGCTCCGCCGTCCTCGAAATCAAATTTGACCTTCCATGCGCTGGCCTGCGCTTCGCTGACGCCTGCGCGCTCGAGCGCCCGCGCTTTTGCGGCGTCTCGGCCGATATAGCGGCTGCCTTCCGAAGAGACGCCGGTGTTCTGCCTGAGGGTTATCTCCAGTACGGTGCCGTCTGCGGCCACGTCCACCTCACAGAAGCCGTCGGTCAGACGGATGCTTACCTCATACACAATACGGCCGTCGTCGATATCCCGCTTTGTCCATACCTCCTGTGCCTGCGCGGCGTCCACCTGCTCAAGCGCGATTTCCTGCGCGCGCTCTTCGCCGATGTCCCCGCTGCCGCCGACCGGGCTGATCAGTTCCTTATGAGACTTCAGGAGGGTGCCGTCGAGCGCGTCGATGTCGTAATCGTATTCAGCGCCGCTCCAATCGAATTCTACCTCATAAACCATGCGGCCGTCGTCGCAGTCGAATTCGATTTCCAGACCGCGCACCTCGGATTCCGGCGCGCCGGCGTGGCCCAGCGCAATTTCTTTCGCCCGGGCGGTGCCGATATAGGCACCGCTGGAGGCAGTGCCTTCGGCCGTCACCGTGTCCAGGCTGGAACCGTGGGAAGAAGCCAGCAGATTCAGTTCATTGATGGTAAGTCCGGCCAGGGAGGAGAACTGCATGCGCGGGCTGCTTTTGAGGATCTCCTGAATCAGGGAGGCTTTGCCGACGGAAATGCCGTACTGCTCCGCGAGCGCCTGCAGGTTGTTGTCCTCAGTGAGGGTCTGACTGAGGATTGCGCCGTCGACCGCACTGGAGCCCAGAATACGGCTGATGTCGTCGGCCAGCCGGGCGCGCAGCGCGGCTCCTTTTTCATCATCGCCGTTTTCCACCGAAATCAGCACCGAGTTGGCGAGTTCGCTGATATAGCCATTTTTGAGCATGGAGCCGATCAGCGCGTTGACAGCAACATCCAGATCGGTGCCGCTCAGCTCCATGCCGTCGAGGATTCCCTGTGCATCGGAATTGAGCGCGCGGGCTTCCAGTACCTTTTCCCGGCTGTTGATCCGCAGCTCCACGCTGGGGTTGACGTCCAGCCCGATAACCGAATCCACCCGGTTATACGCCGTATAGTGGCTGAAGCCGAAAACCGATCCGGCCACCAGCAGCACCGCCGCGGCGGTGCTCAGAATCGCCAGCGGCAGCCGGCGTCTGCGCCGGGGCAGCGGGATGATCGCTGCGGTATCCGGCAGCTGCGTGCAGCCGTCCATCACCTGATCCAGAACATCGGGTGCCGCGTGTTCCACAGCGGTCTGAAAACGTTTTTCCATATCGTCTTGTTTCATACAGCAAATCGGTCCTTTCACGGTTATTCGGAGGGGGCGAGACGGCTGCGCAGCTTTTTAAGTGCACGGTGATATTTGGACAGGACGGTGGCCAGCGGCAGCTCCAGCACTTCGGCAATTTCCCGATGACGGAAGCCGGACAGCGCGTGCAGGGCGACAATCTGCCGTTCCTCATCGCTGAGTGCCTCCATTGCTGTACGCAGAATCAGCCGGTCCTCCGATGTAAAAGCGGGACGGTCCTGGCCGAAGCGCTCCCACTCTTCATCGGTGATCTCGACGGTGTGATGCGTCTGCCGCAGCCGCATGCGGGCCAGATTGCGGGTGATCGTGAAGATAAATGCCATCGGCTTGCCCTGCGGAACATACCGGCCGGCGGCATGAAACAGCCGGATGTACGTGTCCTGCAGCACATCCTCCGCATCTGCTGGGTTTTTCAATATGGACAGCGCAAAACCGTAAACTGCCGTGCGCGTGCGCTCATACAGGCGGCAGAGTGCCTGCATATCGCCCTGCGCCATAGCGGCGATTTCCTGCTCATACCAAGAGGCTGCCGGGCTGTTTTCCTGTTTGATGCTTATCCGATCGATCGACAGCATGGTGTTTTCTCCCGTCATTTTCCGTCTCACCCCATCACCTGAATAATGCTAGGGGAAGGCGGTTTATTGCATGGAAAAAATATTTTTTCATCGACATGGTATCACACCGTATCCCTGACGGCAAGCGGATGCGGGAAATTATCCTGCTTTTCCGGGAAAACGGACAGCATTCGGGCAGCCACAACAACAATATACGGCAGAATAGGATAGGATCTTCCACTGTATCTTGTGGAATTTCTGCCGCAAAATGACCGGTATTCACGGAAAAGCTGCACGAAAACGACAAATAATTCCATATTTAGAATTAAATGGTAAATATTTCCCATCCAGGATCAGACCATTTTCGTAAAGAGACTGTGGCATACTTAGCGGCGGTGCCGTTTTTACGGGGAGATATGCGGCAAAACCGGACAAGCAGAAAGGGTGCAGACAGGAGCATGAAGAAGGAACTTTTACGGCAGGTCAAGGCAGAACATACGGAGGATGTGCTGATGCGGTATTATCTTCTCGAATCGGTCCGCGCTATTCCGGACATTGGGGACCAAACCGTTTACGGCATTCTGGTGGAGCTCGGGGAATCTGGGGTTACGGGAGCCGTGGAGGATATTTCGTCGAAGCGTGAAGAAGTGGTTGCGCTGCTCAATAAGCTGGCGGATTGTACAGTTTCGCCCAGACATATTGCGGATGTGGTGATTGACAGCATAAGCGTGGCGTAAAACGGCAGGAGAATCGTTTGAACAGAAACCAAAACAGAAAAACCGGCGCCTCGGGAGGATTTTGGTCCCGCAGGCGCCGGTTTTTGTATGTCTGCCGGATTACAGGGCGCCCCGATGCGACCGGAAGCGACGGATCAGGGCGAGCAGCGGCAGGTAGGGCAGCGCGCGTACGCGATGACGCCGGCGCTTTTCTCCGAAACAGCGCACCTCCAGCGTGCAGGTGCCGGTGCGCCGCTGAAAGGGATTTTGGGTGACGATCAGGCAGTCGGTGACCTCCAGCGGGACATGTACCTCATACAGCGCGAGCCCGCGCGGATAACGGATGACCACCGCCTCTCGGCCGACGCCGAAGCCGGCCTGTGCGAAGCCGATCAGCCGGATGATCAGCCACCACAGACCCACGGCGAAGCCGATGGCGGCAATGGAGCGGCCGACGCCGCCCAGCCACAGGGGGACGAGTGAGGCGGCGCAGACAAGAAGCGGGGGCGCCGCATAGCTCATCAGTGCGGTGCGCCGCGGCCGCAGGCAGCTGCTGTGCAGCGGAAAATCCGGCAGCAGCCGATCGAGCAGCCCGCACAGCTCTTTTCGTCCTGCCGCCGGTACAATTACCGGACGAACTCCCTTTTCGCGTCCGTAGCCGGCTGCGGTAATGGCTGCCGTATGCAGACCGAACAGCTTCATGAAAAGGGTCTGCCGCAGCTCGAGCGCGGTGACGCGCCGGGAATCGATGAGGGTATCGGTGCGGAAAATCACCCCGAAGGTCATGTGCAGGCGGCCGCCCTCCCGACGGGCATGGAATCCGCCGTAGCGCAGCAGGCTGCGCAGCACCGAGAATCCCCAGCTGAGGATCAGCAGGTTGGCCGCGCCTTCGAGCAGCGGCGGCAGGCCGAGCGCGAGAAAGCGGCCGACGAAATTATAAACGCTGTCGGCGAATTCCCGGCCGAGGATTTCACCGGCCTGCCGCACCGCCGGCGCCAGAGTCAGCAGGCCGAGTGCGGCGTTGGAGCTGGAGGCCGCCATCACCAGAAGCGGCCACAGCCTTACCCGGCCGTCGAAATCGGAGATGCTGTGCATGGGCAGCAGGGCATCGAGCTGCTGCCGGGCCAGAAACAGGGTCACATCCGCCCGGCGGCGCACGCCGGCGGTGCTCACCCGCACCCGACGGGCATTGGTCAGACGCATGAGCGGGGAACGGGTGATTTCCAGGCTCACTGCGCCGTCCTGTGCTACGGTGTGGGAACGGACGAACAGCGGACCCTGTCGCACAGTCAGGCTGCCGCTGAGATGATAGCGGGTGCTGCGCCAGCGCCAGACAGACACCCCAACCAATAGCAGCGCAAAGGATACGTCCCGCAGTGAGGCGAGCAGGATGGACACCGCGTCGCGCGGGGTGAAAAAGGCGCGCAGCAGCGGGATGAGCAGAAACGGGATCCAGCGCCGGGCGTCGTAGAGTATATACAGCGGATGCGGCCGCGTGTCCAAACGGATTCCCTTCTTTCTTTTATCATGCAGGCTGTTCAGCCCTCGGCGGCCTTCAGCTTTTCCACAAGCCGTTCGCTGTCCTGCGCGGACAGCAGCGGCAGGACGATGGCGCCGCCGGCAAAGTGCAGGATCAGGGTCCGGCAGCCCAGACGGCGCTGCAGCGGCGTTTCCCAGCTTTCGAAGGTGCGCAGCGCAGACAGCGGGATGTACCACTCACGCCGCCAGAAAACACCGGTATGCGCCCGTACGGCATGCTGGTCCATGCAGCCGCGGAAGGCACTTACATAGCGTCCGGGATACCACAGCGCCAGGAATACCGCTGCCCCGGCCCAGATGCCGGCGGGGATCAGCAGCCAGGGGGTAAACAGCCCCGCAATCCCGCCGGTCAGCAGGCAGCCGATGATGCCCGCAAGGGATATCCAAAGACGCAGCACCCTGCGGGCACCGTCGCCTAACTGCCATTCCAAATCGCTGCCATCCCTTCTTTATTGGAATTTTCTGCCTGAATGCTCGACGGGCGGTCAATACTATGTGCGTGCCACTAGTTTATGCGGTTTGTCCCGCGGCTATGTATAGTCCGCCAGCAGTGCACCTGCGGATAAATTCGCGACTTTCTTTGGTTTAAGGGTTGCGGGAACGGTAAGGATATAGTAAAATATAACCCGGATATATGTGGAAAACCGTTTCGGTGAGGCATCCGCCGGGATGCAGGCTGGCGGGTTTTCCGGGAAAGGACTGGCAGATATGAAGCCCACCTATAAAAGGATATTGCTCAAGCTCAGCGGAGAGGCGATGGCCGGCGAAGCGAAGACCGGTCTGGATTTCGATACGGTGCTCAAGGTGTGCGCCGCAGTGAAGGAATGCGCTGATGCTGGCGTACAGATCGGCGTCGTGGTTGGCGGCGGGAATTTCTGGCGCGGCCGTTCAGGCGGCAATATGGACCGCACCCGTGCTGATCATATGGGAATGCTGGCCACCACCATCAATGCGCTCGCGCTCGCGGATGCGCTCGAGCAGCTCGACTGCGATGTGCGCGTGCAGACCGCGATTGCCATGAACCAGATTGCCGAGCCGTATATCCGCAACCGGGCGATCCGGCATCTGGAAAAGGGTCGGGTGGTGATTTTCGGCTGCGGCACCGGCAATCCGTTTTTCTCCACCGATACCGCTGCGGCACTGCGTGCAGCGGAGATGGAGGCCGATATCATCTTCAAGGCCAGCATGGTCGACGGGGTGTACGACAAGGATCCGAAGAAATACCCGGATGCGGTGAAATATGACGAGCTTAGCTATCTCGACGTGCTCAACCGCGATCTGAAAGTGATGGATTCCACCGCGGCGACGCTGTGTATGGACAACAATATCCCGATTCTGGTGTTCAACCTCAACGATCCCCAGAACATTGTGCGTGCGGTCTGCGGCGAACCGATCGGCACCGTGGTGCACGGCTGATGAGGTCTTTTCTCCGTGCCGGCATCGGTGCGGAAAAAACCGGCGGAAGCCGGCGATACATAATGAATAACGGAAAGTGAGGAAAATTCCATGAATCCCGTTTTGACACAAGCAGAGGAAAAAATGACCAAGTCGGTCAATGCCCTGGCGAATGAATACAGCTCGATCCGTGCCGGCCGTGCCAACCCGGCGGTGCTCGACAAGGTGCTGGTGGAGTATTACGGCGCACCTACGCCGGTCACCCAGCTGGCGGCGGTGTCGGTCCCGGAAGCGCGTACACTGCTGATTCAGCCGTGGGACAAATCCGCCCTCAAGGGTATTGAAAAGGCGATCCAGACGTCGGATATCGGCATCAATCCGCAGAACGATGGTTCCACCGTGCGGCTGGTATTTCCGCCGCTGACCGAGGAACGCCGCCGCGAGCTGGTCAAGGGCGTGTACAAATACGCGGAAGAGGCGAAGATCGCGGTGCGCTCGATCCGCCGCGACGCCATGGATAAGCTCAAGGAACTCAAGAAAAAGGCGGAGATCACCGAGGACGACCAGAAAGGACTCGAGAAAAAGCTGCAGGAGCTGACCGACAAATACTGTAAGGAAGTCGATGAGCTGAGCGCGAAAAAAGACAAGGAAATCATGGAGATTTAACGGGAAAGCAGAAGATAGATGAACCGCGTGTGCGGCGGAGTGCTTCTGCGCCGGGCTGCCCGGCCGGAGACGCTGTGCCGCAGGCGGATGAAAGCAGAAAAATAAAAGGGTTCCGGCGGGCGGACGTAGCGTCCGCCCCTTTTCTGCACTTGACGATAGGAGCGGTTGCATGCGAATGTTTGGACGCCGGAAGGCTATGGGGACGGATGACGTGCCGGAGCGCATCCCGGTGCATATCGGGATCATCATGGACGGCAACGGCCGCTGGGCGAAAAAGCGCGGCCTGCCGCGCACGGCAGGCCATGCCGCCGGCGCCCAGGTGTTCCGGAAGATTACCAAGCACTGTGAAAAGCGCGGCGTCCGGTATCTGACGGTGTATGCGTTTTCCACCGAGAACTGGAAGCGGCCGCAGGAGGAAATCGACGCGATCATGAACCTGCTGCGGCAGTATCTGAAGGAATCGCTGGAGGATTTCGGCCGGGAGAATATCCGCACCCGGTTTATCGGCGACCGTTCGCCGCTCGCGCCGGATATCCGGCAAATGATGGAGCGGGCGGAGGAATCCACCCGCCATAAGACCGGTATGTGCCTGAATATCGCGGTCAATTATGGCGGCCGCCCGGAGCTTGTGCAGGCGGCGCGGCGTCTTGCCGACGACGTGCAGTCGGGCCGCCTTGCACCGGAGCAGATCGACGAGAGGCAGTTTGCCGACCGGCTGTATACCGCCGGCCAGCCGGATCCGGATTTGATCCTGCGGCCCAGCGGGGAATGCCGTACCTCGAATTTTCTGCTCTGGCAGTCGGCCTATGCAGAGTATATTTTCATGGATGTGCTTTGGCCGGATTTCACGCCGCGGCATCTCGATGAGGCAATCGCGGAATTTTCCCGGCGTCAGCGCCGGTTCGGCGGCCTGTAAACAAGCGGTCGCTGCCCGTTCCGGCGCCGGCCGGAAACGGGTCCACTGCCAGGCCGGGTTATCTAAATCGGAAAAAGCGCGGTTTCGCGCCTGAGAAGGTACGAAATACGGGCCGGTGTTTATGGTCCGCAAGCGGTTTTTCCAAGGCTGCGGCTTTTATGCGGCAGTCCCACGCTCCCCGGAATGGGGCCTGCGTTCCCGCTTTACGGGCGGGGGCAGAAAGGCAAGTTTGCCCAGAGGCGCTGGGGCGGCTTTCGGCAAACAGGAGTGCGAAAGGATGAATCGTTATTATGAAGTCGCGCATTATCACCGGTGTGGTGGGCAGCGTGCTGGCGCTGGTTGTCCTGCTGCTGCTCCCGCCGATCGCTTTGAATATTGCTGTGGCGGCGGTCTGCGGCCTGGCGATGAATGAGATGCTGATCGTCACCCGATTTGTCGGCCATCGGGGTCTGATGGCGGCGGGGGTGACTTTTTCGGTGGCGGCACCATTTCTGCTGCTGCTCAACGAGTGGATCGGCAGCAGTATGCCGGCGCTCGCGGTGATGTTCCTGTATGTGATGACGCTGGTGGTCATCCAGATCAAATACCACGATACCCTGCCGGTCGAACGAACCGGTTTCGTGTTTTTTGTTTCGATCATCGTCCCGGTAGCGCTGTCATGCCTGGCATATCTGCGCACCTTCAGCCTGTCCGGTCGGCTGAGCGACGGCCTTTTTTATGTGTTTCTCACCATCATCATGCCGTGGCTGTGCGACATCGGCGCCTATTTTGTCGGCACCTTTCTGGGCAAACACAAGCTGTGCCCGACAATCAGCCCGAAAAAGACGGTGGAGGGCCTGATCGGCGGATTTGTGGTTTCAGTGCTGGCCAGTGTCCTGGCCGGCTGGCTGTATCAGCTGTATCTCACCTCTCAGGGAATCACCGCTATGGTCAGCCTGTGGCAGATCGCGCTGATTGCCCTTCTGCTGGCGCCGCTGTCGGTGGCGGGTGATCTGTTCGCCTCCATCATTAAGCGGCAGTGCCATGTCAAGGATTTCGGCAGCATCATGCCGGGACACGGCGGAGTGATGGATCGCTTCGACAGCGTCCTTTTTGTGGCGCCGGTGATGTTTATTCTGGTGCATTATCTGCCGCTGATCAGCGGATAAACGCAAATTTGCGGCATTTTTATACCGCCCGGACGGATATACTGAAAGGGTGAGCGGAAAGGATGTGTATGCCATGACGGTGTCGCCGGACGGGAAACGGCTGGTGATCCTCGGCTCGACCGGGTCGATCGGGGTGCAGGCGCTGCAGGTGGCCGAGAGGCTGGGCTATCCGGTTACGGCGCTTGCCGCCGGGCGTCAGGCGCAGCCGCTGGAGGCGCAGATCCGCCGATACAGGCCGCAGGCTGCGGTGCTGTATGACGAAAAGGCCGCCGCGGATCTGAAGGTACGGGTACAGGATCTGCCGGTGAAGGTGCTCGCGGGGATGGATGGTCTATGCGAAGCGGCCGCACTGGAGGATGCCGATATGGTGCTCAACGCGGTGGTGGGCATGGTCGGTCTGCTGCCGACCCTTGCAGCGATCGAGGCGGGCCGGGACGTGGCGCTCGCCAACAAGGAAACGCTGGTGGCGGGAGGCGCTCTTGTTATGGAGGCAGCTGCCCGCCGGGGTGTCCGCCTGCTGCCGGTAGACAGTGAGCATTCTGCAATATTTCAGTGCCTGCAGGGTGCTCCGCCGGACCGTGCCGTCCGGCGGCTGATCCTGACCGCATCCGGCGGGCCGTTTTTTGGCCGTACAACGGAGCAGCTTCGGGCGATAAAGCCTGAACAGGCGCTTAAGCATCCGAACTGGAGCATGGGTGCAAAGATCACTATCGATTCCGCTACTATGATGAATAAAGGGCTGGAACTGATCGAAGCGCGCTGGCTTTTTGATATGCCGCCCGAGCGCATCGATATCGTGGTGCACCGGGAAAGCATCGTGCATTCGCTGGTGGAATACGAGGACCGTGCGGTGGTGGCTCAGCTGGGGGTGCCGGATATGCGGGTGCCGATCCAGTACGCGCTGACCTGGCCGGCCCGTTGCGTGTCGGATGTGGATGTTCTGGATCTGACTGCGTGCGGCACGCTGACCTTTCACCGGCCGGATGACGAAACCTTTCCGGGCATGGGGATCTGCCGTAAGGCGATTACCCGAGGCGGTCTGTATCCGGCGGCAGTCAATGCCGCCAATGAGCAGGCAGTTGCGCTGTTTCTGGCGGGGAAAATTGGTTTTCTGGATATTGCCCGCCTGTGCGGGCAGGCGCTGGAGTGGTCTCTGCCGGTCGACAACAGCGTACAGGGGATTCTGGAAACCGACCGCGAAAGCCGGCGGCGAACAGCTGCTGCGGCCGGCAAACTCTGAACATGGCTATTTTTTAGGCGGGGCCGTTCCGGCGCGGGGCGCTGTGTCAGGGCCGCATATGCGAAAGGATGCGTGATTGTCATAGGTGTCACCATTGTTGTGCTGAAAATTCTGATCGCCATTCTGGTGTTTGGATTGATCATTTTCGTACATGAGCTGGGGCATTTTCTGGTGGCCAAGCTCATGGGGGTCAAGGTCAATGAGTTTGCGATGGGTATGGGCCCCAAGCTGTTTTCCTTCGGCCGCGGGGAGACCACCTATTCGCTGCGCTTGCTGCCCATTGGCGGCTTCTGTGCGATGGAGGGCGAGGACGCCGCCGGAGCGGGCGAGGTCAAGCTGAAGGAAGAAGGCGAAGCGGCCGGGGATACCGTGTCGGATACAGGGGAACCGGCGGCGCCCGCGATCGTATCCGGGGAGGCGGAGACGCCATCGAAGGATCCGCGTGCGTTCTGCAACAAAAAGGTGTGGCGCCGGGTGCTGATCGTGATTGCCGGCGCGACGATGAACCTGATTCTGGGCTTTGTCCTGATGATCATCTATTACGGCGCGGTGCTGCAACCGGAAGAGGGACGGGATCAGGTGCTGTTTACCACCACGACCATATCCCAGTTTTACGAGGACGCAGTGAGTCAGGCATCCGGTTTGCAGGTGGGTGACACCGTGCTCAAAATCAACGGCAAGCCGGTGCTTTCGAGCTTTGACATGAGCTTTTTCCTGCAGAACGATGAAGACGGCGTGTTTGATATGGTGGTGCGCCGGGAGGTGGATGGTCAGATGCAGAAGGTGCATCTGGAGAACGTCACCTTTGAGGTGCGCAAAAATGCAGAGACCGGCACACAGCAGCTGATCTACGATTTCTATGTCCTGCCTCAGCCGAAAACCTTTGCCTCGGTAATGGAGCAGGCAGTGCGGATGGAGGGCTCCATCGGTCTGTTGGTGTGGAATACGCTGGGCGACATGATCACCGGACGGGTCGGTATCAACCAGCTGTCCGGGCCGGTCGGCGTTGTGGATGCGATCGGCGACGCGGCGCTGCCGTCCAATCCTGACGGGCAGGGGGGAGTCTCCTTTGCGATCGACTGGGAGATGCTGATTATGATGATGGCGATGATCACGGTCAACGTCGGCATCTTCAACCTGCTGCCGCTGCCTGCGCTGGATGGCGGCCGGCTGATTTTCCTGATTTTCGAGGGTATCTTCCGGCGTCCGGTGCCGGCGAAATACGAGGGAATGGTGCATGCCATCGGGATGCTTCTGCTGCTCGGCCTGGTGCTGTTTGTTACCTTCTTTGATATCAAGCGCCTGATTTTCGGCGTCTGACGGCAGGCGGCTGCCGGAACGAAAAGCAGCCGTCCTGCCGGAAATCCGGCATTAAGGGGAAATGATCTGTGGGTTCCAATACGAAAACGATATATGCAGGCGGTGTCGCGATCGGCGGCGGCGCGCCGGTAACGGTGCAGTCGATGCTCAATGTCCCGGCGGAGGATATCGCGGGCAATGTGGAACAGGCGAAACGACTGTGCGCCGCCGGCTGTGAGCTTCTGCGGGTGGCGGTCCCGGATGCAGGAGCGGTCCGGCTGATCCCGGCGCTCAAAGAGGCCGTTGCCGTCCCGGTCGTGGCGGATATCCATTTCGATTATCGTCTCGCTCTGGAAGCGGCGGCGGCCGGGGTGGACAAGATCCGCATCAACCCCGGCAACATCGGCGCGCCGGAACGGGTGAAGGCGGTTGCCGACGCCTGCCGGACGCGGGGCATCCCGATCCGCATCGGGGTGAATGCCGGCTCGCTCGAGCCGGATATCCTCGCGAAATACGGACACCCGACCGCCGAGGCGATGCGGGACAGCGCGCTGTATCACGCAGCGCTGCTCGAACAGTACGATTTTACCGACATCGTGCTGTCGCTCAAGTCGTCGGATGTGCCGACGATGGTACGGGCGTATGAGCTGGTGGCGGAGCAGACGAGCTACCCGCTGCATGTTGGGGTGACCGAAGCCGGAACGCTGCGTATGGGGCTGCTCAAGTCGGCGGCGGGTATCGGTTCGCTGCTGCTGCGGGGGATCGGCGACACCATCCGGGTTTCGCTGACCGCGGATCCGGCCGAGGAAGTTCGGGCGGGTATCGACCTGCTGCGGGCTCTGGGACGGCGGAAAAACGAACCGATGCTGGTGTCCTGCCCGACCTGCGGACGCACAGGTATCGATCTGATCGGCATCGCCGCCCAGGTGGAAGAACGCCTGCGGGAGGTGCACAAGCCGATTACCGTCGCGGTGATGGGCTGCATCGTTAATGGGCCGGGCGAGGCCAGAGAGGCCGATATCGGTCTGGCCGGCGGAAAAGGCCGGGCGGTGCTGTTCAAAAAAGGGGAAGTGATCCGCACAGTGGCGGAAGCCGCTGCGGTGGACGAGCTGATGAAGGAAATCGAATTGCTTTGATGGCGGGGCTCCGGGCAGACGTCCGGAGTCCAACTTGACGGAGGGAACAGGATGGCACAGGGCGCGACCTTTGAGAATATCTTCGGCCCCTATCTGGCGGACGAGGCGCTGCGCGCACAGTTTCAGGGCGCGGCGGTGGAGCATATGGAGGTACACAGGCAGGCGGGAACCATGCTGGTGACCGTCCGGCTGCCGCGGTTTGTGGACGCCGCCGCCCTGTTCGCTGCCGAAGAGGCGCTGGCCGGTGTGCTGCCGCTCTCCCGGGTGGAGCTGGAGCCGCGCTTTGCGCCTGAAATCCTGACGGCAGACTGCCTGCCGTCAGTGATCGAACGGCTGCGCCGCCGCAATACGGCGGTCAACGGCACCTTCAACGGTGCAGGCTACCGGCTGGAGGATAATACGCTTACCGTTACGCTGCGCGGCGGCGGGCTGAATATCCTGATGGCGACCAAGGCGGATAAAATGCTCGCTGAGCTGCTGCTCGAGATGTTCGGACGCCGGATTACGATCGCATTCGACGGGGTAACCGAGGTGGACACCGAGGGCGAAGCTTATCAGAAGATGATGGAAGAGGCGCAGCGCGAGGCGGAGGAGGCTCACCGCAGGGCACAGCAGGACGCGGCCCGGCGGGCGGCGGAGAATCCCACAGCCGCAAAGCCGTCCTCGGGCGGCGGCGCTGTCAAACCGCGCAAGCCGGCAGACGCGTCGCAGGCGCCGGCGGATGGTCTGCCGGTGTATCTTGAATCCGCGCAGCCGATGTTCGGCGGCCCGATTCGGGAGAAGCCGACGACGCTCAGTTCTCTGGAGGCGGACGGCAGCGTGGTCACCGTATGGGGCGAGGTTTTCGGCTACGAGTCAAAGGATTTCCGCGAGGGTACCCGTTTCCGCCACACGTTCAATATTACCGACAGCACCAATTCGATCACGGTGATCCTGTGGACCGACAAGACCCGCGCGCGTGACAAGGATAAGCATGCGGCGATGGAGGAATTTCGGGACGGCACCTGTGTGCTGATTACCGGTACATATGAATATGACGAATACGCCAAAACCAATATCCTGACGCCGAAAGCCATGTCGGTGGTGGCGAAATACATCAAGCAGGATACGGCGCCCGAAAAGCGGGTGGAGCTGCATCTGCATACCAAAATGTCCTCGATGGACGCAGTTTCCTCGGCGGAGGATCTGGTCATGCGGGCGGCCTCATGGGGGCATAAGGCTGTCGCCATTACCGACCACGGTGTGGCGCAGGCGTTCCCGGAGGCGATGAACGCCGCGGCGGCCGCGGCTAAAAAGGGCATGGACATCAAGGTCATCTATGGCGTGGAGGCGTATTACGTCAACGACAGCGTTGGCGCGGTCAAGGGGAATGCTTCCGCATCCTTTGATGACGATGAATTCATCGTGTTTGACCTGGAAACCACCGGACTCAACGCCCAGAATGACCGCATCACCGAAATCGGTGCGGTACGGCTGAAAAACGGTGAGATCGGAGAAAGTTTCGATACTTTTGTCAATCCCGGTATGCCGATTCCGCCGAAAATCACCGAACTGACCAGCATCACCAACGATATGGTGAAGGACGCACCCGGCGAAAAGGAAGCGCTCGAGGCATTTTATGCTTTCTGCGGGGATGCGAAGGTACTGGTCGCGCATAATGCCGGCTTTGATACGTCATTTGTCAAAGCGGCAGCGGCGCGCTGCGGCATGCCGTATTCTTTCAGCTCGATCGATACGGTGCCGGTATGCCGCGCGCTGTACCCGAATCTCAAAAACCATAAGCTGGATACGGTGGCCAATCATCTGGATCTCGGCGATTTCCATCATCACCGCGCCTGCGACGATGCCGCGATGCTCGCCGCCATTTTCCGTCGCAACATTGCCGACATGAAGGAGATGCATGGCATCACCGCAGTCGACGGTATCAATTCGCTGCTTGCGGGCAGCGATACCAAGAAAATGCGGCCGTACCACCTGATCCTGCTTGCCAAAAACCATACCGGGCTGAAAAATCTGTATAAGCTTATTTCCTGGTCGCATCTGCATAATTACTACCGCAAGCCCCGCATCACCAAAACCAAGCTGCTCGAGCACCGCGAGGGATTGATTGTAGGCAGCGCGTGTGAGCAGGGCGAGCTGTTCAGCGCCATCGTCGGCGGCCGCCCGTGGGGCGAGCTGTGCGATATGGCGCGGCAGTACGATTTTCTGGAGATTCAGCCGCTGGGCAACAATCAGTTTATGCTGCGCACCGGCGTGGCGAAGGACGAGGAACAGCTGCGGGAATTCAACCGTACGGTGGTGCGTCTGGGCGAAAAGCTCGGCATCCCGGTGTGCGCCACCTGCGATGTGCATTTTATGGACCCGCAGGATGAGGTGTACCGCCGCATCCTGCAGGCCGGACAGGGCTTTGAGGACGCCGACCGGCAGCCGCCGCTGTATCTGCGCAACACCGAAGAGATGCTCGCGGAATTCGCCTATCTCGGGGAAGAAAAAGCGCGTGAGGTGGTCATTGAAAACCCAAATCGGATCGCCGACCGTGTGGAAAAGCTCGTTCCTATCCCCAAAGGCTCCTTCCCGCCGCATATGGACGGTGCGGATGAGCAGCTCATCGACATCACCTGGGGACGCGCCAAGGCAATTTACGGCGACCCGGTGCCGGAGATCGTAGCCAAGCGGCTCGACCGCGAACTGACCTCCATCACCAAGCACGGGTTCGCGGTGCTGTACATGATCGCGCAGAAGCTGGTGCAGAACTCGGTGGAGCATGGTTATCTGGTCGGCTCGCGTGGTTCGGTCGGCTCCTCCTTTGTCGCCAACATGGCCGGCATCTCAGAGGTTAACCCGCTGGAACCGCATTACATCTGCAAAAAGTGCAAGTATCACGAATTTTTCACCGATGGGTCGGTCGGTTCCGGCTTCGATCTGCCGGATAAAAACTGCCCGGTGTGCGGGGAGCCGCTCGGTCGGGACGGCCACGAGATTCCGTTTGAAACCTTCCTCGGCTTCGACGGCGATAAGTCGCCGGATATCGATCTGAACTTCGCGAGTGAATACCAGACCCGCGCGCATAAATACACCGAATCGCTGTTCGGCAGCGATCACGTGTTCAAGGCCGGTACCATCGCCACCGTGGCGGATAAGACCGCGTTCGGCTATGTCAGCCGGTATGTGGAGGAGCGGGGGCTGAATTACAGCAAGGCGGAGATCGACCGCCTCGCGCGCGGCTGTACCGGTATCAAGCGCACCACCGGTCAGCATCCCGGCGGCATGGTCGTCGTGCCTAACGATTACGTGCTGGAGGATTTTTGCCCCGCGCAGCATCCGGCGGACGACCCGAACTCCGACATCATTACCACCCACTTCGACTTCCATTCCATCCATGACACCATCTTAAAACTCGATAACCTCGGGCATGTTATCCCGACCATCTACAAATATCTCGAGGAATATACCGGCATCAGCGTGATGGATGTCAACATGTCGGATCCGGAGGTGTACAAGCTGTTCACCTCGCCGGAGCCGCTCGGCGTCACCAAGGAAGAAATCGAGTGCGAAACCGGCACCTTATCGATTCCGGAGATGGGAACGCCGTTCGTGCGGCAGATGCTGCTCGACTGTAAGCCGAAGACTTTTGCCGACCTGCTGCAGATTTCCGGCCTGTCCCACGGTACCGACGTGTGGCTGGGCAACGCGCAGGAGCTCATCAAAAACGGTACCTGTACCATTTCCAATGTTATCGGTACACGCGATAGTATCATGACCTACCTGATGCACAAGGGGCTTGAGCCCAAGATGGCGTTCAAGATCATGGAAATCGTGCGTAAGGGCAAATCCACCAAGCTGCTCACCGAGGAACACCTGCAGGCAATGCGGGATCACGATGTGCCGCAGTGGTATATCGATTCCTGTATGAAGATCAAGTACATGTTCCCCAAGGCGCACGCCGCCGCGTATATTGTCGCGGCGCTGCGGGTGGCGTGGTATAAAGTCCACCGTCCCGCGGAGTATTATGCGGCCTTTTTCACCGGCCGCGGCGAAGATTTTGATGCCGAACCGGTGCAGCAGGGGAGGCAGGCGGTCAAAAACATGCTCGATGACATCCGCCGGCGCGGCAAGGATGCCTCCGCGAAGGAACAGGCGCTCGCCGAAGCGCTGCACGTTATCTTCGAGGCAATGACCCGTGGGGTGGAGTTCCTGCCGGTGGATCTGTATAAATCCCATTCCTATAAGTTCATCATGGAAGACGGCAAAATCCGTCTGCCATTCAGTGCAGTCAAGGGACTCGGTACCGCGGCGGCGGAAGGACTGATGGCGGCACGTGAGGGCGGCGAATACATCTCCTGCGACGATCTGCAGCAGCGCAGCGGCATTACCAAAGCGGTGGTGGAATCATTGCGTCAGCTCGGTGCGCTCGGTGATCTGCCGGACACCAGCCAGATGTCCTTCTTCTGATCGGTGGTTGCACAAAAACACGGAATACAAGCATTTTGCGAAACCCTATTGACAGAATTCTTACAATGTGATAGCATAGTAGCACATTAGCGAACTAAAGCGATGGAGAGATGGTGACAATATGCGCAGAAACCGGCGTGTGACGCCCGAGGGAACGCGGGATTTGCTATTTGAAGAATGCCTGGCGCGCCGGGAGGCGGAAGGCCGGCTGACCGACCTGTTTGTCCGCAGGGGATTTTCCGAGGTGATGACCCCCGGTATCGAGTTTTACGATGTGTTTCACGCGGACAGCATGGCGATTCCGGCCGAGAGCATGTATAAGCTCAGCGACGATAAGGGACGGCTGCTGGTGATGCGGCCGGATTCCACCATGCCGATCGCGCGGTTGGCAGGTGCGCGGCTGCAGCAGGCGCCGTTGCCGATCCGGCTGTATTACGCACAGGACGTGTTCCATCTCAATCATGGGATGACCGGGCATAACGATCAGGAATTTCAGGCGGGTATCGAGCTGATCGGTACCGGCGGGCAGCGGGCGGATCTCGAGGTGCTCGCCCTGGCGGCGGATGCGCTGGCCGAAAGTGGCTGCGGCGATTTCCGGCTGGAGATCGGGCATGTCGGCTTCTTCCACGCGCTGGTGAAGGAGCTCGGTGTCGGCGAAGAGGAACAGGACGAGATCCGTTCGCTGGTGGAAACCAAAAATTACGCCGCACTTGGCGATGCGCTGGATGCACTGCCTGAAAGCGACGCGGTCGCGGCGCTGCGCCGGCTGCCGCGGCTGTTCGGCGGGGAGGAAGTGCTCGAAGCGGCACAGCCGCTGTGCATGACTCCGCAGATGAAGGAAGCGCTGCGGTATCTGGCGGAATTGTACGAGGGACTGTGTGCGCTGGGGTTGTCGGATCAGGTGATGATTGACCTCGGTCTGGTGCACCGCAACGAATATTACACCGGTGTGATTTTCCGTGGTTATATCGAGGGCAGCGGCGAAACGGTGGTCTCCGGCGGCCGCTACGATACCCTGCTGGAGAAATTTGGACGTCCGCTGCCGGCAACCGGTTTTGGCGTCAATGTCGATGCGCTGACCAAGGTGATGCTCGACAGCGGCCTGGTGGATCCCCCGATGCCGCCGGAGGTGCTGGTGTATGCTGCGCCGGGATTTGAGATCGCCGGACTCAAAAAGGTGGGCGAGCTGACCGGCGAGGGACTCATCTGCGAATACGGGATATTCGACCGGCTGGAGCCTACCCTGCAGTATGCGCAGGAAAAGCAGATATCCAAGGTCATCGCAGTCGGCGAGACCATCGAAGTCTACGAGATCTAACCATTTTAGGAAAAGGGGTTGCATCGTTATGCGGCCGATTCGCATGGCTCTGACCAAGGGGCGTTTGGAAAAGGATACCGTGGCGCTGTTTGACCGGATGGGTCTGGATACCAGCGCAATTAAGGATAAGGGACGCCGGCTGATCCTGCCGGTGGGCGACGGTCTGGAGGTTGTGCTGGCCAAGGCCGCCGACGTGATCACCTATGTCGAGCACGGGGTGTGCGATATCGGCGTGGTCGGCAAGGATACCATCGCCGAAAGCGGCGGCAGTTTTTATGAGGTGCTGGATCTGGGCTTCGGCCGCTGCCGTTTCGCGCTGGCCGCACCGAAGGACCGCGATTTTTTTGCGGGTTACCACGCGAAAACCATTGCATCCAAATATCCCAACGTGGCCCGCAGTTATTTTGACCGCAAGGGGATGGATGTGCGGATCATTAAGATTGAGGGGTCGGTGGAGCTGGCGCCTCTGATCGGTTTGGCGGACGGTATTGTGGATATCGTGGAAACCGGTTCCACACTGAAGGAAAACGGCCTGGAGGTGGTGGAGACCATTTCGCCGATTTCCGCGCGGCTGATCGTCAATGTGGCGTGCATGAAGTTGCGCAAGGAAGAGATTGAAAGCCTGATCGTGCGTATGGAAAGCAATCTGCCGGATGCGGGGCAGAAGGGGGAATAACCGATGATGACGATGGTGACGGCCGATGGCCGTACAGAGTATGCGCTGCTTGAGCAGCTTGCGGCGCGCAGCGGCGAGGTGGACCGGAAGGTGACCGCCGCGGTGACCGAAATCCTCGACGCTGTACGTACGGACGGAGATGCAGCGCTGCGGGAATACACCCGCCGCTTTGACGGTGTGGATGCGCCGGTGCGCAGCATTCCGCGGGAGCAGCTCGAATCGCTGGCGCAAAAATGCAGCCGCCGGGTGTACGATGCGCTCTGCCGGGCGGCGGAAAACATAAAGGATTTCCATCGCCGTCAGCTCCAGCAGAGCTGGCTGACCACCAAGCCGGACGGTACCATCCTCGGCCAGCGGGTGCGTGGGCTGGATAAGGTGGGCATTTATGTGCCAGGCGGCACGGCGGCGTATCCGTCGTCGGTGCTCATGAACGCTATCCCCGCGCGTATTGCCGGTGTGCGGGAGATCATCATGGTCACCCCACCACCGAAAAACGGGGAGTATAATGTTGATGTTATGGCCGCAGCGTATATCGCCGGCGTTGACAGGGTGATCCTGTGCGGCGGCGCGCAGGCGGTGGCTGCGCTCGCTTACGGTACCGAAACGGTGCCGAAGGTGGATAAAATTGTCGGCCCCGGTAATATTTATGTCGCCACCGCCAAGCGTCTGCTGTTTGGCAAGGTGGATATCGATATGGTGGCCGGGCCGAGTGAAATCCTGATCCTCGCTGACCGGACGGCCGAGCCGGCCTATCTTGCCGCCGACCTGATGTCACAGGCAGAGCATGACCGGCTGGCCTCTGCCATCCTGCTGACCGACGATGCAGCGGTTGCCGAACGCACGCTGGCGGAGCTGGAACGGCAGATGACTACTCAGCCGCGGGCTGAAATTATCCGCAGCGCGCTGGCCGATTACGGCGCGGTCATCGTCTGCCGGGATATGGATGAAGCGGTGGCGTTTGCCAATCGCCTCGCGCCGGAACACCTCGAGGTGATGTGCGAGGAACCGATGAGCTATATCGGCCGGCTGGACAACGCCGGCTCGGTATTCTTGGGCAAATATTCGCCCGAACCGCTTGGCGATTATTACGCCGGCCCGAACCATGTGCTGCCTACGAGCGGTACTGCCCGGTTCTTCTCGCCGCTGTCGGTGGACAGCTTTATCAAAAAATCCAGCTTCATCTGCTATAACCGCCCGGCGCTGGAAGCGGCGGTCGAGGATATCACCGCGATTGCCCGTGCGGAGGGGCTGGAAGCACATGCACGGTCGATTGAGGTGCGTTTTCCGGAAAAAGGGCAGTAATTTGTCGAACTGCACGTAGAATCAAAAGAGATTATACGGAAAGGAATCGGATTATGGCATATTCGCTGTGTGAAAAGGCGCTTTCCCTCACCCCGTATGATCCCGTGGAGGGAATCTATCGGGTGCGGATGGATGCGAACGAATCGTTTCTGCTGCCTACCGATGAGGATCGGCGGCGGATGGCGCAGGCCGCGGCGGATGTGGCGCTCAACCGCTATCCGGATCCGACGGCGGGCGAACTGTGTGCGGCGTTCGCGCAGCTGTACGGTGTGAGGCCGGAGCTGGTAACCGCCGGCAATGGTTCGGACGAGCTGATCTCGATTATCCTGTCCACCTTCCTGCAGAAGGGGGAAAAGGTACTTACCGCCGAGCCGGATTTTTCGATGTATCGATTTTATACCGCGATCACCGAAAATCCCTGCCTGCGGTATGAAAAAGATGCAGATTTGCGTATTTGTGTGGACGATGTGATCCGGCTGATTAACCGGGAAGGGGTGCGGCTGTTTATCTTCTCCAATCCCTGTAATCCAACCTCGGTGGGACTTGGCCGCGCAGAGGTTCGCCGGCTGCTGACCGAAACCGAAGCGCTGATCGTGCTCGATGAGGCGTATATGGATTTCTGGGATCAGTCGCTGCTCGGTGAGGTGGAGCAATACGATAATCTGATTATCCTGCGTACCTGCTCGAAGGCGCTGGGGCTTGCGGCGCTGCGCATCGGGTTTGCGGTGGCGAATCCGATGCTCACCGGCATCCTGCGCGCGGCAAAGTCGCCGTATAACACCGATGCAGTGACTCAGGCGATGGCGGCGGTGGTACTGAAAAATCCGCTGTATCATGACGTGTACCGGGAGCTGATTTTGACCTCGCGCGACATGCTGTTCGACGGCATGAAAAAGCTGGAGACAAAAGGGTTAGTCCGCCGGGTGTATGACAGCTGTACCAACTTTGTGTTTGTCGAGGTGGATAACGCCAGGGCGATTCAGGATGAACTTGCCGACCGTGGGATCATCATCCGGCGGTTTGGAGACGACCGGCTGCGGATCACCGCGTCGACCGAGCAGGATAACCGCGAGGTGCTCGCGATTCTGTCGTTCCTGCTGGGCGGCAAGGGCTGTTTATCTTAAGTTTTCGCCGGCCTTTTTCAAAAGGCCGCGGGGTGAAGGGGCGAAGCCCCTTCGGAAAGGGAGGCGCGATCAAATGCGAAGCGGAAAAGCGGCGCGGTGTACGCGGGAGACCGACATTACAGTGGAGGTTTGCCTCGATGGCGGCAGGGTGGAGGTGTCCACCGGCATCGGTTTTTTTGATCATATGCTCGAAGCGTTTGCCGTGCACGGCGGTTTCGGGCTGACGGTACAGGCCAAAGGTGATCTGCATGTGGACGGTCACCACACGGTGGAAGATACCGGCATTGTGCTCGGTAAAGCATTCGCCGAGGCGCTGGGAGATAAAGGCGGCATCGCGCGGTTCGGCAGCTTCTATGTGCCGATGGATGAAGCGCTGGGGTTTGCGGCGGTGGATGTCAGCGGCCGGCCGTATCTTGTGTATCAGGCGCAGATCCGGGAGGAGCGGGTAGGGGCGTTTGACACCTGCCTGACACCGGAGTTTTTCCGCGCCTTCGCCGCCCATGCGGGATTGACGCTGCATCTGAAGGCGGAATACGGCGAGAACGCCCATCATATCATTGAGGCGCTGTTCAAGGCGGCGGCGCATGCGCTGCGGCTGGCGGTTGCGCCGAAAGCCGGTATGCTGTCCACCAAGGGCGCGCTGGACTGATGCCGTACAGAGAGGAACAGGAGTATGCTTATTTTTCCCGCAATCGATATTCATGGCGGCCAGTGTGTGCGGCTGTATAAGGGGGATTTCGGCACCGCCGAGCGGGTTGCAGAGGATCCGCTGGAAACGGCGAAAAGCTTTCGCGCCGCGGGCGCTGAATGGATCCATATGGTGGATCTGGACGGCGCGAAGACCGGCCGCACGGTCAATGCGGCAATTTTTGAACAGGTGGCGGAGAAAAGCGGCCTAAAGGTGGAGCTGGGCGGCGGCATCCGGGACATGCAGACGCTGGAGACCTATTTTTCGCGCGGAATATCCCGCTGTATTCTCGGTTCCGCGGCGCTGAAAAACCCGCAGCTGGTGCGGGAGGCGGTAAAAGCCTATGGCGAGCGGATCGCGGTGGGAATCGATGCGCGCGGCGGCATGGTAGCCGCCGAAGGCTGGCTCGAGGTGTCGGAGGTGTCCTACATCGAGCTGGCCAAACGGATGGAAGACGCAGGTGTAGCCACCCTGATTTTCACCGACATCTCGCGGGACGGCACCCTGACCGGCCCGAATTTTGAGCAGCTCTCGGCGCTTAGTGCTGCGGTGTCGTGCGATGTGATCGCGTCGGGCGGCATCCATAACCTGAACGATATTGAGCAGCTGCGCGCCGGGTATCTGTACGGTGCGATCTGCGGCAAATCGTTGTACAGCGGCAGCCTGTCGCTGGCTGAGGCGGTTCGTACTGCCTCAGCGCCGTCGGATGCTGTTGATGTCGGCCGGTTTTTCCGCAAAGACCGGCTGATTCCGGCGATCGTGCAGGAGGCCGCGACCGGCGAGGTGCTGATGCTCGCCTATATGAACCGGCAGTCACTGCGCCGCACACTGGATACCGGTACCACCTGGTTCTGGAGCCGGTCGAGGCAGGAATACTGGAATAAAGGCGCGACCAGCGGCCATGTCCAGCGGGTGGTTTCATTGTCCGGCGACTGCGATGACGATACGCTGCTCGTGAAAGTGGAGCAGACTGGCGCTGCCTGCCATACCGGTGCGCATTCCTGCTTTTTTAATACGCTTGTGTGCGGAAAGGATGAAAATAAATGAGCGACTGCATTCGGGAAGTATACGAAACCATCGTGGACCGGCGGGACCATCCGGCGGATAACTCCTATACCCGCTACCTGTTCGATCAGGGAGTGGATAAGATCCTCAAAAAGGTCGGCGAAGAGTGTTCAGAGGTTATTATCGCCGCCAAAAACGGAAAAAATGAGGACACAGCCGGCGAGCTGTGCGATTTGGTTTACCACGCGCTGGTGCTGATGGTGCAGCAGGGAATCACCCTGGAGGACATTGAAACGATTCTTACCGAGCGTCACGGCAAGGCGGGGAATCTCAAGCAGTTTAAGAAAACCGATAAGAATACCTGAATGACAAAACCGGGGAAGTGATTCTTCCCCGGTTTTTGTTATCCGGCACCCTCCTCCTGTCCGCCGAATAGGATGAGATGAACGGGGCAGGCCTCCGCTTGGGGCAAGCGGGATTTCAGCGGCCTGCCCTCCTCATCCCGAAACAGGAGGTGTTCCCCTATGCCTTGGGGAATGGCATTGACGCACGCTGCGATGCTGGCCGCTGCCATGTCTACCGATACCTTTGTGGCGTGCTTTGCCTACGGAACCAATCGGATCCGCATCCCGCCGGCCTCTGCCGCGGTGGTGACGCTGGTGAGCAGCGGCATTCTGCTGCTTGCGCTGGCAGCGGGGCAGGCGGTGCGCGCGTTTATCCCGCAGGGGGCGGTGACGGCGATTTGCTTTGTGCTGTTGTTTGTGTTGGGTGTCGCCCGACTGTGCGACAGCTCCATAAAAGCGCTGATCCGGCGGCATCAGGGCCTGCATCGCGAGATACGGTTTTCGATATTCAGCCTGCGCTGCATTTTGAACATATACGCTGATCCCGAAAAAGCCGACCGGGACGCCTCGCGCGAACTGTCGGTCCGGGAAGCGGCACCGCTGGCCGCGGCGCTGTCGCTCGACGGCCTGGCCGCCGGTTTTGGCGCCGGCATGGCGGCGATCAATTTGTGGATGGCCGCCGGCATGTCGCTGGCATTGGGACTTGCCGCAGTGCTCGGCGGCAGTATGCTCGGCAAACGGCTGGCGGAGCATTCCCGGCTGGATCTATCCTGGCTGAGCGGCGCGTTGCTGATTGTGCTGGCGTTCTGCCGGCTGGGCTAGGCGAGAACGGCGTGCGCTTTAACAAAATCCCGCGCTGCCAAACCGGCAGCGCGGGATTTTGTTAATCCATGCGGACCAGCCCGTCGGTATACAGCGTTCCGCAGGGCAGAGGAGCGGGCAGCGCCAGTGCATACAGGTCGGCCGCCCGTGCCTCCAGCGCATACAGCGTCTGTCCTTCTTCACTGAGCAGCGAACGCTGCGACACACGGGTGATCAGCGGTGCTTTGGCGGCTTTGGCGGCGCTGAGGATTTCGCGTCCGCGCTCGTTCATCCCGAGCACCCGCAGATAAGGCGGCGTGCGGATTTCCCAGCCGGCCGGGACGTCCAGAAACGCCGACCAGATCAGCCGGCGGATCCGGGTGAGCGGATAACGCCTGGTTTTCACCTTGGTTTCCAGTTCTTCGAGCGTCCCGGCGGTGCTGATCGCTTCGTACAACCGGTTTTCGAGTCCCTCGGATATGCCGGGCAGCGCCGCAAGTTCCTCGCGGCTCATCTGCCGCAGTTTGGCCAGTACCGCCCGCTCAAGCAGGCGGGTATCCGCCGGACAGTGCCCCTTTGCCGCTGCCGCGGCGAGGATCTCCATTGAGGCGGCGGGCAGAAATGGCGCGGCGGACAGCAGCCGGCCCGCCTGTGCAAGGGTGCGGATGTAGCTGGCGGAGGCGGTGTCACCGAGGGGATACGCCTCGTCATGCCCCGCACCGAAGCGCGGGATGGTGTAAGGCGTCATCGGGGAAGCCAGCCGGCGGAGCGCCTTGAGGTATTCGATACCGAGGGTGTTGTTGGGCGAGGAGAACAGCTCGGCCGTCCGGGTGCCGGCGATTTCCTGCACGGCGCGCTGCCGCGCCTCCGGAAAGGAGATGCCGTAATCCAGATGGTAGCGCAGCAGCTGGGCGAAGCGGTCGGTGGACAGGCAGTCGGCGGCCTTCTGCAGTGTGGCAATATCGCCGCTTTCGCTGCCGAAGCTGATCATGTCCACACAGCCGAGCGCGTCGAGTGCGCTGACCATGCCGAAAGCGAAGCCCTCGGCGGAGGCGAGCGCCCACGGCAGCGGCAGCCCGATCACCAGATCCACCCCACCGGCAAGCGCCATGCGCACCCGGTCTGTCTCCGGCAGCATGGCTGGTTCCCCGCGCTGGGTGAAACAGCCGCTCATCACGGCAACGATATGGGTTGCGCCGCCGCCCTCCTCGTCACGTGTGCGCGCGATATGGTGGGCGTGTCCGTTGTGAAAAGGGTTGTATTCCGCCGCAATACCCGCGATTTTCATGGAAAGCCCACATCCTTTTCCGAAACTGGCCGAAAACCAGTGGCTTTGTATACATTTTTACAGGATAACCCTTGTCAAACGCCGCGTTTTGGGCTATGATAATCCTCTGGAACAGGCTGCTTGTCCGCCTGTTTTTTCCAGTATACCGTGTTTGAACGCAAAAATCAATCGGCACGGGCGATATGATCCGCATCGTACGGGTGCGGCCGACAGGCGTCCGTCCGGGAAACGGAGAGGAAAAACAATGAAAATTCTGGTTATCAATGCGGGCAGCTCTTCGCTGAAATATCAGCTGATCGACATGCAGGGCGAAAAGGTTCTCGCTAAGGGTAATTGCGAGCGCATCGGCATCGACGGCAAGCTCACCCATAAAACCGGGGATGGCCGGGTGGTGGTGATCGAAGAGTCCATGCCGGATCATACGGCGGCTTTTGCGGTGGTCAAAAGGGCGCTGACCTCCGGCGAGGGCAAGGTGATCGAGGATTTGCATGAGGTGGCAGCGATCGGTCACCGCGTGGTGCAGGGTGGCTCGAAATACGACCGTTCGGTGCGCATTGACGATCAGGTGATGCAGGATATTGCGGATTTTGCCGCGCTTGCGCCGCTGCATAACCCGGCCCACCTCCAGGGGATCCGTGCGGCGACGGCGGCTTTTGGCCGTGAGGTGCCGCAGGTGGCGGTGTTTGATACCGCGTTCCACCAGACGATGCCGGAAAAAGCCTATATGTTTGCGGTGCCGTATGCCTATTATGAAAAATACGGCGTGCGGCGTTATGGCTTCCATGGTACATCCCATCGTTTTGTGTCGCAACGCTGCTGTGAACTGCTGGGTAAGCCGGACGGCAAAGGTACCCGCATCATCACATGCCATCTGGGTAATGGTTCGTCGATTGCCGCGGTCAAAGACGGCAAGGTGATCGATACCACGATGGGACTCACCCCGCTCGATGGCCTGATCATGGGTACCCGCTGCGGCACGATCGATCCGTCGGTGGTGCTGTTTCTGATGGAGAAGGAAGGCTTGTCCGCCAAAGAGATGGACGAGATCCTCAATAAAAAATCCGGTATGCTCGGTGTTTCGGGCGTGTCGAGCGACGACCGCGATATTCAGGCCGCCAAAGAGGCCGGCAACACCCGTGCGGCAATGGTGCTGGATATGCGCACGTATGAGATCATCAAATTCATCGGCGGCTATGTGGCGGCCCTCGGCGGCGTGGATGCGATCGTATTTACGGCCGGCGTCGGGGAAAACCAGCAGAGCATTCGTTCGGACGTGCTGGAAGGGCTTGCTTATCTGGGCATCCGCGTGGACTATGAAGCCAATAAGGCGCGCGGTGAAGAGGTGGAAATCACTACCCCGGATTCAGCGGTGCGCAGCTTTGTGATTCCGACGAACGAGGAGCTGGTTATCGCACGGGATACCCGTGCGATCGTGGAAGCGATGGCATAAAATGTCGCGGGGATGGGGAAACCAGTATGCAAAAAGTGGATGTTTACCATTATCTGGACAGCCGGAATATTTGGCATGAAATCACGGAGCACGAAGCGGTGTACAGTATGGGGGAGCTTTCCTCTGTCACCCTGCCTTACCCGGAGGCGGATGCCAAAAATCTCTTTGTTCGGGACGATAAAAAGCAAAAGTATTACCTCATCACGGTCAAAGGCGATAAACGGGTGGATCTGAAGGCGTTCCGGCAAAGAAACCATACGCGGCCCTTGTCCTTTGCTGCGCCGGAAGAATTGCGGATGATGCTGGGGCTGGTGCCTGGCTCTGTTTCGCCGTTCGGCCTTTTGCACGATGAACAGGGCAGAGTGGAATTCTTTCTGGACCGGGCTTTTTTGGAGGCACCTGGTTTGATCGGCATTCACCCCAACGACAACACAGCAACAGTGTGGCTCAAAACGGCGGATTTTATCGGGCTTCTGGAAGAGGCAGGCCATACGGCACATCTCACCGAGATTTAAGCGTTAAATAAAAGCAAAAGCCGGAAGCGTTAAACGCTTCCGGCTTTTGCCGTCCTTCCGGATCAGTGATTGCTGTCGCGATGTTCGAGCAGCTCTTCCCGGTCGCGGAAAAACAGGGAAATGCACCAGATACCCGCCAGCGCCACGATCGTATAGATCACGCGGCTGACTGCAGCACCCTGTCCACCGAATGCCCACGCCACGATATCGAACTGGAAAAGGCCGATGCTTCCCCAGTTCAGGGCGCCGATGACCACGAGGATCAGAGCAATTCTGTCCAGCATGCGTCTTCACTCCTTAGATCATTTGACGTTTCTGTTAGCCGCTTTGGCGGCTCGATCGAATAATGTGTCTTATTCAATCGGGTTTAGTATGGACTGATTTGCCGTGTTTATACCGATGCCGAAACTAAAAAAACTGTGTCGAATGGATTTTTTATCCATCGTCACAGTTTTTTTCGATCAGCTTCTCCAGAGACACCTGAAAGACCTGCGCGAAGGCGGCAAGCTCAATATCGGTCACAAAACGCTGTCCGCTTTCGATGCGCTGCACGGCATTTTTGTCCAGATCCAGCCCTTCCAGCTGAAGGCGGTCTGCAAGCGCACGCTGCGATACACGCGGCGACATTTGTTTGCGCAGTGCGGCGATGCGGCGGCCGCAGAGGTTCAGCGTGCCGTCACAGTTGCGGTTTTTATACATAAGCCCACACACCTAAATTTGACATTTAATAATTGTCATTTTATTTAGTATATGGTATAATAAGTGCAAATATGACATGCAACAAATGTCAAAAGAGAAAGGTGGGGCAGGAATGCAGCTGGCGGAAGAACTGGTCACCCATGCGGTGGGACAGCAGGTACTGCAATGGCTGGAAACGGCGCGCCTGGATTATGCCGTGCTTGTGCGGCAGCAGGCGGTGCGTATCCTGGCCGAGATTCAGGCGGTCATTCAGGATGAGGTTATTGACGATTATACCCGCGTGGACCGCATCGTGGATATTTTTCTGCGGTGTGAAATCGACAGCGGCACCTGTCATATGGTATGAAAAGGCCGATGCAAAAGATTTCTTTTGCATCGGCCTTTTGCTGTACAGTGCTTATGGTGCGGAAGATTCTACCCGGTTGAGCCGTTCACCGCGGATAAACGCCGCAACATTCTGCACGGCGATCGCGAGCAGCCGGCGGCGGGTGTCCAGCGGCGCCCAGGCGATGTGCGGCGTGATGATGCAGTTCGGCGCGTCCAGCAGCGGGGAGCCGGCGGGAATCGGCTCGCTGTCGGCCACATCGACTGCGGCGCCGGTGAGCTTTCCGCTGCGCAGCGCCTCCCGCAGCGCCGCCTCATCAATCAAAGAGCCGCGCGCCGTGTTGATCAGCATGGCGCCGTCCTTCATGCGGGCAAGCGATTCGCGGTTGATGAGATGCCGGGTTTCGTCGGTCAGCGGGCAGTGGAGCGAAAGCACATCGCTTTGAGCAAACAGCGTGCCGGCGTCAACAAATTGTATCCCGGCATTCGGCTGTGCGTCAGGATGACGGCTGTAAACGAGCACCCGCATCCCGAAGGCCGGTGCGATGGCAGCGACCGCCCGGCCGATCCGGCCGAAGCCATATATGCCGAGGGTTTTGCCTTCCAGAGCGATCTGCGGGGTGTTCCAGTAGCAGAAATCCGGGCACGCTGACCAGTCACCGGCGTGTACGCTGCGGTCATGCTCGCCCACGTGATGGCATAGCTCCAGCAGCAGCGCGAAGGTAAACTGCGCGACCGAGCGGGTGGAGTAGGCGGGGATGTTGGTCACCGCAATCCCGCGTGCTGCGGCCGCCGGCAGATCCACAACATTGTATCCGGTGGCGAGCACGCCGATATAGCGGATCTGCGGGCAGGCATCCAGTATATCGGCGGTAATGACCGTTTTGTTGGTCAATACCATGTCGGCGTCACCAATGTGGGGGATGGTGTCGGCGGGAGCGGTGTGGGCATAAACCTGTACGTCACCGAACACCCTCAGCTCGTCCCACGAGAGATCGCCGGGATTGACCGCATGACCGTCGAGTACGACAAACTTCATCCGAGCAGCTCCCTTCAGACCGGAAGAGACAGTTCCCGGCGTAGGATGCCGGTCAGATTGGCAGCAATCGTGCGGTGACCGTCCCGCAGCGGATGCAGCGGCTCGGGCGGCACCCAACCGGTGGAATCGATGAACAGCACGTCGGTGCCGTTTTCCCGGTTATACGCCGCCACCATCGCCCCCAGTTCTTTCGCGAATGCGCCGCAGAAAGCGCTCAGCGCGATCAGCTTTGCCTGCGGATGGGTGCGGCGGATGAGGTCAAGCAGCCGGCGGTAGCCGGTGATGTATTCTTCCGCGGATGCCCCGCGGTCGTTCGCGCCGTGATTGATGAGAATGTAGGCCGGCGGGTTGGGGTATGTCATCGGCATGTCTGCGAAACAATAGGGATAGGCTTCCTCCGCCCTGGGAACGCTGCCGCATCCGCTCTTGGTGATGCCTACCGCACCGTAACCCATCATCAGCGGACGCAGCCCGAGCGCCTCGGCGGTCAGCCAGGCATAGGTTGCGGTAACATCGTCTTGATACGGCCGGTTGAACCAGTCGTTGGCGAAAACCGTACATTCCGCGTCGATGAGCACTCCTTCGGTAATGGAATCCCCTACGAATTCGATCACCGGCCGGTTATCCGCCGGCAGCTCGGCGGCAGACTCTGCCTCCAGCCCGCAGAAGGCGATCTTGCCGATGAGCGGCTGGTGCCAGCGGTGGTGCATCTCTACGGCTCCCTTATAAATCACGGTAACCACGTGCTCGCCGTCATCCGGTGCAGCTACCCGGAGATAGGGAGAAAGTGGCGCTTCGACCCGTGCACCGCCGTCGACGCTGATCCAGACATGCGGATAAGGGTGCTCGCTGAATTCCATATTGAATTGCAGCCGCGCCATACGCCCCCGGAAGGCCGCCTCAATGGTAGCGCCTGCCGCTGTGGCACAGGCTGTGTTGTTCCAGACGCCCCATCGGCCGGTCAGGCGGATCGATGCATCGGTATAGGGAATGAACATAAAATGCCTCCTCAATAGAATTTTACAAAGAAAAATCTCTCCTGATCATACCGCCTCTTGGGGACAAAAGTCAAGAACAAAAAGTTCGGCGGCCAAACGCGCCTATCGTCTGGGCATGGGATCGTTGGTTTCGCCGAGCAGCCAGGCAATAGACACCTTTAGCACGTCGGCAAAGGCAATCAATTCAAGATCGGTTACATAGCGCTGCCCATTTTCAATACGGGATATGCTGTTTTTGGTGAGGATTATCCCATGACGGACTTGCAGTTTTGCACTCAGGTAGTCCTGTGTCAGGGGAGTAGTATACAGATGGCGGGCCATCCGTATACGCGGTCCAGATCGATTTCTGTTCATTGTTTCTGCTCCTTTTCCGTACAAAGTAATGTTCTCACCACCATTAAACCACAACTATCCTGCCATTATGTGATTTTACCGGTATTTCCGGTAAAATCATTTATGATAATAATTATAATCCGATAGGGACTGCTTTATAAAACAGAAAGAAATAGGGGTGGATGTAAAATGACAAAATCCGAGAGATATCAAGAGCTTTTATACAGAGCGAATGTAAGCTACGCAAAACCTAGTGTTCCTGCGGAACACTAGGGCACCCCCGGCGAGGGTGCCCTACGCCAAAACCTTCCCCCGGAAGGTTTTGG
>CAJKBW010000032.1 GCA_905198295.1 uncultured Oscillospiraceae bacterium | reverse complement strand
TAAAGCGGCATTTTCCTAAAATATTTTTAGATATATGCAAAAAAACACAGAGCACATACATAGAAATGGATGCGTTTCGCGTATAAAACGAGAAACAGAAGCGAAAACAGGAATTTTCTGGAATTTCTGAAGGTTACAGAGTTGTAACTTTTGTGTGGATGCACAATTTTTGAGCAAAAAAATACAGATGTATTCGAAAATTCCAGTATTGTAAAAAAATGGAATAAACAGTAAGCAGGATGTCAAAAATCGATTTCCAGATCCCTCTTTCCTAATAAAAAATGTCGAAAAAAACAGGTTTCCAGATTGTTTTTGCCAGTAGCTGAAACAAGAATAATCAAAACAAACGTTCGATTAGTACAAGCGGCATTTGGCTGATAATTGTGCATCTGGTACAAAAAGCACACATTGGCTGCGGTTTGACACAACAATTTGGTGTGCGTATAATACTCTCAGCGCAGGGGAAAGCTGTTAAGGCAAAATCTGCCTGTGCGATCAATGCGAATACTGCCCACTCGTTTTTCTCGGCGTGTGACTCGACGAATGCAGTCCCGCGCTTTGCTATGTACACGAAGCGGGAGGCCGGGGAACGTCCGAACGGACGGAGCCGCTTCCGGTAACGGTACAGAATACAGCCCGGACCAAACCCGCAGGCCGGTTTGAGAGGATGTCCGGGAAAACGAAAGGGAGCCTTGCATGATTACCCTACAACGTATTGGCGCAGCCGCCGCACGCATCGTGTGCAACCGGCTGTTCGCCGTGTCTGCGTTGGCGGTGGTTACCGCGGCTATGGTCGCGGCGGTGTCGCTGAATATGCGCGCTGTAACCATCATCGACGGAGACGAGAGCCGTGTGGTGCTGACCCTCAGCCGCGAGCCGCTCGACGTTCTGCAGGACGCCGGGATTGCGGTGGGTGAGGATGATATCATCACGGCGGAGATCACGAAAGCTCGTGCGGAGATTTCCATCACCCGCGCCTTCGATGTGCAGGTGACTGCCGACGGTGTGACCACCATTGTACGCATGAACGGCGGAACGGTGGGAGACGCGCTGACCAAGGTCGGCGTTAAGGTCGGTGAAAACGACCGCACCAACGTGGAGCACAGCGCGGCGCTTTCCGAAGGGCTGTCGATTGAGGTGGAGCGGGTACAGTACAATGAGTATACCCGTACCGAAACAATCCCCTATGAAACGACGGTCAAGTATGTTCATTCCCTGTCCAGCGGACGCACCAGAATCACGCAGGACGGTCAGGAAGGGCTGAAAACCTACACCTACCGTGACCGCATCGTGGACGGTGAGGTGGTCGAAACCGTGCTGGTCAGCGAGGAGATCACCGAGGAGCCCGTGAATCAGATCAAAACGGTCGGTGCGCCCACCGGCATGCCGATGTCGGAAGCCCCCTACGAGATCGAATTCGATTCGCAGGGACGGCCGGTTCATTACACTCAGGTGCTGACCGGTCCGGCTACCTCCTACACCAACGAGGGCGGGCGCTGCGGCAACTATACCGCTTCCGGCCGCAAGGCCGAGGTGGGCACGGTTGCGGTCAACCCGAACATCATTCCCTACGGCACCGAGCTGTATATCATGTCGCCGGACGGTTCTTACGTTTACGGCTATGCGATTGCAGCGGATACCGGCGGAGCGCTGATGTCCGGCCATGTATTGACTGACCTGTTTATGGCGACCTTTGCCGACTGCAGTTACTTTGGCCGCCGGGAAATGGTAGTTTATGTTCTTGGTTAAACCAAACAATGGTTAAAGCGAACCTCCGGACAATCCTCTGTCCGGAGGTTCGCATTTGTTAAAACCGGCAGCCTGCTATGCAGCGGGCTGCCGGTTTCTTGTTTTACCGCTTATGAAGACGGAAGGTGCCGGAGGAGAGCGGACGGAAGGTCAACCCGTCGTCAAACAGCCAACCGTCGGTCAGGCGAATTTCACCGGTCATGGAGGCAGGAGCCTCCACGGTGAGGACAATGGCGTTTCCTTCACGCTTCCAGGCGGACGCGATCCGGCCGGCCGGAGCGATGTGGAAGCCCTCGGCGTGGGTGAGCTGCGGGACAAAATCCGGGGCGATGTCCGCTTCCTGCCAGTTGTCCCGGTGGGGATTGAAGCGGATGCCGGCCAGCCGCTGGATAAACCAGCCGCTGATGTCGCCCCAGAAATGATGATTGAGCGAATCCGGCTTTTTTCCTTCGTCGAAGAAGGTTTCCCAGAGCGATGTGGCGCCGCGTGCTATGAGGTTGCCGTAGGAGGGGAAATCGGGACGGGTGATCATCTCGAAAGCCAGATCGCTGCGGCCGAAGTCGGAGAGCACCGAAAATAGCGTGCGCGCCGCGATGGCGCCGACATCCATGTGCCCGCCGGCCTCGTCGATGAAATCGAGCAGGCGGGAAAAAGCGGCGGCTCGCTCACCCGGTTCAAAGGCGCCATAATACAGCGCCATGCACTGGGAGGATTGACAGCGGCCTGCAACCGTCATGGTGGAGAAATCAATTAGCCGTTCCCGGATCGCGCGGCGCAGTCTATCCGCAAGGCCATCGGCAAAGCGCTGCTGCTCCGGCAGGCCGAGTACATGGAAGATGAAGGCGGCCTTGCGGCAGCTGTCCATCGAAATCAGGCTGTCGGTTACCTCAAGCGGTGCCTTGTAATCTTCCGGGTTCCGGCCGACCGGGCACCAGTCGCCCAACCCATAGGCCACCAGTCCGTCCGGACGGATTTTGGTGGAGAGATAATGCAGATACCGCAGCATGGTCGGGGCATTTTCCCGCAGGATCTGCCTGTCGCCGCGGTAGAGGTATACATAGTAGGGCAGCACGAAGGATACGCAGTCCCAGGCTGGGCCGTTGCCCCATGCAAAGCCCCAGCCGCCGGTTGGTACAATCCCCGGCAGTGCGCCTTCACTGTTCTGCGCTTTTGCCACATTGCGCAGCCATTCGCGCAGGCTGGTTTCCACCCCGAGGTTGAGCAGCATATGCTCGGCCGACAGCGCTGCGTCGCCGGTCCATCCGTTTTTCTCCCGGTGCGGGCAGTCGGTGGGGAAATAGAAGAGGTTGGCCAGATCGGAACGCCGCGCCGCAGCCTGCAGGGCGTTGACGGTTTCATCCGAACAGGAGAAGTTTCCGCGCTCCTCCACACCAGAGTGCATCACGAGGCAGGTCAGCAGTTCCGGGGTGGCCTGCTCCGGTGTGATGCCTCGAACCAGGATATACCGGAAGCCGTGATAGGTAAAGAACGGCACATGGGTTTCGGTATCGCCGCCGCGGCAGATATAGTGGTCTATCTGAATCTGATAATTGTCGTTGAAGCGGATATTGCGGTGGGAGAGGCGGCCGTTATCAAGGAGTTCGGCGCATTCCAGCTCGATTTCCTGGCCGGGGGCGCCCTGTATGGTCAGACGGAACAGGCCGGCAGTATTGACGCCGAAATCGTAACGGTAGCCGTCCGGCTCCTGAACGATGTCCACCGGCCGGAGTTCCTGGGAGACGATAATCGGTTCGGCTTCGCACAGGCGGCATTCCCCGCCGGGATGCGGTGCACGCAGCGCCGGCGTCCAGCCGGAGGCGTCAAAACCCGGCGTATCCCAGCCGGGAAGTTCTTCCCGGGCGTCATAGGTTTCTCCGAAGCGAAGGTCGTCAAATCGGATCGGCGAGGGGGCAGTAACAAAGCCCTCGGTGGTGTCGATAAATCGCTCAGCACCATCCTCGTCCACGATGCGCAGCGAGAGAGCCACCTGCGGCGCGCTGCGCCAGGAGGCTTTTTCAAAATCCCACACACCGGCGTCGAGCGCGTTCATAAAGCCGTTGCCCAGGCAAACGCCGATGACGTTTTCGCCCTGCGTCAGACTAGGGGCGGCGTCATAGCAGTCATAATACAGGATATCGGTGGGATTGCTGATATAGGGGGCAAGCGGCCCCTTAGTGATGTCCTTGCCGTTGACCGACAAGGTGTAAAAGCCAAGGCCGCAGATCAGCAGCCGGGCCTCGCGTACCGGCTTGTCCAGCGTAAAGCTGCGGCGCAGATAGGGCGCCGGCACCGGATTTTGCCGGGTGCCGAAGGTTTCGGTTGCCCGGATAAAGGTTTGCGGGAAATTCATACAGGGTTGCCTCCTTATTTATTTGGTAGCCGGGGTAAACTCCTCCGCGCCGCGGGTGGACATTTCCCGTTCGGCTGCGGCAGCAAACAGATGATAGAGCGGAGCCAGCTCGCGGAATCCGGCAAGCAGGATATCCGGCAGGTCGGTCCGGCTGAAAAAGGCGGGATCCGGTTCATTGCGGGTGATGTCGATAAAGCGGCGGTTGTACAGCGCGTCGAGCAGCGGCGGCAGCCCATCCTTTTTGGGGCGGGCGTAGCGGTCGCCCTCACAAACGAAACCGGCCGCTTCCGCCCGGGCCATTGCCTGTACAAAATCGTCCGGCGTCTCGTCGATCATGCGGCGCAGGGTCTGCATCAGGCGCGGTGACGGATGGTAGAACCCCACCCCGTAGCTGCTGCCGCGCAGCGAGATATCCAGATAGAACCCGGGAAGGTTGTCCCACGCTTTTTTATCGCGCAGGAAGGATATCCACATGTTTTCCCGGTACATGGCTTTGTCCCGCGTATACCGGTTGTCCCGGCGAATGCGGCTGACGCTGCCGTTGCGCATGGGATCGGCCACGATCTGCGGGTCGATTTTCAGCATCTCCGGAGCCATATCGCTGAAGAGTGCCTGAAGCGGCTGCAAAATACCGGCGCGCAGCTGCGGTTTATGATCTTCGTAAAAGGCTTTGCTGTCCTGAAAACGGTTTTCCGCAAGAAGCCACATGTCTTCCTGCCGGATGCCCTGAAAACGGTTCATCGTATTTCTTCTCCTTTGCTTGCTGTACGCTGACCCCATTCTACCATATTCCGGCACGGGGTTTCAAGAAATCTGCTGGAAAATGCCGAAAAAACACCGGTGTTTTTTTCGGCGGATTACACGATTTTTACCAGCGGAAATTTCTGTATGCCAAGCGGTGAAAAACATGCGCGTATTCTGGACAACCTCTACCAAAACCGTTATAATGAAAATATTGTACGCGGCGGAGTATATCAAAGGCTTCCGTCCGCAGAGGAGGGAAAGCTTTGTCCCATCTGGTTTTGGTTACCGGCGGCATGCGCAGCGGCAAAAGCCGCTATGCAGAAGAAAGACTGAGAGAAAGCCGGCAGGTGCTGTATATTGCCACAGCGCGCTGCCTGGATAAGGAAATGGAACGGCGCATAGCGCATCACCGCGCTTCCCGGCCCGCGCAGTGGGTTACGGCGGAGGCTTGCCGCGATCTCGACGAGGTGCTGCGGCAGCATCCCGAGGGGGATGTGCTGCTCGACTGCGTGACCAACATGGTCACCAATCTGATGCTGGATGAGGAGGCGGACTACGACGCACTGACGATGGATCGCATCGAGCAGATTGAGAACGGCATACGCGAGCAGATGGCGCGGCTGGTAGAGCAGGCGCGCCGGCAGGACCGCACCGTAGTGCTGGTGAGCGGCGAGGTGGGTATGAGCCTGGTGCCAGTTTACCGAATGGGGCGGGTGTTCACCGATATTCTGGGACGGGTTAATCAGTATCTGGCGGAACAGAGCGACGAGGTGATTTTCATGGTATCCGGCCTGCCGATGCAGGTCAAATGATGCCGTCCGCGGGGCGGATCGAGGGGGAGCGTGCGGAAAAGATTTTTTGCACGGCCATTTGTGCCTTTTCGGTGAGCGGCACCGAAGTTTGCCGTCCGGACGGCTGGCAGGATCGACCCAAATAGAACAAGGAGTGGGGATTGTTATGGAGATGGGGTATCCGGAAAAGCTGGAGGCGATCCGGCGGAACATCCGGCAAGTCATCGTTGGCAAGGATGAGGTGGTCAATAAGCTGCTGATTGCACTGATCTGTTCCGGTCACGTGCTCATTGAGGATATGCCGGGCCTGGGCAAAACCACGCTGGCGGCGGCGTTGGCGGCGTCACTCGGCTGTACATTTAAACGGATCCAGTTTACACCCGACGTGCTGCCGTCGGACATCACCGGCTTTACGATGTTCAATCTGAAAACCGGTGAGCAGGAGCTGCACATGGGGGCGGTCATGAATCAGATCGTCCTGGCGGACGAAATCAACCGTACCAGTCCGAAAACCCAGTCGGCGCTGCTGGAAATTATGCAGGAAAATCAGGTGACCATAGACGGCAGCACCTATGCGGCGCCGCGGCCGTTCATGGTGCTGGCTACCCAGAACCCGGTGGAGACGGCCGGTACCTATCCGCTGCCCGAAGCGCAGCTGGACCGCTTCTTCATGCGTATCGCGATGGGGTATCCGTCGCACCGGGAGGAAATGCAGATCCTGCGGGAACACCGGCCGTTGCGTTCGGCGCTTTCGCTGACGCCTGTGGTGTCGGCGGACGACATCCTGCAGATGCAGCGGGAGCTGGAAGAGGTCACCTGTGCGGATCCGATTGTGGAGTATATCGTGTCCTTTGCCGAAGCGACCCGGCATCTGCCGGACGTGGTGATGGGCATCAGTCCGCGCGGCTCAATCGCGCTGATGCAGGCGGCCAAAGGCTGCGCGCTGCTCAGCGGGCGGCGTTTCGTGCTGCCGGATGACGTGCAGCGGATGATTTTCCCGGTTCTGGCGCATCGCCTGATCCTGCGTGAGCGCGCCGGCATCCGGCAGGCCAATCCCGAAACGGTGCTCACTGAGCTGCTGCGTACCGTTCCGGTTCCTCTGGTACGATGACCGGGCGGGGAATTGTCCTGTCCCTGACCTTTCTGCTGTCTCTTTTCTGGGCGTTGGTGACCGGCTCCCGCGAGGTGTGGCTGGTGGCGCTGCTGACTGGCGCGCTGCTGCTGGTATCGCTCACTCAGGTGCTGCCGGCCGCGCTGTGCCTGCACGGACAGCCGCGGCTGTCCGATGAGCAGGTGACGCGGGGCGGCATGGCGGCGTATGTGATCGACTGGAGCGGGCGACTGTTGCTGCCGGTGTATGTGCGGGTGACCGTTGCTGATCCCTGTGCAGGGGACTTCCGTGGTCTTGATCCGAACGCCGGACGTATCTGCGCACAGCGTTTTATCCGGCCTTGGAAAAATGCCGTGCCGATGCGGATACGGGTGAGCACCCGACACCGTGGGATGTGGACGATCACAGCAGAGAAGATCAGGGTACGGGATGTTTTCGGATTCTTTTCCCTGCCGCTGCGCCGCGCCGGGGACAAAGCGGCATGGCGGCGGACGATGACTGTCTATCCGCTGCTGCATGAGCTGGCCGGCGAGCCCTCCGCCTGGTCGGAGAGCACGGAATACAACGAATCCCGGATGGTGACGGCGGATTACGGGGAAAGCTTTGCGGGCACACGTCCCTACCGCGACGGCGATTCGCTCAAGCGGATCCACTGGAAGCAGACCATCCGTACGCGCGAGCTGCATACCCGACAGTATGAGCAGGCGTCGGATACTGAGGTGACCATCCTGCTCGATGACCAGGCTCCGGCAATTTTTCTGCCTGGCTACGCCGATCTGGCCACCGAATGCGCGGCGGCGCTGGCACATTTTTATCTGGAGCATGCCTGCCGGGTAAAGCTGCTGGATACCAGGCCAGGAGGGATTGCGTTGGAATGCAGTGGGGCGGAGGCGTTTGCACCGCTGTATACACAGCTGGCTGAGGTGCCGTTTCTCCCGGCGGCCGCACCGCTTGACCGGCTGCCGTTTCCGTACCGCACTGTACAGGAGGCGCGGATGATTGTGGCGATTACCAGCCGCCCGAGCGGCGCGCTGCTCGCGCAGCTCAATGCTCATGCAGCGACCGGCTGCCGGACGGTGTGCATTCTGCCGCCGGAAGCGGCTTATGCGCTGCCGCCGGCCGACGACTTCCCGCGCGTGCAGCGGGTGCTGATCTCCAGGCCGGAGGATGTACGGGCCGGATTGGAGGCGTGCGTATGAACCTGTCGATTACCACCAGGCGTACGGCGGTTTATTGGGGCAACCGTTTCTTTGAGGCCTGCTGCGCGATTCTGATCGCTGTCGGGGCAGTGCTGTCCTTTGACCAGGCGTTCCGTTTTCATGCCGAAGTCAGCAGCATCGTCTGGGATGTCACCGTGGTGATTCTGCTTTTGACCCTTACCACTCGTCGGCCCTGGGTGTTTTTTGCTGCGGCAGCGGCGGCGATGAGCCTTTTGGCGTGGTATCTGCTGTTTACTGACGGGTTTGATTCGTTTTTAAGCTATTGGCGCGGACTGCTGGACTGGTGGGTGGAGCTGTTCCCGAAGCGCTCGGCCTACAATACGGACGAAAACATCCGCCGCGTGCAGCTGATTATCCATGTTTTGGCGGCAGCGGTGATCTATCTGCTGGTGTGCGTGCTGCGGCGCAGCTGGGCGATCCTGCTCTGGTCGGGTATTTTCCTGGTCGTGCTGAGCCTCAACGGCTTTCAGGAAAATGTCCCCGCGATGCTCTGCATTACGCTGGGGACGCTGCCGCTGGCCGCACGCAATCTGTATAACCGCGATTTCCGCCGTGGGGTGCGTATGCTCTCCCCGCGGTGGCAGCCGGTCGCGGCGGGCATTGCCCTGTGTGCGGCAGCGGCGCTGCTGGCGGGAGCTATCCTGCCGGACGATACTGCTTCGTGGCGTGTCCCGCAGCTGGCCCGCATGCTTATTGACTGGCAGGATTCACAGGATCTGCCGGGGCTGATCGATCGGGACGAGGTACTGGGGCTGCTCGAAATCGATATGCATTCTCTGGGGCTTCAGCCGGAAACCGGTCGGCTCGGCGGGGATATCTCGCTGAAGAACCGCACGGTGGTAATGCGGGTGCAGGCGGACGATCCCGGACTGATGCGCGGGAACGTTTATCAGGAGTACACCGGCAGCGAGTGGCGGGCTGGCAGCTACCGCGGCGTGACGCAATACAGCATGGAGGGCGATGCGCTCGGCTCGGCGCTGCTGTCCGACCTGCCTTCCGGCGAATATCTGCGGCCCATGTTTGAAAGCCTGGCCAGCCGGCAGAACGTGCAGGTGCAGATCCGCCGGCGTACCCGGCGCCTGTTTACCTCCGACAAGGCTTTCGGCCTGCAGGGGATTACCGATGATGCTTCGCAGGTGAGCTGCAACGAGGCAGGTGAGCTGTATACCGGCAGCTCGGTGGCGGCAGACTACCGGTACAGCTATGAGACCTGGCGTCTGGACGCCTACGGACCGGATTTTCTGGAGACGATGCGGCAGCTGACCGACCACGCCGCCCTTGCCGGTGATCCGCAGTACGATGCGATTTATGCGCAGTATACGGCGTTGCCGGATTCCCTGCCGCAGAACGTTTACGACATGGCGGTGGTGATGGCCGGCGGCGCACACAATCCCTATGAGCAGATGGTCAATATGGAGCATTACCTGCGCACGAACTACCGTTATACGCTGACGCCCGGCAACGTGCCGCGCGGGCGGGATTTCGTGGACTATTTTCTGGAAACGGGCGAAGGTTACTGCGTGTATTTTGCCAGCACGATGGCGGTGATGGCACGCACGCTGGGCATCCCGGCAAGGTTTGTCACCGGGTATGCCCTCCGGCAGGAAGGCGGCGAATGGGTGGCACGGGAATCCACCGCGCATGCGTGGGTGGAGTGCTATTTCCCCGGCGTCGGCTGGCTGACCTTTGATCCGACCGGCGGCGCAGGATACACCAACGGACATGAAGCGGTCATCACCACCACCTCGACTTCCGGCACGACGGGTACGACCACGTCACGCGGAGATACCACAACGACCTCCCGGACGACAGGTGCCTCTTCCTCTGCACACACCACTACACAGCGGAGTACGACAGCCACCACGGCGCCCCAGGATACCGAGCTGCTGCGGGTGCAGATCCCGCCTTGGGTGTGGTATGCCGTGCTGCCGGGTGCGGCGGTGTTGGCGCTGCTGCTTGCGGTGCTGGGGAGAATCTGGCGGTTCCGCATCCGCTTCCGTCCGGACGAGGTGCGTCGGCGCCTGCCGAAGCCAGCGGCGCAGGCGGGCTGGTATTATACTGATCTGCTGCGGCAGCTGCGTTTCCTGCATCTGGAGCCGGGAGCGGGTGAAACCATGCGGCAGTTTGTCAGCCGGGTGAACGACCGGCTGGCCGAACCGCCCTCTGAAAAGGCGATAGAGGCTGGACGCACGGTGCCGGATGGGCTGGCCGACGCCCTGTGGGCGGTGACGGATATCATGGAGCGCTGCCGGTACGGTGAGATAGAGCCGTCCAAGGACGATATCGAAGCGCTCAGCCGGGCACATGAGGGGCTGGAGCTGTATCTGCGGCGCTGGCTGCGGGCAGTCCCGTATTTCTTCCGCCGGATGCTGTTCGGCTGGTAATCGATCAAAAGCGCTGTATGACACGGCAAATTACCCCCATTTTCCGAAGAAGGGCTTTACCTTGGCGGAAAATGGGGGTATACTTTATAGCGTTGCGGAAAAGTTTTCCGGATGCGCTTTCGGCCGCACGCAGCGGTCGGACGGTGTCCGGTGGATTGCGGTTCCCGCGCCTGACGATGCGGGAACCGGGGAAGGACAGGGATGGAATATGAAAGACGGTTTTGTCCGCGTTGCCGCCGCCACGCCGGAAATCCGGGTGGCGGACTGCGCGCACAACGGTGAAAAAATTCTGGAGCTGGTGCGTTCGGCACCGGAGAATACCGCACTGATGGTGTTTCCAGAGCTGTGCGTGACCGGTTATACCTGCGGGGATCTGTTTGCACAGCCGCTGCTGCTCCAAAGTGCTGAGGAGGCAGTGCGCCGGCTGCTGGATTCGACGGTGGACTGCGATGCGCTGCTGCTGGTCGGGGTGCCGGTGGCCTGCGGCACCGCGCTGTACAACTGCGCAGCAGTGTGCCACCGCGGCAATCTGCTGGGGCTTGTGCCGAAATCCCATCTGCCGAATTATGCGGAGTTTTATGAGGCGCGGCAGTTTACGCCGGCGGATGACCGTGACCGGCAGCTGACCTATGCCGGGCAGCCGACGGTGCTCACCCGCCGCCGTTTGTTTGCAAGCCGAACCATGCCCGCTTTCTGCGTCGGAGTGGAAATCTGCGAGGATCTGTGGGTGCCGGCGCCGGAGTCGGCACGGCTGGCCGCAGCCGGGGCGACCGTGATCGCCAACCTGTCGGCGAGCGACGAGAGCGTCGGCAAGGCGGATTACCGCCGGCAGCTGGTGGCCGGCCAGTCGGCGCGGCTGATCTGCGGCTACGTCTATGCGGACGCGGGCGAAGGGGAGTCTTCCGGCGATCTGGTATTCTCCGGTCACGACCTGCTTGCGGAAAATGGGCAGCTGCTCGCGCAGAGCGAGCGGTTTTCTGCCGGGATGATTGTCACTGAATTCGATGTCGAGCGGCTCAGTGCCGAACGCCGTCGGATGAATACCTTTACAGGAGGGGAAGAACTGGAAACGGTATATTTTGAGCAGGAGACAAAGCCGCTCCAGCTCACCCGGCCGATAGATCCGCTGCCGTTTGTGCCGACAGATCCACAGAAGCAGGCGCAGCGGTGCGAGGAAATTCTCAATATTCAGGCGACAGGACTGGCCCGGAGGCTTCGCCATACCGGCAGCCGGCCGGTAATCGGCCTGTCCGGCGGACTGGATTCCACCCTGGCGCTGCTGGTGGCGGTGCGAGCCTGCGACCGGCTTGGCCGGCCGCACAGCGACATCCTGACGGTGACCATGCCCTGCTACGGCACCACCGGCCGCACGCTGGGCAACGCGCGCACGCTTGCAGCGGCGTGCGGGGCAGTGTTGCGGGAGATCAATATTGCACAGGCGGTGACGCAGCATCTTTCCGATATCGCGCACGATGGCAGCCATGACGTAGCCTATGAAAATGCGCAGGCACGGGAGCGCACTCAGGTGCTGATGGATCTGGCCAACCGGGAAAACGGTCTGGTGGTCGGCACCGGCGACCTGTCGGAGCTGGCGCTCGGCTGGGCAACCTATAACGGCGATCACATGTCGATGTACGGTGTCAACGCGTCGGTACCCAAGACACTAGTGCGCTATCTGGTGGCCTATGAGGCCGAACGGCGGGGCGGCGCGTTGCAGGAGGTGCTGCTGGACATCCTGGATACGCCGGTAAGCCCTGAGCTGCTGCCGCCGGAAAACGGCGTGATCGCGCAGAAGACCGAGCAGATCGTCGGGCCGTATGAGCTGCACGATTTCTACCTTTTCCATCTGCTGCGCTATGGCTGCCCGCCGGCGAAAATTTATCGTCTGGCGCGCTGTGCCTTTGCCGGGCGTTTTACCGACGAAGAAATGAAAAAGTGGCTCGTCACCTTCCTGCGCCGCTTCTTCACGCAGCAGTACAAACGCTCCTGCCTGCCGGACGGTCCGCGGGTGGGCAGCGTCTCCCTGTCGCCGCGCGGCGACTGGCGGATGCCGTCCGATGCGGCGGCCGCCGCATGGCTGCGCGAGGCGCAGGCGCTTTAACACTGTGCCGCCGCGTGCGGCAGGATTTGACCTGAAGATGGATTTCGGGAGGAATTTTTTTGCATTTATCGAAGCTCGGCCCTTATCTGCGGCCATACTGGAAGCACTGCGTCAGCGGTCCGCTGTTCAAGCTGGCGGAGGCAGTGCTGGAGCTGTATCTGCCGTTGCTGATGGCTAAGGTGATCGACGAGGGCGTGGGGAAGAACGATACCGGCTATGTGCTGCGTATGGGCGGCATTATGCTGGGGATTGTGACGGTCGGCCTGCTGTGTGCGCTGGTGTGTCAGTATGTGGCCTCGGTGACCTCACAGGGGTTCGGCACCGGGCTGCGCAATGCGGTGTTTGCGAAAATCGGCACCCTGTCCCATGCGGAGCTGGACCGCTTCGGCACCCCGTCGCTGATCAACCGGGTGACCGGTGACGTCAACCAGCTGCAGTATGCGGTGGCGATGCTGATCCGCCTGGTCATCCGCGCGCCATTTCTATGTATCGGCGGCATTATCATGGCAATGACCATCGACCTGAAGCTGTCGCTGGTGATCATTGTTGCGATTCCGCTGTTTGTGGTGGTGATCACCCTGGTAATGCGCAAAACCATCAAGCTGCACCGGCAGGTGCAGAAGAAGCTGGACCGGCTGACGCTGGTTCTGCGGGAGAACCTGTCGGGTATCCGGGTGATCCGTGCTTTCGCGCGTACCGGGGAGGAACAGGAACGCTTTGACGAGGCAACCGACGACCATACCCGCACGGCGATCCGGGTGGGGCGACTGTCGGCAATGCTGAATCCGGCTACCCAGCTGATCATGAATGCAGCGATTCTGGCCATTGTCTGGTTCGGCGGCTGGCGGGTGGAGGCCGGCGGGATGACGACCGGCGAAATCATCGCTTTTATCAACTATGTCAACCAGATCCTGCTGGCGCTGACGGTGGTGGCGAACCTGGTCATCACCTTTACCAAGGCCTACGCCTCGGCCGGCCGTGTGCTGGAGGTGCTGGAAACCGAGCCCTCGATCCACGGGGCGGAGCAGGCTCCGGAAGAAAATCCGGCAGCGCCGGCGGTGGAATTCCGACAGGTGGATTTTTCCTACGGCGGCGGTGAAAATGCACTCAGCGGCATCACCTTTACGGCGCCGCGCGGGGCGACGGTGGGCGTCATCGGCGGTACCGGTTCGGGCAAGTCCACGCTGATGGCGCTGATTGAGCGCTTTTACGATGTCAGCAGCGGCAGTGTGCTGGTCAACGGGACAGACGTGCGGGACTATCCGCTGGAGATGCTGCGGGGAAAAATCGGCATGGTGCCGCAGCAGACCGAGCTATTTTCCGGTACCATTGCGGAAAACATCCGCTGGGGAAATGCCGGCGCCTCTGATGAAGAAGTACGGCGGGCGGCGCAGATGGCACAGGCGGCGGAGTTTATCGAGAGCCGGCCGGAGGGCTATGACGCGCCGGTGGAACGCGGTGGGGCCAACCTGTCCGGCGGCCAGCGCCAGCGGCTGACCATTGCCCGTGCGCTGGTGCGTGATCCCGAAATCCTGGTGCTCGACGACTCGTCGAGCGCGCTCGACTATGCGACCGACGCCGCGCTGCGCCGGGCGATCCGCGCCGGTACCCGGCAGATGACCGTTTTCATGGTTTCCCAGCGGGTCAGCGCGGTAAAGCAGGCGGATCTGATTCTGGTGATGGATGACGGTCAGCTGGCCGGCGCCGGCACCCATGAGGCGCTGCTGCGCACCTGTGAAGCGTATCAGGAAATCTGCCATTCACAGGAACGCGGAGAGGGGGCGCATTCGGCATGAAAAAGCCCGGAACGCTCCGGCGGCTGCTCGGGTATATCGGGCGCAGCCGCTTTGCGCTGATCGGTGTATTTGTCTTTGCTCTCATAGGCAATGCCGCGCTGTTGCTGGCGCCGAAGCTCATCGGCGAGGCAATCGACCTGATCCTCCCGGCGAAGGAGTCCTTTTTCCCTGCGCTGCTGCGCATGCTTGCGGTGATCGGCGTGATGTACCTGCTCGGGCTGCTGTTTAACTGGTTTACCGCCCTGTGTGCCAACCGGGCGGCCAACCGCACGGTGCAGACGCTGCGCACTGACCTGTTCCGCAAGCTCGGCCGGCTGCCGCTCAGCTATTACGACACCCATTCCCGCGGGGATATGATGAGCCGCTTTACCAACGATATCGACGCGATTGCCGACGGCCTGAATCAGGGCATCGTGCAGCTGATTTCCGGTGTGATGACGGTGATGCTGTCGCTTCTGTATATGCTTTCCCTCAACCCGCTGGTCACGCTGGTGGCGGTTTTCGTTACCCCGCTGTGCTTTGTGGTGGGGTATTTCATCACCAAATACGGCAGCCGGCGCTTCCGGGAGCAAAGCCGGGTGCTCGGCCAGCTCAACGGCTATGCCGAGGAGCTCATCAGCGGTCAGCGCACGGTCAAGGCGTTTGGCTATGAGCCGCAGGCGGCGCAGAAGTTCGGGGCAATCAATCAGGAGCTGTACAGCTGCGGCTACCGTGCGCAGTTTGCCTCCGCGCTGGTCAACCCGTCCACCCGCTTTGTCAACAACATTGCGTATGTCCTGGTGGGGGTGTTCGGCATTATCGGCGGGCTGAGTGCGGGCGGCATCGCCAGCTTCCTGACCTATACCGCGCAGTTTTCCAAGCCGTTCAACGAAATCACCGCCATCACGATGCAGCTTCAGCTCGCGATGGCCTCGGCACGGCGGGTGTTTCAGGTAATGGACGAAGCCGAGCAGCTCCCGGATGCGCCGGATGCCGCGGTACTCACCGAGGCCGGCGGGACGGTGGATTTCCGGCATGTGTCGTTTTCCTATGTGCCGGAGCGGCCGCTTATCCGCGATTTTCAGCTGGCGGTAAAGCCCGGCATGAAGGTGGCGATTGTCGGGCCGACCGGTGCCGGAAAAACGACGCTGGTGAATCTGCTGATGCGCTTTTATGAGGTGGATGGCGGGGCGATCGAGGTGGACGGGATATTTCCGCCGTCACGCGGGACAGCCTGCGCCGCAGCTTTGGGATGGTGCTGCAGGAAACGTGGCTGTTTGCCGGAACCATACGCGACAACATTGCCTACGGCCGGCCGGAGGCCACCGACGAAGAAGTGGAGGCAGCCGCGCGGGCGGCACATGCGCACAGCTTTATCCGCCGGCTGCCGGACGGCTACCGGACGATGATTGCGGAGGACGGCGGCAACCTGTCGCAGGGGCAGAAGCAGCTGCTGACCATCGCGCGGGCGATGCTGCTGGATCCGCCGATGCTGATCCTCGATGAGGCGACGAGTTCGGTGGATATTCTGACCGAAATGCGCATCCAGAAGGCGTTCCGCCGGATGATGCAGGGAAAAACCACCTTTGTGATCGCGCACCGGCTGTCCACCATCCAGGATGCTGACCTCATCCTGGTGCTCGACAAGGGCGACGTGGTGGAAACCGGCACTCATGAGGAACTGCTGGACAAGGGCGGTTTTTACGCCCGGCTGTACAATTCCCAGTTCGCCGCTGCGGATGAGGGTTAAACGGAAAATAAGCAAGGCGCGGACCGATGTTTTAAGCATTGGTCCGCGCCTTTTGTTATGGCTGTATGAATCTGGAAAAAACGGGGAACCTAAAGCGGTAAAGGACTGTCTGACCACAGACGACGGAAAGGCTTGGAAACGGCAATGACGGAAAAAGAAATCGAAATGCACAATGAATTATCGCGGGAAGCCGAAATGCGGCATCTTCTGCAGGAGCATCTCGGGCAGGCAGACGCGCCGGACACGCCGCGGGTGCTGCGCCGCGATGTACGCCGCGCCATGCGGGCAATCCGGCACACCTACCGGCGCACGGCGGCATCCGGACATGGCGGCTTTGCCGAATGGCTCAGCGACAATTATCATTTGCTGATCCGGGAGGGAGAAGCGGTTTACGCCGAGCTTCGACACGCCCGGGAGCAGCCGCTGCATAAGGGGAAACCGGCGATGTATACCCTGTTTGCCGACTGGCTTGAGCTTCGGGGCATGCCGGAGGAGGGCGAACTCGGCGAGCTTTTGCAGGAAGCCGAAAAACAGCGGCCGCTGACGGTATTTGAGCTTACCCAGCTGCCGCTGTGCATGCGGGCAGCCCTGCTGCGCACTGCAGCAGCCGCCTGTACGGCGCCGGCAGAGGAGGCCGAGGGGAAAATAGCGTTGGCGGTAACCGGACTGCGGCAGATGGCGGATTTTGATTTCCCGGCGATGACCGAGCGATACAGCATCGTGGAGCGGATTCTGCAGAAGGATCCGGCGGGGGTGTATCCGCGTATGGACGAGAGCAGCCGGGAGATGTACCGCCAGCTGGTGGCGCGGGAAGCCATCGTCCAGGGAAAGAGCGAAACGGCGGTTGCCGCCGATGTGATTGAGACGGCGGAGCAGGGCGATACGGTGCGCACCCGCCACGTGGGAGAGGTCCTCCTTCATCTGGGCGATCATAAACGGCTGGTGCGGGGCAGGGTGCTGATGACGGCATCGCTGGTATTGCCGCTGCTTGTGTCCCTGGCGCTGGCGGTCGGTATGGGCAGTCCCATCGCCATTCTGCTCGCCTACCTGCCCGCTTACGAGCTGCTGCGCCCGCTCCTCGAATGGATCGGCATGCAGGGGGTGCCGGCGGCGAGGCTTCCGCGCATGGAGCTGGACGGGGTAATCCCGGAGGAGGGACGCACGGTGATCGCGGTGTCCGCCCTGCTTCCGCAGGCGGCGAAGGCGGAAAAGACCGCGCAGCATCTTGCAGAACTGTACAACACCAATGGCCGCGGTGCGGTGCAGGTCTGCCTGCTGGCAGACCTCAAGCAGGCGGCTTATCCGGAAATGCCGCAGGACGCGGCCGATATCGCAGCAATGCGGCGGCAGATCCGCCGTCTCAACCGGCGATACGGGGAGCACTTTGTGCTGGCGGTGCGCCGTCGCACATACAGCAAAACGATGAACGCCTATACCGGCTATGAACGCAAGCGCGGGGCAATTCTGCAGCTGTCGCAGGTTATCACCGGTACGGCGGAGGCCGACGGCGGTTTTCTGGCATTTGAAGGGGATATTACCGGCCTGCGCCGTTCGCGCTATCTGCTGGCGCTGGACGCGGATACCGGCCTGCTGCTGGATACGCTGCCGCTGCTGGTGGGCACAGCGCTGCATCCCTGCAACGCGCCGGTGCTGGATGACGAGCACCGGCGGGTGGTGAAAGGTTACGGCGTGTTGACCCCACGCATCGGTCTGGAGCTGGGCGGCGCCGACAAAACGGGATTTGCCCGCGCGATGGCCGGCGTCGGCGGCATTACGCCCTATGACGTTCTGTCGGGCGATCTGTATATGGATTTGTTTTCCTCCACGGTATTTTCCGGCAAGGGGCTGCTGGATATCCGTGCGTTTGCAGCGGTATCCGCCGGCGCTTTCCCGGAGGAGCAGGTACTCAGCCACGATATTTTGGAGGGCTGCCTGCTGCGGGCGGGCTACGTCTCGGATGTGGAAATGGTGGACGGTTTTCCCGCATCAATGGTCAGCTGGCTCAAGCGGCTGCACCGCTGGGTGCGCGGTGACTGGCAGAACGCCCCTTTCCTGCGCCGTGACCGCCTGCCACTGACTCGGCTGGATCGCTGGAAGCTGCTGGATAACCTGCGCCGATCGCTGACGCCGGCGGTGCTGCTGCTGTGCATCCTGTTATCGCCGCTGCTGCCGCATGGGCAGGTGATGACGCTGTTTGCTCTGCTCGCGGCGGTTTCCGGCCAGCTGCTGACCATGCTCTCGTCGCTGATTCACGGCGGCTGGCAGTCGCTGTCCGGCCGCTATTATTCCCGGGTGATGCCCCGGGCAATGAATGCGCTCATGCAGGTGCTGTACACCGTTGTGATGCTGCCCGCGGCCGCTCTGATCGAGCTGGACGCCGCATTACGGGCATTGTGGCGGCTGCACAGCCGCAGGCGGATGCTGGAATGGACCACGGCGGCCGATGCGGAGCACGGGGCGGGCAGCTGGACGGCAGCGATCCGGCTGCTCTGGCCGACGCTGATTCCGGCTGCGGTTACGCTGATATGGGGATACGGACTGATACGGCTCACCGGTGTGTTCTTTGCGGTTCTGATTCCGACCGCGGTGCTTTCCGCACGCCCGGGAAAGGCCGCCGCGCCGCAGCCGAGTGCCGGACAGCGGGAGCAGATTGCTGCCTATGCGGCTGCCGCATGGCGTTATTACGCGGAAAATTGCACGGCGGAGGAACATTTTCTCCCGCCGGATAATTTGCAGGAATCCCCGGTCTGGCGTGTCGCGCACCGCACTTCGCCGACGAATATCGGCCTGTATCTGTTGTGCATCCGTGCTGCGGCCGATTTCGGCCTGATCGATCAGGAAGAAATGCTGCGTCGGGTGGAGGAAACGCTCGGCACGGTGGAACGGCTGGAAAAATGGCGGGGAAACCTGCTCAACTGGTACGATACCCGCACGCTGCGGCCGCTGCACCCGCGGTATGTATCTACGGTGGACAGCGGCAACTTTCTGTGCTGTCTCGTGGCGCTGCGGCAGGGGCTGATGGAGGTGCACGGTGCCGAAGCCCTCTGCCGGCGGATGGAGACACTGCTCCGGGAAACCGATCTGAAGCCGCTGTATGACCGCCACCGGGCGCTGTTCTATATCGGGCTCGACCCGGAAACGGGAAAAGAAAGCAATTCCTATTACGACCTGCTGATGAGCGAAAGCCGGATGACCGGTTACTATGCGATTGCATCGCGGATCGTCCCGAAAAAGCACTGGGGTGCGCTCGGCCGGTTGCTGACCCGATCAGGCGGTTATGTAGGGCCGGTATCGTGGACCGGTACTATGTTTGAATATTTTATGCCGCGGCTCCTGCTGCCGGCGCCGGACGGCTCGATGAGCTACGAAGCGCTGCGGTTCTGTCTGCGCTGCCAGCAGAGACGACCGCCGCACGGGGTGCCGTGGGGGATCAGCGAAAGCGGCTTTTATGCGTTTGACGGCAACCTCAATTATCAATATAAAGCACATGGCGTTCCGCGGCTGGGGCTTAAGCGCGGGCTGGCCGCGGATATGGTCATTTCGCCGTACTCTTCCTTTTTGACTCTGACCACGGCACCGACGGCCTCACTGCAGAACCTTGGCCGTCTTGAACGGCTGGGGATGACCGGGCGCTGCGGTTTCTATGAGGCGGCGGACTTCACCCCGGGACGTGCGGCGCGCGGCGGCTATTCGGTGGTGCGCAGCTATATGGCGCATCATGTGGGCATGAGCCTGCTCGCCTGCGCGAACGCGATGTTTGACGATATCTTTGTCCGGCGCTTCATGCGGGACGACGATATGAAACGCGCGGCGGAGCTGCTGGCAGAAAAGCCGCCGGTCAACGGTGCGGTGTACGCCGGGATACAGGAGCGGGTCGTGCCGGAGGTGCCGGGACGCACCGCAAGCATGACCGAACGGTTCGATACGGTGAATCCGCGCACGCCGCATGTGCAGCTGCTGTCCGGCGGCGAGTGGATGCTGGCGGTCACCGACACGGGTGCCGGCGTCTCCTGCTGCCGCGGCCTGGACATGACCTGGTACAGTGCTGACCTGCTGCGCCGGCCGCAGGGGGTGTTTGTGCTTGTCGAAGGCGGAGAGGGGGCGTTCCCGGTCACCCGGGCGCCGGATTACTGGTCGGATGCAGCGCATCAGGCAGAATTCGGCGCCGGCTATGCGGCCTTTTATGCGCAGAAGGGCGGTCTGGAGGCCGGTATGCGGGTGGTGGTGCATCCGCATCTGCCCTGCGAGCAGCGGCAGATCGCGGTCAAAAATCGGACAGCTGCCCGGCAGAAGGTGCGGGTAACGGTATATTTTGAACCCTGTCTGGCACGGCGGGAGGATGCCGGAGCGCATCCGGCGTTCTCCCGGTTGTTTCTGACCATCCGTTACGATCCGGCGGCGCGGGCGTTGTTTGCTGTAAGGCGGCAGCGTACCGGCGAAGCGCCGGTATGTCTGGCGGCCGGCTTTCTGGACGGTACGCCATTTGCATGGGAATCTTCACGGGAAAGGCTGCTGCATCGTCCGCATGGCGTCGGTTCCCTGTCCGAAACGGCCGAAACGCCGCTGGACGGACGGGGTACCGGTGTGCCGGACAGCGCGGCGGCGATGCAGATTATGCTGGAGCTGCCGCCGCACGGCCAGCGGATCGCCACCTTCGCCCTGACCGCTGCGCCGACCGAAACCGAAGCGGCGGCCCGCCTGATCGCGCTGCGGCAGGAGGGCGCGCTGTCGGTGGCGAAAGCGGCGCCGTCCCCGTTCGGCGGAGTGGAGGGCCAGCTGGCGGCGCAGATCCTGCCTGATCTGCTGTATCCGCCGCGCATTTCGCGGGAGTGGGCAGAGGCGGCCCGCCGCAATGAGCTGTCGCAGCCCGATCTGTGGCCGATGGGTATTTCGGGGGATTATCCGCTGGTGCTTATCGAGGTGCACAATGCTGCTGACGCCTCGCGGGCTGAACCGTATATGCGGCTGCACCGTTCGCTGCGTCTGGGCGGGCTGACCACCGAGCTGGCTGTGGTGTACAGTGAGGGCGGCGATTACGACACGCCGGTGCTCAGCGCACTTCGTGAGGCGGCGCGGGCGGTGCGGTGTGAGGACACCCTCGGCATACGCGGCGGCATTCATCTGATCAACCGGCAGCGCTTTTCCGAGGAGGCGCTGCGCCTGCTGGCCGCCGTATGTGCCCACAACGGCGCACGGGATCTGCAGCGCACCGGTCTGCCGCCGGCAGAATATAAACCGGCCCGCCTGCATCCGGTGGAGCGCGTGGAACCGGAAACACCGGCTGCACAGCTGGCCGTTCCCGGCGGCGTGTTCAGCGCGGCCGGGTTCGTGTTGACCGGACAGCCCGTTCTGCCGTGGTGCCATGTGCTGGCCAACCCGACCTTCGGCACGCTGGTTTCGGACTGCGCGCTCGGATACAGCTGGGCAGTCAACGCACGGGAAAACAAGCTGACTCCCTGGTATAACGATACGGCGTCGGACAACCGCGGTGAGATGCTGCTGCTGCGCTGCGCCGGGAAAATCTGGGACACGGTATGCGGGGCAGGCGTGCTGTTCGGCGCGGATTTCGCTCGCTATACCGGTCGGGCGGGGGATATCCGGACGGTGGTGACCGTTCGGGTGCCGCCGAAAGGTATGTGGAAGGAAATTGAGCTGGAACTGACCAACGAAGGGGAGGAGACGGCCGAGGTGCAGGCAGCCTATTATACCGAGCCGGTGCTTGGCGTGGACCGCCGTTTCGCCCGGCATATCAAGGCCAGATGGGAAGACGGCGGACTGCTGCTGCGTCAGCCGTTCGGTGGGGTAAAGGGTACCATGCTGCTGACGGCGGAGGGCGGCGCGGACGGCTGCGACTGTGACCGCGGCAGTTTTCTCTCCGGCAGCTGGGGAGGCGGTACGCTCTCGCCACTGCCGGATCCCTGCGCGGCGGTGGTGGTGCGGCGGGAGCTGCCACCCAGACGGCGGGAAAGGATCCGCTTTATTCTCGGCTTCGCCGCAAAGGAGTCTGCGGCAGTACAGTATCCGCAGCTGGTACAGCGTGTATCAGAGGATCCGGCGATTGCTGCCGGACTGCCGGAGATCACACTGCCCGACGAACCGCTGAGCGCCCTGTGCACCGGGTGGATTGCGCGGCAGGCACTCGTCTGCCGTATTTATGCGCGCACCGCCTTTTACCAGTGCGGGGGCGCCTGGGGATTCCGCGATCAGCTGCAGGACAGCCTGGGGGCACTGTGGCTCGATCCGCAGGTTACCCGGCGTCAGCTGATGCGCTGCGCGGCGGTACAGTTTGAAGAAGGGGACGTGCTGCACTGGTGGCACCGTCTGCCTGACTCACTGCGCGGGGTACGCACCCGCTGCTCGGATGATCTGGTTTGGCTGCCGTTCGCCGCCTGTATGTACGCAGCCTTTACTGGGGATGGAAGTGTCTGGGATGTGCAGACCTCCTGGCTGACCGGCGATCCGCTGACGGACGAGGAGCAGGAGCGGTATTTTACGCCTTCCCGCACCGTTTACCGCTCGTCGCTGTATATCCACGCCGTGCGCGCACTGGATCGCGCCTGCACAGCCGGTGTGCACGGGCTGCCGCTGATCGGCTCCGGGGACTGGAACGACGGCTTTAACCGGCTGGGCGTGCAGGGGCGGGGAGAAAGTGTGTGGCTGGCGATGTTTCTGCGTATGACACTGCTGCGTATGGCGCCGGTGTGCGAAGCACGCGGTGAAGCAGAGCGCGCCGCACAGTACCGCGAACAGGCGCAGGCCTACCGGCTGGCGGCGGAGGAATGCTTTGCAGGCGACCGTTATCTGCGGGCTTTTGATGACGAGGGCCGGGCTGTCGGCCGTGCGGGCGAGACAGCCTGCGCACTGGACAGCCTGCCCCAGAGCTTTGCCGTATTCAGCGGTATGGAGCCGCAGAATGCCGCCGTGGCGCTGGACACCGCCTATCGCCTGCTGACCGATCGGGAAAGCGGTACGGTACAGCTGTTCACTCCTGGTTTTGCTGAACCGGACCGCGCGGTGGGCTACACCTCCGCTTATCCGGCGGGCGTGCGGGAAAACGGCGGGCAGTACACCCACGCGGCGGTATGGCTGGCGATGGCGCTGCTGGAAAGCGGCCGCGCGGCGCAGGGGGTGGAACTGCTGCGGCTGTTGAATCCAGCCGAAAAATGGCAGAAGGGCAAAGGTGATGTATATCGCGGCGAACCCTATGCGCTGGCAGGCGATGTTTATCACAACCGGGAATGCCCCGGCCGGGCCGGCTGGACGCAGTATACTGGCGCGGCGGGCTGGTACCTGACGGCGATACTGTATAGTCTGCTCGGCCTGCGCCCGGAAGGGGAGCGTCTTTATCTGGCGCCGCGGCTGCCCGAGAGCTGGCCGGGCTATTCCCTGCGTATCACGCTGCGGGCAACTCCGTTGCACATCACGGCACAGCGCGGGCTGGCCGGACTGACAGTGGATGGCGCTGCAGCAACGTCGGTGCCGCTGGACGGCCGCCCGCACGAGGTGCGGGTGCCGGCGGGCGGACAGGAAATGTCGGTACAGTAAACGCGAAAAAATACAATTGCGGCTTTCTTTTTTGTCCAGGATTTGGTATACTTTTTTCTGGAGGAATTTTCCGAAATGAGGTGACGAATTTGACCGCTTATCGAACGCTGTGCGACGGTGTGGAATCGCTTTGTTTGCCGGACGACCGCTTCAAGACGGTCCGTCTGTCGGCGGTGTTTTTGCTGCCGCTGCGGGAGGAGACGGCAGCGGAATATGCCCTGCTGCCCTTTCTGCTGCGGCGCAGCTGTGCGGCTTATCCCGACCTGACTGCGCTCAACCGGCGGCTCAATGAGCTTTACGGCACCCGCATCTTTGCGAATGTCACGCGGGTGGGCGAGGCGCAGGCGCTGATGTTGACGGCGGTATGCCTGAAGGACCGCTATGCTCTCGCCGGCGAAGCGCTGACGACGGCCTGCGCGCAGCTGCTGCGCGATATGCTTTTTGCGCCGGCGCTGGAGGACGGGATGTTCCGTTCGGCGGACGTGGAGCAGGAGCGCCGTTGTCTGGTGGAGCTGATTGAGGCGGAAATCAACGACAAGCGCCGGTATGCCCGCCGCCAGTGCGAGCGGATGCTTTGCGCCGGGGAAGCCTACGCTGTCAGCCCGTACGGCGAAGCCGAACAGGCAAAGCAGCTGACTCCGCAGGCGGTGACACAGGCCTGGAAGCGGATGCTGTGCCGGGCGCAGGTGCGCCTGATCCTGCAGGGGCTGGAAGAACCTGCGGCAGCAGAGGAGGCGTTCCGTCAACAGTTTTCTGCGCTGCGGAACCGGCAGCCGGAAACATTGACAACGGCTGTCGCCTTTGTGGCGAAGGAGTCCGTCCGCCGGCGGACCGAAACCATGCCTGTGGAGCAGTGCAAGCTGGTGATGGGCTTTCGCGCGGGCACGGCCGAGCCTGACGAAGGCGTGGCGGCTGCACGGCTGATGAACGCGCTGCTCGGCGGCACGCCGCATTCGCTTTTGTTCCGGCATGTGCGGGAGGAAAAGAGTTTGTGCTATTACTGCCAGTCCTCCTATGACCGTCTCAAGGGTCTTCTGCTGGTGGACAGCGGGGTAGAGGCTGACAAAATCGACGAGGCACAGGAAGAAATTCTGCGGCAGCTGGACGCGGTGCGTGCCGGCCAGTTCAGCGACGACGATCTGGAGGCGGCGCGCCTGAGCGTGATTAACCAGTTTCTTGAGGTTGGGGATCTGCCCTCCTCACAGATGAACTGGTATCTGGGGCAGAGCCTGCTTGATCGGCAGACCACGCCGGAAGAGGCTGCCGACGCTATACGGCGGGTCACCCGGGAGGATGTATGCGCCGCCGCGCAGCGGGTGCATCCGGACTGTGTGTACTGCCTGAAAGCGCAGAAGGAGGGACAGGCATGAAAAAGCAGGTGTTTACCGACGTGCGCTCCGGTGAGAGCTGCGTGCGCATCGACCATCCCTCCGGACTGCCGATTTTTGTCTGGAACAAGCCGGGTTATCGTTCCAGCTATGCGGTGTTTGCGACCCGGTACGGCTCCATCGATACGGTGTTCCGTTGTCCGGGCGACGCTGTGGATACCACGGTGCCGGCCGGCATCGCGCATTATCTGGAGCACAAGCTGTTTGAAAACGAGGATTGCAGCGCCTTTGCCCGGTATGCGGCGACCGGCGCCTCGGCGAACGCGTATACGAGCTTTGACCGCACCGCCTATCTGTTTACCACCAGCGGACCGATCGAGCCGCCGCTGGAGATCCTGCTGGATTTTGTACGCAAGCCGTATTTTACCGAGGAAACGGTGCGCAAGGAGCAGGGGATCATTGGCCAGGAAATCCGCATGTGCGAAGACCAGCCGGCGCGGCAGGTGCTGTTCAACCTGCTGCGCGCCCTGTACCGGGAGCATCCGGTGAAGATCGATATCGCCGGAACGGTGGACTCCATCGCACAGATCACCCCGGAGCTGCTGTACAGTTGCTACCGCACCTTTTACAATCTCAATAATATGGCGCTGGTGGTTGCGGGCAGCGCGACGGCGGAGCAGGTGCTCGCTGTGGCAGATCGCCTGCTGCCGGCGTCGGGCGACGGCGAACGGGTCAAACGGGCGCTGCCGGAGGAGCCGGTGCAGGCAGTACAGCCGTATATCGAGCAGATGATGCCGGTGGCCTCGCCGCTGTTTTATCTGGGATATAAGGTTCAGGCTGACGGGCGCTGCCGCACGGCGGCGGAACTGGCGGCAGCCGATGTTCTGCTCGAACTGATCGCCGGCCGTTCGTCGGCGCTGTATGCTCGCCTGATGGCGCAGGGGCTGATCAATGAGTCGTTCGATGCCGACCTGTTCGAGGGACAGGGCTATGCCGCCTATCTTTTCGGCGGGGAATCGGCCGATCCGCAGGCGGTGAGCGAGGCTATCCGGGAGGAAATCCGGCGGCTGCGCCGCGGTGGAATCGACGAGGCGGCCTTTGCCGCTGCGCGTAACGCGCTGTACGGCCGGCTGCTGCGCACGCTCGACGATGTGGAAAACTGCGGCGACCAGCTGATCGGCGCGTATTTTTATGAGCGAAATCCGTTCGACCTGCTTGACGCGGCGTCGGGTCTTGATATACAATCGGTGTATGACGCTCTGACCGGCGGTTTTGCAGAGGAGTCTGCGGCGCTGTCGGTGATACGGCCGGGCGGATGACCGGCTCCCGCCGTTTTGGCGGGGGTACATATTACGGCTTGAAAGGAATGGGCTGAGCATGGACTGGATTGCATTTCCCAAAATTGGTTGGCGGTTCAACATATCGGATGAGATTTTCCGTATTCCGCTCGGGGACAACAATTATTTTTCCCTCAAATGGTATGGGCTGATCATCGCTGTCGGTTTCCTGCTGGCGATAATCTATGCCTATAAGCGCGCCGATTATTTCAAAATCGACCGCGACCGCATGATTGACGTTGTGCTGGTATCTGCGCTGTTTGCGTTTGTGGGGGCAAGGCTGTATTATGTGTTGTTCTCCGGTGAGCTGGATCGGTATCTGGCCGACCCGCTGAGCATTCTGAAGGTATGGGAAGGCGGACTTGGGATTTATGGCGGCGTGATTTTTGCTTTTGGTACGGCGTTGTGGATGTGCCGGGTGCGCAAGGTCAATACACGTTCGATGTTTGATCTGGCTTCGCTCGGCTTCCTGATCGGCCAGGGAATCGGCCGCTGGGGAAACTTTTTCAATCAGGAGGCCTACGGCTGTAACACCGATCTGCCGTGGGGCATGACCGGGTCGAAAATCCAGACGGGCGAGCATCTGGGCAATGTTGTTGCGGAGGGCTTTAATTCCGCCCTGCCGGTGCATCCCACTTTTCTGTATGAGTCGCTGTGGTGTCTGTTGGGGTTTGTGCTGCTGCACATCATTTCCAAGAAGTTTTACAAATTCAAAGGACAGCTTTTTGCCATGTATATGATCTGGTACGGCGCCGGCCGTTTCTGGATCGAATCCCTGCGCACCGACAGCCTGTATCTCGGCACCATGCGTGTGTCTCAGCTGGTGGCGGTGCTGTCGGTGATCGGCGGCATTATCCTGCTGTTTGTCTTTAAAAATTATGCCGAGCATCTGCCGAAGACGCTGGCTGCTCAGACAGAGGAAAACGAGCTGATTCTGGAAGACGGCGAAGCGGCTGAGGAAAGCGACGCGGATGCCGATGTCGAAGAAACGGATGCTGCGGCGGCTGAAGACAGTGAGGAGCCGGCGGAGGAAGCGGAAGAAACGGCTGCGCCGCCGCAGGATATCTCGGCAGAAGGCGATACGGCGGATAACGAAAAAACGGAAGACGAAGACAAGAAGGAATAAACGCAGGTGACTGCCGTCCATGCTTTTGCAGCGTGGGCGGCATTCCTCCGGGCAGATAGGAAAGGATGAGTTTTACATGGCAGTTATTATCGACGGCAAGGCGGTATCGGCAAAGGTGCGCGGCGAAGTGGCGGAAGAAACCGCCCGGCTGAAGGAAAAAGGCATTGTGCCGGGTCTCGCGGTGATTATTGTAGGCAATGACCCGGCTTCCCGGGTATACGTCAACAACAAGAAAAAGGCCTGTGCGCAGGTCGGAATTTATTCGGAGGAGTTTGCGCTGCCGGAGGATACCACGCAGGACGAACTGCTCGCGCTGGTGGCAAGCCTCAACGGCCGCAGCGACATCAACGGTATTCTCTGTCAGCTGCCGCTGCCTGCCCACATTGAGGATAAGGCGGTCATCGAGGCAATCTCTCCGCTCAAGGACGTGGATGCATTTCATGCGGCGAATGTCGGCCATATCATGATCGGAGATTATACCTTCCTGCCGTGTACGCCGGCGGGCGTGATGGAGCTGTTGCACGCGGCGGGGGTGAGCGTTGCGGGCAAATCCTGCGTGGTGGTCGGCCGCAGCAACATTGTCGGCAAGCCGATGGCGATGCTTCTGCTGCATGAGAACGGCACCGTGACCATCTGCCATTCCCGCACCGAAAACCTGAAAGAAGTCTGTGCCCGCGCAGATATCTTGGTGGCGGCGGTGGGCCGGGCTAAATTCATCACCGCGGATATGGTTAAGCCGGGCGCCGCGGTGATTGATGTCGGGATGAACCGCGATGAAAACGGAAAACTCTGCGGCGATGTCGATTTTGATGAAGTATCCAAGGTGGCCGGCTATATTACGCCTGTACCCGGCGGTGTCGGGCCGATGACCATCTCCATGCTGCTGAAAAACACAGTACGCGCTGCCGAGTTGCAAAATGCTCTTCTGATCTGAAAGACAGCCCCCGACCGGTCAGCCGGTCGGGGGATTTTCTTATTGTTCGCGCAAACGACAGGAATAAATTTCCATGAACATGACCATACTTACCGACAAGCATAAGGAAAGGATGTATGGTTATGGTTAAACAAATTTGCGGTATGCTGCTTACAGTGGCGGCGCTGTCGTTTTGTTTTTTGGCTGTGAAAGCAGAAAGCGCTGATCCGACGGGGCCGGAAAACAGCCTGACTGACGGACCGGCTGCGGCATCGGTCTGTGCTGTACTCCTGCCGGAGGAAAAACCGGATGCTACGGTGCAGCCAGTCAAAGAGAACGACCCGGCTCCTGAAACGGAGTGCACACGGAAAGACCGTTTCTATCTGAAGGAGATTCCGCTGGCGGAGGAGCTGCAGGCGCATACATGGAAAATTTGTCAGGAAGAGGCGGTTGATTACGCACTCGTTCTGGCGCTGATGTATCAGGAAAGCCGCTTTCAGGACGATGTGACCGGTTATAATACAAACGGAACCACCGACGGCGGGCTGATGCAGCTCAACAGCCGGTATGCGGAATACCTGTGTCAGCGTTTCGGCGCGGACGATCTTCGTGATCCTTATCAGAATATCGAGGTAGGGGTTCGCCTGCTGGCGTCGTACATCCGCCCGTATGGGGAACACGATGCACTGTTGGCCTATCACATGGGAGAGGGCACCATGCTGTCCCTGAAAGAGAGCGGGCAGGAAACCACCGATTACGCGCAGGCGATCCTGTGCAGACGCGGGGAATACCGCGCAGCGCTGGAGGCGCTGCAGGAATAGAAAGAGATGTTTCGAAAGGGATACTTGTTCGCGCAGCAGATTCCATATGCGTAATATATTGAACAAACAGACGGGTTATGGTATACTATCTGACATATAAAGGGGCAATTGAGCGGTCAATTCCTGCCGGTTTGGAGGGACTCTCCCAATTCGTCCGAAGAAAAAGGGAGCGGTACAATGAAAATTCTTCTGGTTATCGATCAGTTCGGCGATGCCAATAACGGCACCACCATATCGGCCATGCGGTTTGCCGACATGCTCAAACAGCACGGCCATGAAGTGCGGGTGGTCAGCACCGGTGACGAGGAAGAGGGAAAATATGTCGTTCAGGAGTGGCATATGCCTTTTTTCGACCGGATTATCAAGGAACAGGGTATGGCATTTGCACGCCCGGACAAGGTGCTGCTGGAGGAAGCGATCCGCAGTGTCGACGTCGTACATTTCCTGATGCCGTTCGCCTTGTCGATAGAGGGACGAAAAATCGCGGAACGTTTGGGAGTGCCGCATACTGCGGCGTTTCATGTGCAGCCGGAAAATATAACGTATACCATCGGTATGGGAAAATGGACCGGACTGAATACTGCCATATACCGCGGTTTCCGCGACCTGTTTTACAATCATTTCCGCCGCATCCACTGCCCGAGCAATTTCATCGCCGGTGAGCTGCGGAAAAACGGTTATACGGCGCAGCTGCATGTGATTTCCAATGGCATTGACGGCGATTTTGTCTACCGTAAGGCGGAGAAATCGCCCGAACTCGCCGATAAGTTTGTTATCCTGAATATCGGCCGTTTCTCCAACGAAAAGCGGCAGGATATCCTAATCGAAGCGGCGGCCAGATCAAAATATGCCGACCGGATCCAGTTGGTGTTTGCCGGTCAGGGCCCGAATCAGAAAAAATATGAGCAGTTGGCCGAAAAGCTGCCGCATGCGCCGATCATGCGCTTTTTTACCAAGGCTGAGCTGATGGATATCATGGCGATGAGCGATCTGTATGTGCATGCGGCGGACGCTGAAATCGAGGCGATTTCCTGCATGGAGGCTTTTGCAAGCGGCCTTGTGCCGGTGATCGCCAACAGCGCCAAATCGGCGACCCCGCAATTTGCGCTGGATGAGCGCAGCCTGTTTACGGCAGGTGACAGCGGCGATTTGACACAGAAGATTGACTACTGGCTGGAGCATGAGGACGAGCGCCGGGAGATGGAAAAGCGCTATGCCGAACATGGCAGGCAGTACAGCCTGGATCATTGTGTGCGGCAGATTGAAGAGATGTTCCTCCAGGAGATCCGTGAAAACGAAGGAGTAAAACAGCATGCGGCCCACTGATACGGTTTATCCGGAAGAAACCGGGCAGGAACCGGCCAATGCCGTGCCGGAAATAACCGAGCCGGTAGTCCATATGTGGACACCTCTGCATCTGGAGGTGGATACCGACTACGCATTCGTGCCGGAGGGGGCCGGTTTTACCCGCGCCAGCCGTCGGCTCAAGGATTTTGCATACTGGTTTCTGCCGCGCTATAACCGTTTTATGTTTGGGCTAGAGATCACCGGCCAGGAAAATCTAAATGGCATAACCGGCGGCGCGGTGACCATCTGCAACCATGTACATATCCTCGATTGCAGCATGGTGGCAGGCGCATGGGAAAATCGCCGCAGGCCCTATTTTCCCACCCTCAAATCCAATTTTGAGATCCCCGGCATCCGGCACCTGGTCCGGCTGCTCGGTGGCGTGCCGATCCCGACGACAGCGCATGCTATGGGGGCGTTTGCTCAGGCGGTGCGTGAACTGCTTGAGCGGGGAGAGGTGGTTCACCTGTTCCCGGAAGGTATTCTGGCGCCGTATTACGACGGCGTGCGGGAGTTCCACCGCGGGGCTTTTACCTTTGCCTGCGAAAGTCAGGTGCCGGTGATCCCGTTTGTGATTTCCTATTGTCCGGTGCCGCCGGAACGGCCATTTCATAAAAAACCGTATCTCCATCTGCATGTCCTGCCGCCGGTATATCCGCGCTCCGGCGTGAACCGCCGCGAAGAAAGCGAACGGCTGCGGCTGCTGTGTATGGAGCAGATGCGTCGGCAGTATGCGCTGGATATGCAGGCGCAAAACGGCACAATATAAAAAATAAAAAGAGTCCGCGTCAGGCTACTCTCCTGAC
>CAJKBW010000031.1 GCA_905198295.1 uncultured Oscillospiraceae bacterium | reverse complement strand
AGAGTTTTTCTGTGCTTTCGGGTTCTACTTTTTCATTTTTACTTTACAGTGCCATCGAAGTGATTTTTATGCGTTCGGCGTCCGCCACGGTGCATAAGTGCCGATTGTTATTGCTTTCGTTCCTTAATCCGGATGACCCCTGCTTCGGGCAAAGAGCGAAATGGAATTGCTTTCTATCACTTCTTTACTCCCTCCTTACAATGCATCGATGACAGCCGACAGATAGGTGGCAGATACAGAACCGTAAATGAAGTTATCGATCAGTCCGTCTTTTTTCGCACGGCGAACCTTATCCGCCAGCTTTTTCTCGGTGTTTTCATCCACCACGAAAACAATTTTGCAATCCGGGTTGACCTTTCTCAGTTCATCGCGAATCTTCATCCGTTCCTCGAACTTCCACGGTGTGTATGCCGTTACCTCCATAATCAGAACATTTGCCAGCACAGCATCGCACAGCGACAGGGTTTTGTCCGGGCTTTCACTCATAACCGGGTCAAAATCGAAATCAAATCTGCGCAACGCTCCGGCCACTGCATCTGCAAACAGAGCATTCTGCATATCGATTACAACTCTTCGCAATGTCATCGCCTCCTAACCTTCTGATTTATGTCCGGTTTTATAAATTCCGAACTTAAAATAGCGCAGTAATCCTATGTTCATCTATATTATATCTGACTGCATTTTTCTTTTCCCTACCCATGTGGGTAAACTTTTGCCCCTTTTCAACAAAAAAAGAAAATCCCGGTTTCAAATCCGAAACCGGGATCTCCGATATAATCGATATGATAAACTTATAAAACAATGGGATTTTCGTCTGAACCATCCTGCTCATTAAAGAGCTTGGGTATGATAAATCGTTTGCCGGTCACGGCAATGGCAAGCTGCGTCTTATTGGCATAGCCCGTTTTTTGAAGGATATTGCGGATATGATATTTCACATTATCCTTCGTATAATTTAACCGCTCTGCAATCTCGCTGTATTCCAGTCCCTCGCAGACCAGACGCAAAACTTTGATTTCCGTTTCCGTAAAATCATCACTGGTGGTAACACCGAGCTTTACAACAGGCGTCTCACCGGGCCACATATGCCTGCCCTGCATGGTTGCGTCCATAACAGTAATCAGATCCTCCGGGCTGACATCCTTGTACCAAAAGCTGTCCACCCCGGCTTCCTTTGCCCGGCTGATAAAACTTTGCTCTATCATTGAGGTAACGACAATGATTTTAAGCTTCGGAAACAGTTCCCGAAGCTCGGCGGCAGCGTCGATTCCGTCCTTTGTCCCATATGTGCAGATATCCATCAGTACCAGATCCACCACATTCCTGCAGCAGACCGTGGAAGCAAAATCCGCCTTGGACAGACTGCCTGCAAGCTCGTAGTCCTCGCCGTTTTTCACGACACTCTCCATATATTCTCTGGCAATCCGCTGATCATCTATGATAAGCACCCTCGTCATACCGGCACCTCCTGATTCTTCTGTTTTCCTGCCGGCAGGGTAACTGTCAGCATAAATGCAGGCTGCGACTGAATTTCCATACTGCCGCCTGCTTCCATAATATATTTTCTGTGATCGGCAAGACCGCCGCGCGGCACAATCTCGCCCTCCGGCTGTTTTCCGTCGTTGGCTATATGCAGGATAACGGCGTCTTCTGTCTGCTCTGCCGTAACATACAGAGCCGAAGCATCTGCATGGCGGGCGGCATTGACACAGGCTTCGCGCATCACCGGCAAAAGCAGATGGAGCAGTTCTTCCTCTTGCGGAAGCTCACCCGTGATTTCCACATGAATACCCGATACTGCTGCATCCCGAATAAACTCTGCCACATCATCCTGCGGATAGGCGTTTTCCTCCTGCAGAATCTGAATGGCACGGCGAAACTGCGTGACAGCGGCGGCATTCTCTTTTGAAGTGGTGTTCTGCCGCAAAATCTGCCGAATGGCAATCAGGCCTGCGCCCATCTGGTCGTGCAGCTTTGTCTTGGCCGCAAGAACCTCCCTTTCTTTTGTCAGCTTCTGCACATTATCCGAGAGCTGTTTGAGATCACGGGAAATCTTTTTGAGCTGTTTTGTCTGCTGCTGCAGCTCCAGATTCTTTTCATACAGTTCTGTTACATCAGAGAATAAGGCTTCTGTGTAGGTTACGCCATCCGCGACAACCTCAGTCTGCGAATAACGCCAGACTTTTCCGTCAGGGAAAAGGTATGTCTGCCGCTGATCGGAAAGCCTCACAATGCCGCTCTTGCTATCGCACTCACGGAGTGCCTGCGTCAATTCATCCAGAGTTTGCAGTTCGTTTTGTGCCAAACGATAGAAGAGACGATGCATTTGCAGATTACACAGCTTGACGGCGCCGGATGGCGCAAAATAGCACACAGCACTTGGGAGCGTATCCATAGCCTGCTTGACCGAATTGCGGCTGAGATGTTCACCTCTCCTGCGGTAACGCCTTACCGATTCACAAATCAGATAAAGCGCCGCTGTGCCGGTAATGCACCACAGCAGCCACATTGGAAGAGGAAACGAAATGCTGACCGGATACCCGTCATCTATCTGCGAATAGATATTTGCGAGTGTTGTCAAAATAACAAACAACAGCAGAAACAGCCCTGTATCGATATATTTATACAGCCTGTTTTTTTCACTGCCAAAAGCCACAATCAGCGAAAACAAAGAAAAAATCAAAGTAAGCAGCAGCATGGCCATCAGTGACGACTGTTCTACTGAAGAGGATTGGTAAAACAATGTCATGACAGTTCACCCGCCTTTCCGATCCGAAGTGTGAAACACCATACACCGTCTTCAAAATCACAATGATCAGCAAGCTTCTCAAGGTCCGAGAGCGGCTTTTCACACACAACTTCCAAATAAAAATTGAACGAATCCGCAAGACAGCGCACTTTCAGCCAGACAGAATGCAGATCCTCTATGGTTTCCTCTGTTATAGTTTCAAAAAAGTCATAAACACGAACAGCGTCCTGAACGAATATCAAACCTTCCTTCGGACAGTCAACGGCACACTCCACACCCATAAGCTCCAGATTGGCAAAGGATTCATCAAGACACCTTGACAATTCCAAAATATCCATTGTCTCGGACTTTTCCCCGATAAACATCAGATTGCCTCTGCGTTTTATGTATGCGCCTATAACTGTAATCTTTGCAAGCAGACTACGGCGCTTCTCTTCATCCGGTTCTGCATCATACTGTGCAATCAGTTCATGGATAAGCTCAATTTGCTGCGTCGTCTGCTGCTGAAGCATGTCATACAGACGGTTCTTTTCCCGAACAGTATTGATCTTCAGCTTTGTGTTATAGTTTTCCCATTCCAGAGTATTGCTCTGTGCAATCGTTTCTCTGTTTTCTTCAAGCTGTTCCAGCAATGCGGTAATATCCGTGATATCCTCCTGCCACAAAACATGACCGCCGTCAATCCGGCTGCTTTTAAGCTGTGTATTCTTATCCAGGCTGACCGTTCCGTTTTCTGTCTCACGCATCACCGTTTCCGAAAGCTGCTGTGCATTGGCTGAGGTATAGCGCACGGAATAGTCAGCGTCCGTAATCTGCGCTCCAAAGGTTCCGGCTTCAAACAGGGCGCCGTATCCCGTATTGGTTCGGATCAGTCCGCACCGGATACAGCTTTCCAAAATACCGGAAAACAACAGGCACTGAACCGCTGTAATATCTCCGCCTATAATCCGCATCCAACGGACGCCGCTGACATAGATAAGCGCATATACAATCGAAACTGCAAGCAAAATGATCGGCAGATGCTTTTTTCGCTTTGAGGTACGGCACTTGATGACCATAATGATAAATGCTGTTAAGGCATAAACAATCTCCAAGCCGATTGCAAGATAATATCCGAACTCATAACTGTTGTTTTCATCCGTCCATACTTCTCCTGCCGGAAAGCCAAATATCATCTGGTGAAAATCATTCGTCAATATCAGTATCAGGCACACTACAGCAGGAACATATAACAAAAACGCCTTTTTGGGAAGTTGGTAATCCTCCTGCTTCCCCAGCGACATAGCCGCCAGCAGGGAGAAAAGCGGAATAAACAGCATTGGTAGGTAATAAAGGTACCATAAATACCGCGCTGCGCCCGGATCAAAAACAAGGAAATATTTCATGGTCCGTACTGTAAGCCAAAAAACCGTCAGAACGGAAACGGCTGTAAGATACCTGCGTACCTGTGCCTGAATGACCCGCTTTCTGACAGAAACACCCCACGCAATATATAGACCTATATATAGAAAACTGCGTACCAGTCCCATGGTTACGGCGAAATAACCCAGTTTTCCGAAAACACGGGCAAGAATGGCGCAGACGATTACTGTTGCGGTTAAAACACCGGCTCGCATAGTAGATTTATTCGGTTTTGTCACAGCACTCACCTCGTTTCATTCTAAAGCAACAAAGGGATATCCCTTTGCGTGATTTTTCATTTTTGCATTGCTTTGTGTTATCTCATAGTATGTGAACTGCGTAGTTTATCCCTACGCGGATCCGTCGGCTTCTCTGCGTTTTCCGGAATCGCCCAGGAACGCCCGAAACGCTCCGCACCCGGGATGCGTCCCTGTGCGCAATACTGATTCACTCGACGCTCCGACACGCCCCATTTATATGAAATTTCCCGTATGGAAAGATATCCTTTCATCAGTTACTCCTTTCCTTACGCATACAACACTACAATTTACATTATATACGAATATCAGAATATTTTCAAGTATGCAGCATAAATTCTCCCTCACGGTCAGATCAGTTTTGCTGTAATCTCAGTTTCCAAAACAAATGGCTCCTCCCAATACCGCGAGTCGTAGGAATGTTCCGCATTATGTGTTCAACTTAGAAACTGAAGCATAAAAAACTCCGATGCAGTACGAATACTGACATCAGAGTTTTTATTTATTCATGCATTCTGAACAGGCTGCCAAAATTTTGCTATTCAGTTTAGGTTTGAAACCTTTTCTACCGTGTTTATGGAGAAGATAATAAGTGCTTTCGTTTCTATCTACTGCTTATCTCTATAACTATGCCTCCCTTTTTTTAATCCTCCTCCGCTGGGAATCCTATTTGAGATATTTTTTCTTCTTGGAATATAAGGTTGTTCCAAGTACGCCTGCGCCGCTGACAAACAATACGGCAAACCAAAGTGCAAGATTGCTGTTATCCCCGGTCTGAGGGCTTGTTGTATCCTTGCCGCCCGCTGGCTTTGTAGTATCAGTTTTGTCCCCTTCGGTTGGCTTTGTCTGCTCCGAGGCTGCTTTCTTAACCTCAAAATTTGCACTGCATTTACCATCCGTATAAACAACGGTTATTTTATGAGTGCCAGCAGAAAGCGTTTTGAGGTAATCAGCTTTTAATGTGATAACGGTAGAGCCTGAGACTGCCGTATAATTCTTCGCATCAATCAGCGTTCCGTCCACCTTCACGCCTGTGAATTTGCTGAAATCACCGTTTGCACGGAAAACAAGCGTTCCGTTGCTGTTCTGCGTCCAAGTGCCGTTTGCTCCCTCGATCATTTTGTAATCCGAAGCACCTGCCGCCGTAGGCGTCATGGAAAGATCGGTTTCGACCCAGAAGCTCTGGGTGTCATTCTCATCGCCTATACGAGTGTACTCCACTTCCCGGCCGTTGATCTTTAGCTTGGCATCGGGGGAGATGTCGGCGGTATAGGCAGTCACATATACGCCGTAGTGATAGGTCTTTCCGGCCTCAAAAGCGGTGATCTTGTTAGTATAAATGTCGCCGCCCCACTCCGGCTCTGTGGAAACAATGCCGGTATTCTCATCTAAGCTCCACCACTCGCAACGGAATGCATACTGATCGTTTTCAGGCACCGTTCCGGTAAAGACAGGTTTATCGCCGTCCTTAAAGGTCAAGGTTGCGTTATTGATTTCAATAACGGAGATTTCCTTGGTTGCTTGCGGGCGAATTGTTTCAACATTCATAGCGAACAAGCCGTCCACGGTTTTAACCACATTGGCGGTTGCCGATATCGGGTTCCAGTTTATCGTAACGGTGCAGTTATCCGCAAAGGTATATCCGTTTTTCTCTCTCAGTTCGAGGGAGTACATATAGGTTTTGCCATCCTCAAACTGAGTAATCCTTTTCATGGAAGGTGTATATTTGCCTTCATCCGAATACCAGAATGCGACAGGATTACCGTTCTCCATTTCCTCCCAGCATTCATAGGCAATCTCATATTGGTCTAATGAAGTGTCCGATACCTGTGCCGTTGCCTGCGGAGCGTCACCCGGACGATAATCGAATTTTACATTCTCGATGTAGGCGTTATTTATGGTTGTGTCTCCCTGCGATGTGCCATTTGTAGCGATTACAGCTGGATATACCTTCACTTTAAGGGTTTTTCCGTTACCGTACACGTCGGGAACGGCATCGCCATGTCCATAGCTATATTTTTCAACTCCATCGACAATAACTTTACCATCAAAATCAGTGCCATAAAAAGTCGGGAAATAATATCCCTCTTTCGCAGTCAGGGTTATCTCATATACGTATTCTTTGCCTGCCTCCGGGTATGCATTGCTTGAGATAGAAGCACTGCTATCATTCTCGACCCATGCCTGATCGGTAATCTCCATCTGCTTCGGGCAGTCGGTATTCGGATTCAGCTCCGTGGTGAATACAACGGGCTTTGTGGAATCAAGCTCTTTCCAGATGTTCCCGATATCAACCAGAGTGATTGCAATGGTGGCATCGTCAGCAGGAATGTCGATTGAGTACGGACTGTAAATGTGCAGTTCTGTACTCATATTTTTTATTTCAAGATTAAAATCTTTGTCAACAGTACCCCAATTATAATTACCTACGGAAATATCAGTTGTATCTCCGCTGATAAAGTAGCCTCTGTCCGCTTTAAGCACAATGTTATAGCTATAGCTGTGTCCTGCTTCAAACCGTGTAATCTGCTTGTCTGACGCAAGAGACGCCATTTTATCTGCATCGGAATACCAATAACGCCCTGTACCCCGCCAGACGCCGCCTTCTTCCGGCTGATAAATCTCTCGCCAATACTCATAAGCAACAGAGCAATTCCCCTCCGTCACCGTTGCTGCCGCCTGCGGTGCATCCCCGGCTTTATAGTCCGGTGCGTTGTAGGTGACGCTGATTTTGTCAATGTAGTTAACTCCTGCCGCAAACGCCGTAATCGGCACAATCGACAGCACCATGCAGAGCACGATTAAGAGGCTTGTTATTCGCCCTGCATGATAATTTTTTATGTTTTTCTTCATCTGAAAAACCTCCTTTAAAATATTTTTATGTTAAATCTCACGATCGAGATAAACATACATGAAATCAATGCAAAACCGCACCGCCCCATTCAATGACGGTAAAGCCATCTCGCACGATCGGTGTAACCGCAGGCGTCTTTATTTCGCCGCCGTCATAGAAAGCAAAGCCGAACCATATCCGGTATATGCTGTCCGGTCTGACGGAGAAGGATATCGGCATAGCGGCGTCAACACCGTCGGTCAGCATCGGATACATGAGGTAATCCGCGCCGTCTTTCAGATAATCCGACCAGTACTCGATGAAGTCGGCAGTTTCCTGTTCATTAAAGCCGTAAGAAGTAAGAATTCGGCGGAAAGTTTCATCGCGTTTGTCTGCCGGAACAAGGAAGCCTTCTTCGGTTTGGAACGCCTTCTTTTTCACAAGGGCTTCATAGAACAGATAGCCGTAGCTGTTGCCGTTTATGTCGGTGAGCCTGCCGTCCGGAGCAGCCGTTACCGTCCATGCGCCGGTATAGTCCGGAATGGACGAGGTAAGATATTCCGGCTTTTCAAAGGTGACCGTTATTTCGGTTTCCGTTTCGGGGTAGAGATAAATATTCGGCTTTTTTGCCTCGGTATTGTTTGGCAGAACGGTGCCTCCAGTATGCGGCGCCATATTCAGCAGTTCATCGCGCAGCCATTCAAATTCCTTCTCGCGCCCTTCCTTTACCATCTGTGCATAAAAGTTCAGCTTATCGTAATAGCTCTTTTTCCACCAGTCTTCCACCGACCATTCCGCGTCCCTGGACGGGTAAAATACATCCTGGAATAAATGTGTATAATAATCGTTGACGTTTTGCACGGTGATATCAAACGTTCCGATCAATGTGCTGTGATCGGCGTAATCCAGCAAAGCCGTCTGCGTGGCCGTGTCAGACCAGGTATCCTTTGCTTCTCCCAGCAGCTCCGTTACCAGCGGTACCAACCTGGTAGGGTCTTTTTCGCCATAAGCCATGTCCATCCAGTTCATCATAGACTGCCATGCGGTCAAGGTATCGTACGCAGTAGCAAGCGAAGGATGTCTGGCATAGGGGTTATTCTGCGGGTGCGTGAGCTGATGAATGGCAGAAGCGGAATCCATTATGTTTGTGGCCACTCCGGCAGCCGTGAAAACCCCGTCGCCGCCTTTTACTGCTCCTCCAAAGCTATTACTGAAACCGGGAATCGATTTGACATTGTCCCACTGATCTTCCGCCTGCTCGAAGCCTTCGGAAATGTTGTCCCCATAATCATCCCAGAAATTCACCGCCTCATCATAGGCATTTGTATTTTTCTGCTGTTTCTGATTCCGGATCGTCTCCATCAGTTCGGCCATTGTCGGCATATCGGGTGTTTCACCTCTTGCCGAAACAGTAATCTGCATCATCGGCAAGGCGGTCAGAAGCAATCCGCAACTCAGTATCATAGAAATCAACCGTTTTTTCACTTACTCCGCCTCCCTTGCCACATATTCCTGATAGGTATCAATGATCTTCCGTAAATAGTTGTCGTTTCCCGCAAGTTTCTCAGCACTGTTCAGATATTCCGCCGCTGCCTTATAGCTTCCTCTGTCATAGGAAATCACACCGAGATAGCACAGGGAATAGCCGTCCGATGGATCAAGAAGCTGCGCCTTTTTCAAATAGTAAATTGCAGATGTATTGTCTTCTCTTTCGTAATAAGATAGACCCAACATCAGATGTCCCTTTGCCCAGGTAGGATGCTCGGCAACAGCGTCAAGCAGAGTATCGATCACATAGTATCTGTCATTGCTGAATTTGTTGTACCAGTCTACTCACAATCGACCAGTAGGCGGTTTTCACCTTATCACCGCCCAGTTTGAGTTGTTTATTCATGTCTGCGTATCTCCTTTCTCTGATATTTAGGCAACAAAAAATGCCGTTCCTCTCAGCTTTTCAGCTCAAGAAACGGCATCACCATTGCCCGATCCCAGTTTGGGACACTATCATTTTAGCATTTTCCCATCCTCGTGTCATCGGCTTTACTCCGCCAACTTTTTGCCTTTTTATAGGCATACTATTCCAATCCCTCCAGCAGTGTCAGCATGTCCAGCCAACCGTCTACATCCGATGCGGGAGCTGCCCACAGACGAATGGAAAGAACGGTGATTGCCTGTTGACGAAGGCGATAATAATGACGCGAAGACATATTCAGCCGAAACAACAGCTCCTGATGACTCAGTTTTTCCGGGATGATGTAGGTGGTGTAAATAAGATTATACAGGCACTCACCATTTTCCGGTTTCTTTTTTAGCACCGTCAGAGCCTCGTTGACACGATCCATCAACAGACGGGAACGCTGCACACCCTCAATGCGGCTCTCAATCTTCTTGTTTCCCAGTGTGACTGCCACATCCACATCTTCAAGCAACTTATCAATACCCTCAAAAGGTTTATCCAGTTCTGCCGCCACCGTTTGCGGAAAACACTCCAGCATCCAGACGAGAGTACGGTAGTGCTGCAAAAGCAATAAGGTGTTGTGATAGCTGTTTTTTAACTTTTCCTGCTTAGCAACCCGTTTTTTCTCGTCATCAATCTGTTGATCTGCAAGAATCCCTCGCTTTGTCAGAAGTGTAATAAAGGCGTCTGACTGCGCCTGTATGCGCTTTTCTTGCTGTTCATACAGCAAATCGTCCTGCTTTCTCATATGTAAAATACTCCTTTGCGATTTTTGTGATATCCACAGACCGACACGGGCCTCGGATTTTATTCGTTTCCTGCATGGTAATAGATATATACCTGTTACTCTGGCAGTCATAATTACAATTCTTACAATTCCAACAATGAGAAATATACGCGCATATTATATGGTCGGAAAGTGCAACGCGATTTTCGTCCTCCTTGGGGGTCGCAATTTGCACCGTGTATTTGCTGTACCATGCGATCAGGCGATTGATATGCTGATGATCGCTGCCGATTTTATACGCATTTGCACCTAAAGTGCGTATTTTCTCAAGAATACGCAGAACTGCTGACTGTTCAGGCAAGAAAACCGGTGTATCCATCGGATACGATATATTGAAAACCAGACAGCCGTAAGAACCGGGAAGTCGGTATAGAGTAAAGACATCCCCATGCTTTTTGAAAAATCTCCATACTTTCGTTTTTTCCCAGTTCCAGCGTTGCCCAAGTTTTTCCAAAGTTAAAAGGGCGCCTTCGTGCCGGAATTGTACTGCAGGTGCCAAAAAAGAAAACGCATTGCTTGGATCCTCAAATACCGTGTGGCACCAAAGATCAAGCCATGCGTCAGCTTCATCAAATATGTAATTGTTATCTATGAGCCTCTGCGTGATGCTGCGGGGAAGGCATAGAAATCCATATCCGTCTGTTGCATATACGGCACTGTCCATACAACCTTCGCCGGAGCATTTTACAACCCAGTCTGAGATTTGATAGGTCAACTTCTTTGTTTTTTCATCAAGGGTATACTGAATGTATCCCAGCCCGGACAGTTTATCAAGCGTTTCCAACGCTATAGCGCGGCTTCTGGTGCCGAGAATGCTTTTTAGCCCTACAATCCCTCCGGCCCACATTCCGGGGGTTACAGCGTTAATATGCCCGCAATAGGATGCTTGCCCCTTACGGAATGCTGCTCGTGATGCCAACTTTGCCCAAGCACTCATAACACCTTTGCCTTCAGGCAGACGATTTCGCTGCAGTTTGACCCACTGATATTTCAGCAAGCATTTCATAACGGCAAACTCCTTTCTTCAATTTTTGCATAAAAATAGGGCAGCTCCATCGATCTCAAGAAGGGCTGCCCACAATATTAAATTGTTAAATTCGGACTTGTAATCCTGAAATGGGAGATATCTTAATTCCAACCAGATACCAGTCATCATTCATTTCGATCCGAGTGGGTATCCATTCATTATTTACGAATACTTCCATAGGTGTACCACAATGAAGCCCACCATAATAATCCTCTAACCCAAATCGTATGTCCATTCTATCAGTATCAGAATTATAAATTAGAATGCCATGTCTTTTCATAAAATTCTCCTTAATAGCTCTTTATATCTATACGCCACTCTTTACGCCAAAATTTCAAAAACAAATATTAGGAGCAAAGCAAAAAGAAAGAGCCTCGTAATAAACACGAGACTCTTCCAAAAAGTCAAAATGTATTTCCTTTTTTGCATCGCAGCAAACATTCATTGGCGTAAGTTTGGCGTAAATCGGCGTAAGTTTGCCCTCTAAATCTCTTTATATCTCGTTATTTCGGGATTTTTTGCCGTTTTTTATCCCAGCGGTTTCATTGTCGGGAACAGCAGCACATCCCGGATAGACGCGCTGTCGGTGAGCAGCATCACCAGCCGGTCAAGGCCAAAACCCAGACCGCCCGTGGGCGGCATGCCGTATTCCAGCGCAGTGATGAAGTCCTCATCCACCTCGGCGTTGGCACCCTGCGCCCTCTTCTGCTCCACCTGGCGGACGAAGCGCTCCCGCTGGTCGATAGGGTCGTTCAGCTCCGAAAAAGCATTACCCATGTCCCGGTTATAGATGAAATACTCAAACCGCTCAGTAAATGCAGGATCCGACGCCTTGCGCTTGGCAAGCGGAGAATTCTCCACCGGATAATCGTAGATGATGGTGGGCTGGATCAGCTTATCCTCAACGTACGCCTCAAAGAAAGCGATCAGCACATGACCCTTAGTAGCCGCTGCGCCCTCATCCACTTCTACGCCTTTTTCCTTGGCGCACGCACGCGCGTCCTCATCGGTTGCCCAGGCGTAATAGTCCACGCCAGCGTACTTTTTCACCGCTTCCACCATCGTCAGCCGCTCCCAGGGACCGGCCATACGGATCTCGGTGCCCTGATAGGTAATGATATCGGTACCGCACACCTTGCGGGTGATGGTGGTATACATATCCTCGATCAGATCCATCATGCCGTGATAATCGGTATACGCCTGATACATCTCCACCGAGGTGAACTCGGGGTTATGCGAGGTATCCATGCCCTCGTTGCGGAAAATACGCCCCACCTCGTATACCCGGTCAAAACCGCCCACGATCAGCCGCTTGAGGTACAGCTCTGTTTCGATGCGCAGATACATGTCCATATCCAGCGTGTTGTGATGGGTGACAAACGGCCGCGCCGCCGCCCCGATCTCCAGCGTATGGAGCACCGGGGTATCCACCTCCAGATAGCCCAGACCGTCCAGATAATTCCGGATTTCGCGGAGAATCTGGCTGCGCTTGAGGAAGGTGTCCTTCACCTCGGGATTCACAATCAGATCGATATATCGCTGCCGGTAACGGGTGTCGGTGTCCTTCAGACCGTGGAACTTTTCCGGCAGAGGCAGCAGAGATTTGGACAGCAGGGTGATTTTCCGGGCGTGAACCGAAATTTCCCCCTTCTGGGTGCGGAACACAAAGCCTTCCACCCCCACAATGTCACCGATATCCCATTTCTTAAAAGCGGCATAATCCTCTTCGCCCACATCGTCCCTACGGACATACACCTGCATCCGATCGGAGCCGTCACGTACATCCATAAAGCTGGCCTTGCCCATGATCCGGCGGCTCATCATACGGCCGGCAATGGTCACCCCGGTATTCTCCAGCTGATCAAACCGGGCGCGGATGTCCGCGTTTTTCGCCGTCACATCGAATTTGGTGATGGCAAACGGATCCTGCCCGGCTTCCTGCAGCGCGGTCAGCTTGTCGCGGCGGATCCGCAGCAGCTCCGAAAGCTGCTCTTCGCTGAGCTCCTCAGCGGCCTGATTGGTGATTTCTTCGCTCATGCTTCAACATCCTTGTCCCGGCGAACCGCTCCGGGGAACGGCCGTCCGTATTTTTTATCACAAAAAAGGGCGGGCGACTCCGCAGCCGCCCGCGCCCATCGTTTTCCGGCGCGCGGCCGGAGCTGTTCTGGCTATCCTCCGGAATTTTTCCGAATTCCGGCCATTATTTCGAAATGCCCTGAATGACGAAGTAGATCACGCCGCCCGGCGTCTCCACCTCCACCGTCTCGCCGACGGCATGGCCCAGCAGGCTCTTGCCGATCGGGGACTCGTCCGAGATACGGCCGTTGAACGGATCCGCCTCGGTGGAACCGACAATTTTATACTCCTCCGGCGTATCGGTGCCCTTCTCGCAGATGGTCACCTTCGAGCCGACATGCACCATCTCGTTGTTGAGTTCGCTTTCGTCGAGCACCCGCACATTTTTCAGCTGTGCCTCAATTTCAGCAATACGTCCCTCGATAATCGCCTGCTCGTTTTTCGCCTCGTCGTACTCGCTGTTTTCCGACAGGTCACCGAACGAAAGCGCGACCTTGATCTTTTCCGCAATCTCCTTGCGTTTTACGGTTTTCAGTTCTTCCAGTTCACTTTCAAGGCGTTTTAAGCCCTCATCGGTGATGACGGTCTGCTTTACCATAATGCAGGGTCCTCCCCTTCCCGGAATGTAGTTTTGAGCAATAGATTTATTATACTAAACCGATATGCCGATGTCAAGTCCCGCCAGCTTCCAGGCGGCATCGCGCAGTGAAAAAGTATGCCCGCCGATATACAGCATCTGCGGCGGTTCCGCGGCAATATCGCGCAGGCCGCTCAGTTCATACAACCCTGCAAGAAAACGCCAGATATCGCAGCGGTCCGGCGCGTTCTGCAGCCATTGTGCCGGCACCCGCGGGACATAGCCGCCGACCACGCCCGGCCGGTCGTCCGGCACGCCGGACAGCACCAGCCCGCGCGCCCGCGGCCGGATATGGCCAAGCCCTTCCGGCGCAAGGATCAGTTTGGAGCCGATGAGCGTTTCCGCCTCCCGGGTAACCGGCAGTGCGGCGCCGAACATTGCCATGGCGATGCGCTCCGCACCCTCATAGGCCTGCGGACGGCCGGTGACCACCCGCACATCCGCCGCAAACGGCAGCAGCGCCGGCACCAGCGCGGCAAGGCTGCCGGACGGGTCATACAGCCCGATACTCATATGCTTGGGCGGCACCGATGCCATGCGCAGCAGCTGCTGTGCCGCCGCGGTCATCAGAGCGCGGGAGAGTGCGTTTCCGTTGAAAAAGCCGAAACCGTACCCCTCCGGCGGGCGAACCCCTGCGGGAAACAGCATACGCCCGGCTTCCCGTCCCGCGGCCTGCCGAACCTCTTCCCAGTCGATCCGGCCTTCCCGGTCGGGCACGGCGGTAATCTGCAGATATCCACTGGTTCCGATCGTCATCACCTGCGTGCGCACGGGATTTTTCCGCCGTACACGGCGCCGCCAGAATGAGCGTTTCGGCGGGGTATCCAATTGCAGCACTGCCAGCATGTCCGTCTCCTCCCGGAAGCACCCCATCAGGGTGTGCCTATTCACCACAGAATATGCGTGCACCGGAAAGCATATGCCGGATGGGACGGATATGGTATAAAAAAACCGCCCGATCGATTGATCGGACGGTTGTGTGTCGGCGCCTACTTATTTTCCCGGGCCGCTTCCAGCCAAGTATCTTCAGCGCAAGTGAGCTTAACTGCCGTGTTCGGGATGGGAACGGGTGTACCCTCACCGCCATCGGCACCGACTTATTTGTTCCTGTTTTTGGGGAACGAGTTACATTATAACACGCTTTTCCCAAAATGCAAGTGTTTTTTCAAAAAATTTTTCGTTTCAGCAAATTACCTACTTTTCCGGCAAAACGCAGGCGGATTTCATATTGTCCGTGGCATCAGGAACGCGCGCACCGGCGTGCCGTCTGCACCGGCAATTTTCAGCGGCACGGCGACAAGATCGTACCGCCCCTCCGCCGCTTCGGACAGATCCAGCCCTTCCAGCAGCAGAACCCCCGCACCGAGCAGCTCTTTATGCACCTGAACGGAGCAGGCGGCAGGTGCCACCGACTGCGGCTCCACCCCGATGAGCAGCATCGCCGCATCAGCAAACACGAAAGCGGCACTCGGCGTCAGCTCCGCCTCCCCCTTGAACAGCAGGCGGCGCTCCACATGCGGCAGCAGCTTTTCCGCGTCCTCGCCGGTTACCTCCCCCTGCCATTCCACCACACTGCACGCCCCCACACACCGCTCAAGCGGGATCTCCGCCGCATCCGCACCGTCCGGCACAAAATGCCGGGGCGCATCCATATGCGTGCCATTATGCAGGCAGGCGTGCAGCACACTGAGATTACAGCTGTCGCCGTAGGCCATACGGCTGACCGCCTCCAGCCGCGGCGCCGGATCACCGGGATACACCGGCGCATTTGTCAGCTCCCGGGTAATGTCCAACACCATCGCACAGCGCTCCTCTCCCCTAAAAGCCTGCTGCCGCAGGCGCCAAAGCATCCTGCGGCAGCAGACGGGTATTTTCTTCTGCCGCCGGGCTTACAGCCGGTCCTGAATCGAATTCAGCAGGCCGCCCTTGGCAATGATATTCTGGATAAACGGCGGGAACGGTTCCGCCTGATAGGTTTTGCCGGTGGTCAGGTTTTCGATCAGGCCGGTATCAAAATCCACCCGGACTTCGTCGCCTGCCTTGATATCCCGCGCCGCCTCGTCGCACTCGAGAATCGCCAGACCGATATTGATCGCGTTGCGGTAGAAAATGCGCGCAAAAGTGGAGGCGATCACGCAGGAAATCCCGCTGGTCTTAATCGCGATGGGCGCATGCTCGCGCGAAGAGCCGCAGCCGAAATTTTTCTCCGCGACCATAATATCGCCCGGCTGCACCTTATTCACGAAATCCTTATCGATGTCCTCCATGCAGTGTGCAGCAAGCTCCTGATGGCTGGAGGTGTTGAGATAGCGCGCGGGGATGATGACGTCGGTATCGACATTATCGCCGTATTTATGTACCTTACCCTGAGCAATCATGTTGTCTTTCCTCCTCAATCCAAAGTCGCGGGATCCACGATATAGCCGGCCACGGCAGAAGCCGCCGCCACGTAGGGATTGGCCAGATACACTTCACTGTCCACATGGCCCATACGGCCGACAAAGTTGCGGTTGGTGGTGGACACCGCGCGCTCGCCGGCGGCCAGGATGCCCATATGCCCGCCCAGACACGGACCGCAGGTCGGGGTAGACACTACCGCGCCCGCTTCCACAAAAATGTCGAACAGGCCCTCGTGCATGGCATCGAGCCAGATCTGCTGCGTGGCCGGGATCACGATGCAGCGCACCCCTTTGGCAACCTTGCGGCCCTTGAGGATCTCGGCTGCGGCACGCATATCCTCCATACGGCCGTTGGTGCACGAACCGATGACCGCCTGATCAATCTTTACCTTGCCGCCGCACTCATCGACGGTATGGGTATTTTCCGGCAGGTGCGGGAAAGCCACGGTCGGGCGAAGTGCAGACAGGTCGATGGTGATCTCCTCGTCGTATTCCGCGTCGGCGTCCGCCTCAAACACCCGTACTTCACGCTGGAAGCGGCCGTTGACATACGCCAGCGTCACCTCGTCCACCGGGAAGATGCCGTTCTTGGCACCGGCTTCAATCGCCATATTGGCGATGCACAGCCGGTCGTCCATCGACAAATTCGCGACACCCGGACCGGTGAACTCCAGCGAGCGGTACAGCGCGCCGTCCACCCCGATGCGGCCGATCAGGTCGAGAATCACGTCCTTGCCGCTGACGTAGCGGCCGGGCTTGCCGGTCAGCACGATTTTCAGCGCCGACGGCACCTTGAACCACGCGATACCGGTGGCCATACCGGCAGCCAGATCGGTGGAGCCGACACCGGTCGAGAATGCGCCGAGCGCGCCGTAGGTGCAGGTGTGGCTGTCTGCGCCGATGATGCAGTCGCCGGGGCCGACCAGGCCCTTTTCCGGCAGAATCGCGTGCTCGACACCCATACGGCCGACATCAAAGAAGTTTTCGACATCGTACTTGTCGGCAAAGCCGCGCACCCGTTTGACCTGCTCGGCCGCCTTGATGTCCTTATTCGGGGTGAAGTGGTCCATCACCAGCGCCACCCGGCTTCTGTCGAACACCCCGCAGGCTCCGCAGCGCTCAAACTCGTTGATCGCCACCGGCGAGGTGATGTCGTTGCCGAGGCACAAATCGAGTTTCGCCTCGATCAGCTGCCCCGCCTTGACCTCCGGCAGGCCGGCATGCGCCGCCAGAATCTTCTGTGTCATGGTCATACCCATTCTTCTGTTTCCTCCTTGTCACTAATAAGTTTATAGGCAATGGAATCGCTCAGCGCCACCCAGCTGGCCTCGATGACGTCGTTGCTGACACCCACTGTTGTCCATTCCTTTTCCCCATCCGCTGAGGTAATCAGCACGCGGGTTTTGGCCGCGGTGGCCTGGCGGGAATCCATCACCCGCACCTTATAGTCCACCAGCCGCACATCCGCTAGGGTCGGATAAAAGCCCGCCAGCGCGGTGCGCAGCGCGATATCCAGCGCATTGACCGGGCCGTTTCCCTCGCCCGCGGCGATCTGGTACTGCTCGCCGACCTTCACCTTGAGCACTGCCATCGCGCTCTGACCGTCGGCATGCGGGTTTTCTCCGGTAATACGATAATACACCAATTCAAAGAATTTGGGAATACTTCCGGTCACCTGACGCACAAGAAGTTCAAAACTGCCGTCTGCCCCCTCGTACTGATAGCCCTCCAGCTCCATTTGCTTGAGACGCTCTGCAATCTGCCCAAGTTCCGGGGATTCACGGGTCACCTGCGGACAGTAGCGGCGGATCTTTTCGAGAATCGCCGTACGTCCGCTGATTTCACTCATCAGAAAACGCCGCTCATTGCCTACGGCTTCCGGGGCAATATGTTCAAAGGTGGCAGAGTTTTTCAGCACCCCGTCGGCATGCATGCCGGCTTTATGCGCAAACGCGCTCGCACCGACATACGGCTCTCCCTTGGCCAGACGCACATTCGCAATCTCCGCGATGCTGCGGGCGGTGCGGGTCAGGCGCACCATATTCTCCGGCGGAATGCAGATATAGCTGCGCTTAACCTGAAGGTTCGGGAGAATGGTCGACAGATTCGCATTGCCGCTGCGTTCGCCGAAACCGAGATAGGTTCCCTGCACATGGGCAGCACCCGCCTCCACCGCCATCACCGAGTTGGCCACCGCCATACCGGCATCGTTATGGGCGTGGATGCCGACTATCACCGCCGGGAACCGCTCCACAACGGTGCGGGTGATGGCATACACCTCCTGCGGGAAGCTGCCGCCATTGGTATCGCACAGGGCGAGCACATCCGCCCCCGCCTGCACGGCATGCTCCAGCGCGGTCAGCGCAAATTCCGGATTCGCTTTATAGCCGTCGAAAAAGTGCTCCGCATCGAAGATCACCCGCTTGCCGCGGCGCTTGAAAAAGGCCACCGTATCGGCAATCATCGCAAAATTTTCCTCTTCGGTGGTCTTGAGGATATCCCGCACATGCAGATCCCAACACTTGCCGAAAAGCGACACCGCAGCAGTATCCGCCGTCAGCAGCGCCTGCACATTGGCGTCCTCCTCCACCGCGATATTCTTGCGTCGCGTGGAGCCGAAGGCGACCAGCTGTGTATGCTGCAGATTCATCGCCGCCGCCCGGCGGAAAAACTCCAAATCCTTCGGGTTGGAACCGGGGTTGCCGGCCTCCACATAGGGAACCCCGAGTTTATCCAACCGCCGGGTAATCGCCAGCTTATCCTCAACCGAAAAGGAAATCCCCTCACCCTGCGCGCCGTCGCGCAGGGTGGAATCGAGAATTTCCACCCGTTTGGTTGTCTGTTCCATCCTGTTTCCCCCTTCCGGCCGTATTCAGGCGTGGATGGTTTCGTCGCCGCGTTCGAGTGCGGCAATGCCGGTGCGCGCCATCTCGACAATGCCGAACCGCTCCATACGCCCGACAAAACGGTCCACCTCTTCGGTCTGACCGGTAATTTCAATGGTCATGGTTTCTTCCCCGATATCCAGCACCCGGCTGCCGTAGCGCTGCGCCGTCTTGAGCACAGTGTTGCGCTCTTCCGGCCTGGCCTTTACCTTCACCAGCAGCAGCTCGCTGTTTGAGCACTCTTCCGGCTCGAGCCGCTTGACCTTGACGATGTCCTCCAGCTTGAGCAGCTGGCGGATCATCTGGGTGAAGGTTGCCTCGTCACCGGTGACCACCAGCGTCAGACGGGAAAACTCCGCCGTTTCGGTGCTGCAGGCCACGATGGAATCAATGTTGAAGCCGCGGCGGGAAAACAGCCCCGCCACCCGCAGCAGCACGCCCGGATGGTTCACGGCGAGAACCGAAAACACCACTTTTTCCTCCTGCATCGCGTCCATCCTCCTCACATTTCCTCAATAATGTCATCCACCGTACCGCCGGGCGGAATCATCGGCAGTACATTGGCATCCGGCGAAATCCGGCAGTCCACCAGCACCGGGCCGCCATTGGCCAGCGCTGCGCGCAGCACCGGTTCAACATCGGCGTTTTTCTCAATGCGCATGCCGGTACAGCCGAAAGCCTCCGCCAGCTTGACAAAATCGGTGCGCCGGTGCGGGTCGGTCGCGGAAAAACGGCTGCCGTAAAACACCTTCTGCCACTGCCGCACCATGCCGAGCACCTGATTGTTCATCACCAGCATTACGACCGGAAGCCGATAGGATGCCATCGTGGTCAGTTCGTTGAGGTTCATATGGAAGCTGCCGTCGCCCGACACCAGCACCACCCGCCGGTCCGGGCAGCCGAACTGCGCGCCGATGGCCGCTCCCATGCCGTAGCCCATCGTGCCAAGCCCGCCGGAAGTGAGCAGCGTACGCGGATGCCGCAGCTCGAAATGCTGCGCCACCCACATCTGATGCTGGCCGACATCGGTGGCGATGATGGCGTCGTCCTCAGTCAGCGCCCGCAGCATATGCAGAATCGCCAGCGGATCGGGCCGGGCGTCGGGATCGGACATATCCGCCCGGAAGGTGCGCCGCAGCGCTGTGAGTTCCTCCACCCATGCGGTTCGCTGCGCCGGAGAAGCCTCATCGGCCAAGCGGCTGAGCACCATTTTCAGGTCGCCTGCCACCCGTACCGCGGCGGCGACATTTTTATCAAACTCCGCGTGATCGATATCAATATGCACCACCTGTGCATGCGGCGCAAAGCCGGTGCGGCTGCCCGCCACCCGGTCGGAAAAGCGCGCGCCGCACACCAGCAGCAGATCACATTCCCGTGCCGCACGGTTGGCGGCGAGGGTGCCGTGCATCCCCACCATACCGAGCCACAGCCGATGGTCCGCCGGGAAACCGCCGAGGCCCATCATGGATGCACACACCGGAATATCCAGCTTTTCCGCCAGCCGCACAAGCGGCTCCTCCGCTCCCGACGACAATACGCCGCCGCCGAAATAGATCAGCGGCTTCCGGCATTCCGCGAGGAGTTCCAGCGTCCGGGTGATACGCTCCTCTTTGGGCGCCGGCGTCGGCCGCGGGCCGGCGCAGGGTTTCGGCTGATAGTCGGTCAGCGCGGCGGTGACATCCTTCGGGATATCGATCAGCACCGGGCCGGGCCGCCCGCTCGCCGCGATGCGGAACGCCTCCCGCACCGTATCCGCCAGATCTTCCACCCGCTTGACGATATAATTGTGCTTGGTCACCGGCATGGTAATTCCGGTAATATCCACCTCCTGAAAGGAGTCACGGCCGAGCAGCGGCACCGATACGTTTCCGGTGATCGCCACAACCGGTATGGAATCCATATACGCCGTGGCAATACCGGTGACTAGGTTCGTCGCACCCGGGCCGGAGGTGGCAATGCACACCCCCACTTTTCCGGTTGCGCGGGCATAACCGTCCGCCGCATGCGACGCACCCTGCTCATGTGCGGTCAGCACATGGCGGATGCGGTCGCTGTACTTATACAGAGCATCGTAAATATTGAGCACCGCGCCGCCGGGATAGCCAAACACCGTATCCACGCCCTGCTCCAGCAGACATTCCACCAGAATATCTGAACCATTCATCTGCATTGCGAAACCATTCCTTTCCTACGGCAAAAGCCTTTTCCGCCCCGCCTGTTTCTTTTGGTCTTCCGCACAGGGATAACAAAAAGCCTTCGTCTCCTCACTCAAAGAGACGAAGGCATATCCTCCGCGGTACCACTCCTGTTGCTCCTGCCGAGCCGCTCTGCGCATCGGGCCGTATGGGCCGAATGCCGTTCTCTGTAACGGGAGAAGCCCGTTCTCACCTACCGCCCCGAGGGGAATCAGCGGACAGCTCGGGAGGTGATTTTCCCCTGTGCGCCCCGCTGCCTCGCACCAGCCGGCAGTTCTCTGGAGAAGCGGCACAACGTACTTGTCCTCCGTCGTTGCTTTTTGAACCGATATTATTTTAAATATACACCAGCGGGGGAGGAATTGTCAACTCTTTTTTTACAAAAAACGCCCCGGCGGAGGACATCCTCCGCCGGGAGACAGTTCCGGCCGCAATACAAAGCCCTGTTTTTCCTTCAGGCGCTCAGATGCCCGTATTTTTAAACTCTCGCGAGACAAGCAGCTGGCCGTCCATAGTCCAATACTCCACAACAAGCGACTCGGTCTCCGGCACCACAATTTGTATCGATGTGAACGACTGCATAAAAGTATCTGCCACCCCATCCAGCGCCTCTTCCTGGGCGGCTTTCGCGCTGGCAAAATCCCCGACATCAATGATATAGCGATAGCGGTAGACCAGAGAACGCCCCTCTGCCAGCACTTCCACCTCCAGTCCGCTTTCCCTTCTCATCTCATCCTGCTGCTGACTGACCTGCTCCTGCACGGCAGCCGCGTACTGCTCCAGGGTCATCATTCCTTCTTCGCCGGTCCAGCCGGGATCATCCCAGGGATCGTTGCCCGACGGTCCAAAGGAGAAATCGCCGTTTTCGATGGCTTCCTCCAGCATTTCCGTCGTCAGACCTGCCTTTTCCAGCAGGGCAGCCAGCTCGGCATCCTCGTTCATCAGTTTTTGCAGATGCTTGAGCGCCCCGCAGCCATATTCTTCACCAAGTGCCGCCAGCACCTGCTGCTGTTCTTCCGCAGAACCGTTTACCCGCAGAACAACGGCATTATCCCCGCTGATTTCCGGCAGCGTGACTTCGGCCGTTTTTTCCTCGGAGGAATCAGCTGTCATCGTAATGGTTCCGATTCCCTTCAGGTTCAGCGCCATCTTCTCACGGAGAGTATCTCCCTCCACATCGTAAGTCAGCACAAGGGTAGAATCGAGCAGATCGGGGAAAGGGGAAGAATCGAGCTCTGCAGCATTTTTCAGCACATCATCCGGATCATACAGCGAAACGGTAAAGGTCCCGGTGATCATTTTTCCTTCCCGATACGCTTTTTCCGCATAGTTTTCATAGGTAAGCTCCAGCCCGAAAACCTTACCGTCTTCTTCGAACCGGATCAGTCCTTCTCCCGAGGATTTCCCGGTCGGAACCAGAGAAACACAGACCAGTTCCTCCTTACCGAGCGTCAGCGAAGCCGCCAGCGCCCCCTTCTGCGCGCCGCTGTTCGGCATCGCCATGCGCAGCGTCAGGTCGCCGTCTCCTTTTTCCTTCGGTCGGATCACATATTCCCGAGCCACCATACGGTTGCCGCGGTCCATATACACGCTGATTTCCACGCTGCGCACAACATCCGTCAGGCCATCAATGGCCTTAATCAGCTCATCGCAGGCATCCCGGTAGAAATCGTCTTCCAGCTCCGTGCCGGTAACACCCTGTTCGTTCAGCCAGTCGATATAGCTCTGCATCAATTCGGTAATATAGCTCCGCAGGTATTCATCGTCCCGCATCGCCTTGACCGCCGCCTTGAGCGCACGCACCGTCAGTTTTCCGTCCAGCTCAAGGGTGGTTTTATCCGCCTTAACGAGAATATCATCAATTTCCAGCGTCTGATCTTTCTCCGTGGACGCCTCAGCCTCCTGCAAAACCTCCACATAAGCGGCAATAATCTTTTTCAGGCTGGCCTTAAGCTGTTTTTCATCCGGCGGCGTCAGTTCAAGCGAGCTGCTCTGCGGCATGCCGTCGAGTACAATATATTTCTCCGAAATTTCCGGCATCTGGAAGATCATCCGGCCGTCTCCCTGCCAGAACTGTGCCCCAAGGAGAGCGGCATCGCCCTTCTGAATATGGAACTCGGCCGCAGATTTACCGCCCTGATAGGACACGGATGCCGAATAGGACAGGGCGTTCACATAGGCAAGCAGAGGGTCGATCATGTCGAGAGCCTCTTCGCCGCCTTCGCTGCGGATCCATTTACGCAGCTGTTCGTCCATTTCCCCCTGTATCTGCACGGTAGCGGCAGATTTTCCGCCCTCATCGACCAGCGTAGCCAGTTCACCCAGCGCCTCGCTGCCGTTTTCGGCCATAGCGCCGAGCATTCTCTCCTCAATGCCAACCGCATAGCGCTTATCCCCCAGCAGGGTGCGGGTGATGTCACGGGCAAAAAACTTCGTCCCCACCAGTGCACCCGCTGCTACCACAACAACCGCGGCGGCAATCGCTATAACCGCCCGCAGCGGATGCCGCTTTTTCTTGGGCACAACAGGCGGCTCAACCGGAACCGGCGTGCCGCCAAGATAGGCTCCGCCGCCAAGCGGCACACCGGGCTGCTGCTGTACGGACGCCGCCGTATACCCGGGTGACGTTTCCTCCGCTGTTGCCGGCGCTGGCGGATATACATACGGCTGCACGGGTGCCGGCGGCTGTGCTGGCACTTCCTGCACCGGCTTTTCCGTTTGTTCTCTGCCGCAGGCCGGGCAAAACCGTACATCGTCCGCTATGGTCTTTCCGCAATGACTGCATTTTATCATGATGTTTCCCTCCTCTAATTCCCCTTAAGCGTATCGTAACATATCCCCTCGAAAAAGTCCAGAAATGCGTAAATTTCTCAGCCAATGATCTGTTCCTTGTGATAGTTCGGTACATAGCCGTTACCCACCGGATCGACCGCCACACCGTTTTCCCACACCTCGAAGTGCAGATGCGGGCCGGTAACATCACCGGTATCACCCGCACGGGCAATCACTGTTTCGCCGCCGACCACCGTCTGGCCGGCTCTCACCAGAATTTCCGAACAATGGGCATACAGCGTGGTAATCTTCACACCGTTTTCATCGTAGCCGTGATCAATTACCACATAATAACCATAACCGCTCGTATTGGCATAGTTAATGGCAGACACCACCACCCCATCGGACGCCGCATAAATCGGCTTGCCGTAAACCGGCACGAAACCTTCCGAAATATCGATGCCTTTATGGAAACTGTGGCTGCCCAGATAACGGGTTCCAAAAGGCGAGGCGATATTTTTCACCGCCGGAACCGGCCAATACATTTTGCCGAACTTACCATCATACCGGCTGTTATTGATCTCTTCACGAATCTGTTCTGCCGCACGCTCAAGCCGTTCCTGCGATTCCCTTGTCCGGGCAATTCGGGTTTGCAGGTCCGATTCTTCCCGTTCAATCTGCCGGCAGAGCAGTTCGATCTCCGCAGCATTGGCTTCCGCCTCATCGTACAGCGGCTGGAGCGCCGCTTTATCGGCATCCAGCGCCTCCCGTTCCTTTTCCAGAGCGGCTCGTTCCTGCTGGATTTCCCGAATCTCTTTTTCCACCTCATCCATCAGTGCCTTGTCCTGTTGGGACATTCTCTCCATCATTTTGGACTTGACGAGGTAATCGGCATAGCTTTCCGTATTGAACAGCATCTGAAATGCCGACAGATTACCGGTTTGGGAAATCACCCGCAGCCGCTTTTTAAGCAATTCTTTTCGTTCGGCAATATCCGCCTCCCGCTCGGCAATGGCCTGCTCCCGCCCGGAAATCGCCGCCGCCTTCTCTGCGATTTTCCCGTTCAGCTCATCCATCTGCTGCTGCAGAAGCCGATAACTCTTTCGGGCAACCTCCGCTTTTTCCTTTTGTACATCCAGACGTGCCTGCGCATCCTCCAAGTCGGCACTCATGCCATCCAGTTCTCCCTGCAGCTGCTGGGATTGGCTGCGCAGATCATTCAACTGCTCTTCCAGGGAATCGGTATCCGCCGCCCTCGCCGACAGCGGCATCACGCTGCACAGCAGGGCAGTCAGCAGCACAACAGCGGACAATACGGCCGCGACACGCAGCCTCTTTCTCCTGTCGCTAAACGAAAAACGTTTCTGCATAGCGGTTCCCCCTGCTTTTCTTACTCCTCTTCCGGTTCAGTCGGCTCGGTTTCCCCTGTAGTGGTAGTCTCTTCCCCTGTCGTGGTTTCGTTCTCCGGCGGTGTGGTAACCGGCGGTATGATAGTACCTCCCGAATGGACAGCGGTCAGCGCCTCCTGCAGCTGCAAATCCTCTTCATCGGTCAGCAGCCCCAGTTTCTCCTCCTGTTCCGGCGTCAGCAGGACTTCCTTGTTCGGCGTAATCCCTGCGTCCTCGATTTCGCCGCCCTTTTTCAGCACCAGCGAAGCCACCGAAAGCCGGATTGCCGCACCGTCGGTGGCGATCGTATAGTAATCCTGCACCATACCATGACCCGCAGTGACACTGCCGATAACCGTCGTCATCGCATATTCCTGCAGGACACCGGCGAACAGCTCCGCGCCGTCCGACGTACGGCTGTTGACCAGCGTAGCCGAAGGTTTGCTCATCTGATAGGTATCCTCTGCCGTCATTTCGGTGGTCTGAGAGGTCCCGTCAGTCTGCTGCTCGGTAAGCTTCGCATAGCTGCCGCGCGGCATCAGGTAGGCGATGATCTCCTGTGCAGCGGACAGCACGCCGTTTTCGGTATTGCGCAGATCAAAGACAAAACCGGCAGCTCCTTCGTTATCGAGCTTGTTATAAACCGATTTAAACTGTGCCGGTGTGGTTTCGGTAAATGCAGCAATGCGGATCACAGCAATATCGCCGACCATTCGTCCTTCCACCGTTACCACGTCGAAGCTGCTGCTGGTCAGGTCCACCGAAAGCTCGCTGTCACCGCGGCGCAGTCCAATGAGCACCTTGTCTCCGGATGTGGTAACTCCCAGCTTTTCCGCCACCGTATCGTAGCTGTCGGCCGTCACCTCCGTGCCATCGAGAGAAACGACGATATCCCCTTTCTGCACACCCGCGGAGGCGGCCGGCGACTGCTTACTGACGGACGTGATCTGCGGCATGCCGTCTTCCATCCGGGACAGCTCGATACCATAGCCGGTCAGCTTTCCCGAACGCGCCTGCTGCACCGCCTTATACTCATCCGCCGAAAGATAGGCGGCATACGGGTCGCCGATGCCGTCCACATAGCCCCGCGCCAGCGCAGTCCGCAGCTTTTCCTCATCGATGGTACCCAGATAATGCGGACGTACAGCCTTGTCGATCTCGGTCACGTATTGATACATAGTGCGGCGCTGGGTGACATCGTTGACCGAAGAGTTGAAGATACGCATCGCCACCACCATCGTCACCGAAATGGTCAGCGCAATGGAGATAATCATCAGTGCAATCGTTGCACCGATGGAGATCTTTTTATTCATGCCACCTATTCCTTTCACCGAAAACGCTCCGGACAAACATGTGCATATCCGGCAAAACGGCGCCCCATCCGGGTGCGCCGTACATTGCCGTATAAATCAGCCAACAATTACCCCGTTGCGATAGTTCGGGACATATCCATTGGCCACCGGATCCACCTGATCCAGCACGCCGCCTTCCATTACTTCAAAATGAAGGTGTGGGCCGGTCACGTCGCCGGTATCGCCCACCTTGCCGATAATGGTTTCTCCGCCTTTGACCACCTGGCCGGGAGACACCAGCACCTGCGAGCAATGGGCATACCGGGTGGAAATGCGTTTGCCGTTTGCGTCATAGCCGTGATCGATTACCACGTGCAGGCCAAAGCCGCCGCCCCAGCCGGAGGTCACCGTATACAGCACCACACCGTCAGCCGCCGCATAGATCGACTGCCCGTAAACCGGCACGGCACCTTCGGAGATATCAATACCCTTGTGCATGCTGCCCCAGCGATAGCCAAAACCGGAAGAAATATTTTTGACTGCGGGCACCGGCCAATACATCTTGGAATATTTTCCTTCGTAATTGCTCTGATCCAGCAGCTCCTGCACCTTAGCGGCTTCCGCATCCAGTGCTTCCTGCTTTCTTTTCGCATCCGCCACTTTTTCCGCAAGGGTCATTTCGTCGCGTTCGATCTCCTTGCATACCTGCTCAAGTCTTCTGGCGTTATCCTCCGCCTCCTGACGAAGCGGCTCCAGCGCCGCCTTGTCGTCGTCCAACGACTTCCTGTCCGCTTCCAGCTCCTCGCGCTCCTTCTGGATCCCCGCGATCTCGACCTCCAGCTCATCCATCAGCGCCTTGTCTTGCTCCGAAGAACGCTCCATCATCTTGGATTTAATCAGATAATCCGCATAACTCTCGGTATTGAACAGCATCTGAAATGCCGTCAGATTACCGCTCTTGGAAATTGCCTGCAGCCGTTTTTTCAGCAGCTCTTTCCGGTCAGCAATGTCCGCCTCCCGATCGGCAATCTCCTGTTCCTTCGCCGCGATTTCCTCTTCCTTTTCACCGATCTGTGCGTTGAGCTGTTCCATCTGCTGGCTGAGCTTCTGATACAGTTCTCTGGCATTGTCCGCCTGCCTCTTCTGCAGGTTCAGCCGCTCCTGAGCAGCATCCAGATCGCCGGACAGCGAATTAATTTCCTGCTGCAGCTGCTGAGATTGATTACGTAGGTCATTCAGCTGATCCTCCAGTGCATCGGTATCCGCCGCGCGCACCCGCATCTGGGAAAAACCAGCCGGCAGTGCCGTCAGCAGCACCAGCGCAGACACAAACGCCACACCGCGCAGCAGGGTTCGTTTACCTGTCTTTTGGCAATTTTTAGTCATCCAGGCCGCCTCCCGCTTCCTTAAGATATTTCCGCATGGATATTGCACTGCCGATCATACCCACAAGCATGCCCCCGCACAGGAACGCCACCAGCAGCTGCCACCACATCGAGGCAAACGGCACCGTTCCCACCTGCAGTGCACCAGTCATGCTGTCCATTAGAAGATCACCCAGCTTATCATAAACGAGGTACAGCAGGCCATAGGATACGCCGCCGGCCACAAGACCGAGCACCATGCCCTCAATGATGAAGGGCATACGCACGAAGGCATTTGTCGCCCCAACCGCCTTCATGATCGAAATTTCCAGCCGGCGGCTGTATACCGTCAGCTTGATGGTGTTGGCGATGATGAACAGAGAAACCAGCAGCAGCATGCCGATAATCCAGCCGCCGGCAATCAGCACGATATGCCGCACCTTGAGCAGCATTTCCGCGATTCCGCCGTCCTGCTCCACCGAATCCACATGCTCAATGGCCTCGAGCTGGGTCACTGTTTCATCAAACAGGCTCAGATCCTTGAAAGTCACCACAAAGGAATCCAGGAAGGGATTATCCCCATTCTGGTATTCCTCAAACAGCGCTTCCGGCAGACTGTCGCCGTACTTTTCCAGCGACTCCTCCTTGGTGATCAGTTCTACGCTTTCCACATTGCTGAGGCTGCGGATTTTTTCCCCAAGCGCCGTCACCTGTTCGTCGTCACAGGATTCCTCCGCAAAAACCGCCACTACGTTCTGTCCGTTCATCCAGTCAAACATGTGGTCGATATTTTTGAATACCAGATATGCGCCGCCGGTCAGCAGCAGGCAGGAAATCAGCACACCGATGGACGCAAGCGCCATAAACCGGTTCTGCCAGATACTGCGGAAGCCTTCGCGGGTCAGGTACCGCATACTACTCAATTTCATAGCCGTACCCCTCCCCTTCACAACTGCCTCTGGGAGGCGTATCCGAAACAACGCACCCTCCGCGGATTTCGATCACCCGGCGGTCAAACTGCTGCACCAGGTCATGCTCGTGCGTTACCATCAGAATCGTCGTGCCGCGGCGGTTAATCTCGCTGAGCAGTTCAACGATCTCAAAGGACAATTCCGGATCGATGTTGCCCGTGGGTTCATCCGCCACGATCAGCGCCGGATTATTCACCAACGCCCGGGCCAGGCCCACGCGCTGCTGTTCGCCGCCCGAAAGCTGAACCGGGAAGCTGCGCGCTTTATTCTGCAGCCCCACCAGTCCAAGAATGTACGGCACCCGCTTGCGCACATCGCGCTGTGATGCCCCGATCACCCGCATGGCAAAAGCCACATTGTCGTATACCGTCATCGTGTTGATCAGGCGGAAGTCCTGAAAGACAATGCCCATCGTACGGCGCAGATAAGGAATTTCGCGTTTTTTCAGTTTACTCAGTTTATAGCCGTTAACGATCACTTCACCGGCACTGGGAACCTCCTCACGCATAATCAGCTTGAGAAAAGTACTCTTTCCCGCGCCGGAAGCGCCCACTATAAAGACAAACTCACCTTTATCAATGTGAATATTGACATCTTTTAATGCCTTAACACCTGTCCCATAGGTTTTATGTACCCCTTTGAACTCGATCAAAAGGCCACCTCCCCTTTTTCTCATCAGCAGGCCATGCCTGCTCTTATCCCACCGCACGGCACCGGCAGCCCTCCGGTATCCGCCATGCGGCTGCGTACATATTTGCCGCCCCTCCTTTTTCGCTGGTCAGTACAGAAAAACGCATCCGGCTTGTCCGGGCATCTGCGCCGCAGGCAGCCGCTGTTTTTACTCCCACTGATCCGCGTATTCTGCCGCATAATGCGGCTCTATCGTTTTCCGCCCGTCGGGCGGCCAGTCTGCCAAGTTGTACCGGACAGCCCACCATCCGGCGAAAAGGACGTCTGTCCTCTTCCATTCGGTTCTTCTGCCGTACCACCGGCACGACACAGACTTTTTCCTGTTCTGCCGGCCGGACGTATTACAAATATTTCCAAAGTTGGCCGTTAATAAAAGCTATGCCCTCCCGGCCGAAACGTCAGACCGAGAAGGCCGATAAAGAACTGTGCGCCGGCCGGCATCAAGCGGGCCGGCGCACAGCGAAACACATCGCCGGGCGGGGGAGCCGGGCGGCACCTCCCGCCCCAACCAAAACTCAGTATTTAACCGGATTGGCCATCAGGTATTTCTTGACCATCAGCGCCACCTTGAACACAATGGCGTCGTCAAACTCGCGCAGATCCAGGCCGGTCAGGCGCTTAATCTTTTCGAGACGGTACACCAGGGTATTGCGGTGCACGAACAGTTTACGCGAGGTTTCGGATACGTTCAGGTTGTTCTCAAAGAACCGCTGAATGGTGAACAGCGTTTCCTGATCAAGCGAATCGATCGAACCTTTCTTGAAGACTTCACGCAGGAACATCTCACACAGCGTCGTCGGCAGCTGATAAATCAGCCGGGCGATTCCCAAGTTGTCATAGCTGACGATGGTCTTTTCGGTATCAAACACCTTACCGACCTCCAGCGCCACCTGCGCTTCCTTGAAGGAACGGGCCAGATCCTTGATCCCCTCCACGGCGGTACCGATACCGACGGTCGCCTGGGTATAAAATTCGCTGCTAAGGGTATCCACAATGGAACGGGCCAGCTTTTCGAGATCATGCGAATCGATGCCGGCACGGATTTCCTTAACCAGCGCGATATCGGTTTCGTTGATGTTGATGACAAAATCCTTGCTCTTATCCGGGAACAGATTCTGTACCACATCATACGCCGAGATATCGGTGCGCGCAGAAATCCGAATCAGCAGCACCGCGCGGCAGACATCATTGTTGAAACGCAGCTCACGCGCCTTGAGATAGATATCCCCAGGCAGGATATTGTCAAGGATAACGTTTTTGACAAAGTTGCCACGGTCATATTTTTCGTCGTAATACTGTTTGATGCTCGAGAGCGAAACCGCCAGCAGCGCGGCAAACTTGCCCGCCTCTTCGTCGGTACCCTCCACGAACAGAATGTTCTCCGCACGCGGCCGGGATCCAAACGGCTTGTAGGTATAGCCGTCCTTCACAAAGGCTTCCTGCAAGGAAAAGGATTCGGCGGTAACCGAATCGGAAACCTCCCCAATGCGTCCCAAATCACTGCAGGCAATAACGGACATAGTCTCATCGATAACGCCTATCGTGCGGTCAATCGCCTCCCGCATCTGATGAACGACGCCTTGAAATAGTCTGTTAGACATACCTTACCTACCCCTTCTTCTTGCATATTCTGAAACTCCATACCTTTTAACGATAACCGGAAAGCCGCAGCTCCGGGGGACATCCGCTTCAGAGACTTGAACAACGACGGAGTGATTAAC
>CAJKBW010000030.1 GCA_905198295.1 uncultured Oscillospiraceae bacterium | reverse complement strand
TTTAACCCGAAATCTCGCATAAAATCAAACAGATCCACGGTTGACCCGTCCATATAGCCGATGGTCACGATATACCGGTCGGCATAAAGGAAGGTAAAGAAATTACGCTCCATCGATTCGGAATAGCTCAATCCGTAGTGTACTTCCTTTCCGTTGAGCGTGATATGTCCGGTGACGCCCTCCTGCGGTGGGCCCGGCAATTTCTTTCCGAAGCGGTAGGCACACGGATCATCCGCTATATCCTGTGGATTTTCCGTCGCGGCCGGATATACCTGAACAATACAGGTGATATCCTCCGCGTAGTGGCGACAGTAGATCCCGCTGGCCTCGTAGTCCGTTTCCGGGATGATGACGATATCCGACGAGAGCTCATCTCCGTTATGGCAGGGGATGAGAAGTGTACGCGAAGTGGTTTTCCAGTCCTGCAGGGCTTTGAATACTCCCTGACTATTGTGCCGAAGATCGGTGCGGTTAAACCAGTCGACCAGCTGGCGTTGGTCATGCAGAAATACACCCTGCTGGCGCGGCGGGTCTGCTTTCCTGCCGTTGTCGACGACAGGTTCCGACAGAGGGGTTCGTTCAGGCAGTCTTACGGTGAACGCTACCAATACCGTAACACCAAGCCCCACAAGGATACCGGCGATCAAAACAGCGGCCGTGGTTTTCTTGTTATGCATGATTATCCCTCCCGTCGAGAATTCGCAGACAGCGGCGCTAGCGGTTTAGAAAGGTTTGGATATCGTCCGTGCGGATATCGATCCATTCGGTTTGATCCCTGACCGATTGCAGTACAATGGTGTAAGGGCTTGCGTCGGGGGTTCCGGTTATCCGCAGCTGATATTCCCCGTCGATCCCATTGATAGGGTACAACAGGGTCAGCAGTCCCGAGCCGATGCTTTCCGCCTCATACGGGGCAAAATCGTCCCAGGTCAGCGTCCGCCCGCTGTATGCCAGATCGATAAGGGTCGACATGGTCAGCAGCTTACGCCCGGCCGTAGTGGGGAAGGCCGTGCCTCCGTGGGAAGAAGGGCCGGAAGTCACCGTGGTGGGTATGGTCTCCCCGGAGCCGGACGAATACATGTCCCAGCCCTCCTGAAGCGTGGGATAATCGGTGATGTCGGCATCCGGTGGCAGCGGACGGGTCTCCGCCGGTTCGTTCACTGCGCACGCTTCAAAGCTCAACGGGTCATCCGCCGGATGGAAATACACCCTGAGCTCCTGCTGAGCATAATCCTCGATGATCCACACCAGCTGCTTCAGCTCTTTCATATAGAAAGAGAAGCCAAGCTGACGGGTTCCGGGACTGACCCAGATCCCATCCGACGAAAGCATATCCGATTGGCCCATCACGGACGCTACATGCCCATCGGCAAGAATACGGTCAAACTGCTGCGTGGACAGGAGGATAGACTCGTACGTGTTGCGGATATACCAGTCGTACGCGTCGACAAAATTGCTGCCGGAGGGCAGCGGCTTGGATGCCAGAACCACCGGCTCCTGGCCGTCTATGTGATACCTCAGCTCCAGATCGTGGGTACGATAATTCTCCGTCAGGCTGTAGCTTGTCCCTTCTTCCACTCCCGTCATGAAGGCAAAGGAAATCTCCTGCTTCCAGAGCTCGCGCTCATAATTTACGTCTGTCTGCGTCACATCCATTAGCTGCCGCGCGGTATCCACGGCGTCGAAAATCGCCATGACCTGTTCTTCCGTGAAACGGTTGAAGGTATAATTGGGATCCCGAAAGACCGCCAGAGGGTGGTCTGGGTCAAAGGCGGCCGTGGGTTGGACCCATTCCTGCGTCGTGGTGGTCGTAACATCGGGGTCACCGGGCGTCGTGATGGGGGCCGTGTTGACTTCCGAGGAAAGCGAAGGTTGCGTGGTGTCGGCCGGATCGCCGGAGGATTCCCATCCGCCTTCGTCCGCTGTATCCGGTCCGCCGCGAGGCAGCAAGACGAAGGCCGAACCGGCAGCCAAAAGCAGAACAGCGGCGGCAGATGCCGCCCACCGAACCCATCCTGCTCCGGCGGGCCGGCGGGATGGCGGGGACGGCGCAGGAGACAGATAAGGGCTGTTATACGGGTCGGCGTCATCCTCACAGGAGGATTTTCCGGACAGCTCAGCTATCCATGCCTGCTTCTTTTGTTCGTCCAGACGCAGGCTATTTACTTCTTTGTGGTAGCGTTCGGTATTCATTGACAGATTCCTCCCTTTCCTGTTTGAGCTTCTGCCGGGCGCGGTAGAGCCGGGATTGTATGGAGCTTTCGGTTTTGCCCAGCAGCGTCGCGATCTCCCGGATACTGTAGCCCTCGTAATAATGCAGAAAGATCAGGGTACTGAGATGGGGCGGCAGAGCCAGTACGTCTTCCAGCACCGAGCCGGTTTCCGGAGCTGCCGGCTCCGGACAGGCGTCAAGCGCAACGGTTAGCCGGCGTGCCGCCCGCCGCCGGAAATCCGTACAGGCGTTGATGGTGGTGCGGATGAACCACGCTTTTTCGTGCTCATCCGATAAAAACACGGGTGCTTTCTCCAGCCACTTGATAAACACGTCGTGCGCGACATCTTCCGCATCCTCGCGGGTCTTTAGGTGGTGGAGCGCAATGCGGTAGAGAAGATCGCCATAAACCGTAATCGTCCGCTCCACGGCGGCTGCGTCGACATGCCGTTCGCCCATAGCCTTATTCCCCCTCACTTATAATACGTTTTACCGCCCGCCAATCATGCGGGCGTTTTTTGCAGATGAAAACCCCCGGCCATGCCGGGGGTTTTCGCTGTCAATGAAGTCCTTTCACAGAGAAGCTGCCAATACATCTTCCCCGCCTTTTGAAAAAGACGGTGCGGGCATAACCCGCTGTCACCATTCAAACCCAAAACGCACAAAGATAAACCGACTGCGTACCTCATCGGTGCGTGCACAGTCCCCGAAGGTGTGCGGGCCGATAGAGTAGCTCTCCTCCGCATAGTGATGCGGGCCGAGCAGGTTGCGGCATGAGGTGAAGCACCGCAGCACAATCTCGTTGTCTCCCGCCCGGACATACGGGGTGATATCCACCGTGAACGGTGCATACGCAAGCATTCCTGCCTTCTGCCCGTTAATCAACACCTCGGCCACCGGCATATGCACGGCGTCAAAGGTCAGCATACAGCGTTTATCCGCCGGCGGGTCGAGCTTCACCGTCTGCTGAAGATCCAGCTCGCCGGCAAAGAACCACAGTCCTTCCTCGGTCAGCCGGGAGGCATCGACCGTCTGCTTCGGCGGCACGAGGGTAAACGGCGCCCGCACCCGCATAGCGCGGCGCGGCAGATATTCCACCGGACTGTCACAGCGCACGAAGAAATCGCCCAGCAGATAAATGCTCTCGATTTCCGCGTCATAGGTCAGCTTATTCGTCTCACTCTCGTGGACATTGGGCGTGAAGAGGATATCATACACCTTCTGCGGCTGCCGGAAATACGTCTTCAGCCGGATGGTGTTGCGGCCGGGCTGCAGATACGCGTTCACCGGCACCCGGAAAAAGCTTGAATCCACATAGGTGCCCACCGGATCGAGAACCAGCGCACGGCCATTCATCTCCGCCGTGTATTTTTCCGGCGTCTCGATGACCAGTTCCAGCCCGGGGTTCTGCTCCACCAGCGCGGGATCCGCGTCAAAGGCAAATTCCAGCTCCACCTCACAGGGATGACGCAGCTCCAGCAGCAGCCGTTGCAGATGGATGGTCAGCTCCGGCCCCTGCCATTCGCCGCCATCCACACGATAGCGGCACTGGTCGAGGGTTAGCGCATTGCGCACCGGGCTTGCGATGGCAAAAGTCTTTTCCAGCGGCACCGCATACGTCTGCAGCAGCACTACTTCCGGCTGTCTGCCGTCGCTGACCCGCAGCATCCGCGCTCCCATCTTCGGGAAGGACAGCGGCACATACGTATCCCCGCCGGCATACTCTACAGGCAGCGATTTTGTGCTGTCATCGAGCAGGTCGATCTCCTCCACCGTACAGGTACCGGCCAGCCGCAGCCGCGCATCGGCGCACAATTCCCGGTCCATCGAGGTGAAAAACAGCATCCGGCTGCCGTCGTTCAGCCGCGATGAGCGCATATGTACATTCTGCGCGTTTTCACCGGTCAGATACGGCTCATCCGCATCCAGCAGCGCTGCCCGCAGTTCAGCGTCGGTGCCGAGCGTTTTTACGCCCGCCATAAACGTGCGCACCTCTTCGCTCTCCCGGCCGTCCAGCCGATTCGGCCGCCCGCCGAGGGCATACAGCCGCCCGCCCTGCCGCACAAATTCCTTAAGCAGCGTAAACGTCGACGCGGATATGGTCAGCATCTCCGGCAATACCACCCGGCTGTATGCGCACCGGCCGATCACAAGACGGCCGTCGAGCACCGTGCCGTGGCGCTCCATCAAAGTTTCGTCCCCGTAATGGTGCTCAATCTGCAGGCCGTTCAGCCGGCTGGAAGCATCCTGGAACCGGCGGTTAAGCTCGACAATGCGGCCCTCCTCCTTTGTGTTATACACCAGGTAGGCGCTGCGCATCGGATGCAGCATCAGCACATCGATGTCCGGTTCGCCCTCACTCATATATGCCGCCATGCGGGCGCCGTAATCCATGAAGCTGCGGTATTTTTCATACCAGGGCTGCTGGATGAACATGCCCGGCGGATGATCCCGCTTGCGCAGGCCGCGGATGGTATATCCCTCCAGATGCGGGCAAAGCACGTTCACCCCGTTGACCACTTGCCAGCCGAGCATCCAGCGCATTTCATCAAAGCTCAGGTTCCAGCCGCAGCAGGCATAGGTTTCGGTAAGCTTTTTCGTTCTGCCGAGCTGCATCGCCGCCGAATCCAGCTGCTTGGGGGTCGCCGGCGAATCCACCCGCCGTCCCAGCCAGTCGATACCCGGAAAATGGAAATATTCATAGGCCGGCATCACGCCTGCGGTGGCGAGCATCTGCGAATACAGGTCGTCCTCCAGCATCATATGGCCGGTCAGTTCACAGCCGTGCGCCGTACACCAGTCATAGATCGGCTTCATGAAGTTTTGCATCATCAGGTCGTTGACCAGACGATAAAAATCGTAGCGGAAGCTCTCTGCCCCTTCGGCATCCACAAACAGCAGCGCCAGCCGGTCGAGCGCACTGTACCCGTACCGGCGGGTGAATTCCTCTTCCAGCGCAGCGGTGTACGGGATCATATACCGACCGTACTGCGGCTCATCCGTGAAGAAGCCGCGCAGGCCCTTGCCGAATTCGTCGCCGAAACGCCGGTAATATTCCTCGTGCACGCAGCGGATAAACTCTTCGGTGCAGTCACGGCTGAGCGCATCGATATAGTACGGATTCACAATCAGAATCACCGCACAGTCGGCGCCCTCCGCCGTCTCCCGGCGGGTGCATCGGCCGTCCTGCCGGCAGAAATAGCCCAGCACCCGGTCCTCCGGCCCCAGCTCCCCGATTTCCCGGAACTCCATGCGCTTCTGCTGGTACGCTTCTCCTTTGCGCGGCACCCGGCCGTCGGCGAACCCGCTCGGCCACCCGTTTTCATCGTATGCCCAGGCCTGCATTCCCAGCTTTTTGGCGGTATCGATGCACACCTGCACCGCTTCAAACCACTCCTCACCCATATACGGCGTTTCCAGACCGCCGCGGGCGTGCATGAAGAAGCCGCCGATGCCCTGATCCTTCATCTGCCGGATCTGTTCGCGCAGCCTGTCCGGTTCCAGCCGGTCATTCCAGCTCCAGAATGGCAGCGCGCGGAAGGCATCCGCATTGATCTTCGCCTGCCCCATGTTCTCCTCCCTTTCCTTGCCTGCTCCACGGCGGGCTTATGCAGAAGTAACCGCAGATAAAGCCGGTTCCTCCGTCCCTTTTTCTTTGATCTCTTTATATTGTATTCGCTGGTACGGATGATTACAATAGGTGTTTTTGTCATTCCGCCCTCTTTTTTTGCCATCGTCAGAGACACCCGATTCATACAAAGAGAAAACGCCGCTGTCTGAAAAACAGCGGCGTCCAGTCTTATCCCGCTTTTACTCTCTGAAGCCGTTCATTGCGGCGGCGGTTCACCGCGCGGTGGATCATCCACAGATATGGCAGCCCGAGGTTGGTTTCCAGCAGCGAGTTGACCACCAGCGTCTGTATGCTCTGGTTGCGGATGCCGGTCACGGCCAGGGTCGCTTCCCAGCCGAACTGCACCAGAATACCGATCGCCAGAATCCACTTGATATCGATCTTTTCGCCTCGCCCCAGCAGGTTATGCACAATCAGCAGCGCATAGCCCACAAACAGCATCAGCGCCATAACGCCGTGGTAGTCCGCCGTGCCGCGAGAGATACTGATGGCAGAAAAATCCCGGCCGAAATTCTGGCTGAGCAGTGACACACACAGCCAGCCCGATACAATCAGCAGCGACCACTCGAGCGCATGTCCGTCCCGGTCCAGCCATACCCAGATCCAGACAAAGTTCGTAAAGCCGTAGCTCATTGACAACCACAGCAAAAACCAGAACGGATCCGCACCGGTCACCACCCGGGTGCCCAGCGCAAGATAGAAGATACCGTAGTCTACCAGGAAATACAGCACTCCGCCGAGCAGCCCCACAATCGCGGCCTGATACCGTTTGGTCCACAGCAGGATCCCCATGAGAAGACATAGGAAAATGATGTCAAATACGATGTACAGCCCGTTCATCGTCCGGGCGGCAATCACTTCTCCCGCCAGCAGCATGGACTACCCCTCCTCATAAAAGTACAATTATGCCCAGCCATTCCGCACATGCGGTCAGACCCTAACGCCGAAAAAAACCCACCGCCGGATTTAACAGGTCGTACGTCAGCATACCCATGACAAACAGCGTCAGGATACCGCAACAGATAAACAGGCGGAACAGCCACTTGTCCTTTCCTTCGATCATTTTTTCGTACAGCCGGATTATCCCGTTGTCAGGAGACGGCGCTTCCTCATGGTTCTGCGGCCGGATACCCGCCAGTTCATCAAGCGAGCCCTCCATCGCCACAACCATATCGTATACTGTCTGAAAGCTGGGATTCTCCGTCTGTCCGGCCAAAATGCGGTTGATCGTTCCGATCGGGACACCGGACAAATCGGCCAGCTGCTGATTGGTCAGCTTTCGCTTATCTTTCAGTTCTTTTAGCTGCATTCCTATCATTTTATCACCTGTGATAATCAATTTATCAGGCAAACCAGCCGCCACAACACAGCTATGCAGATTTGCTGTTTGTATTTCACTGAATATTCCTGTACCATGAGTACAGCAAATCATCTATTCCGCAATATAACACAATGCACCCGCAGTTGTAAAGCAAAACCCAAAAATATGCAGAGGACGGAACAGTATGGTAAAATTACAGCGGCTGAATCCGGTAGGGTTATGGTTGGTTCACAGCACAGAACTGTCCGGCCGGCAGCGCTCTGCCGACATGGTTTTTTTCCGCGCACAGCGGCGCGAGATTCTCTATCGGGTTATCCGCACCCGGATAACCGATGACGCCGGTATCGATCACACGACATATGGCATGCAGTGCCTGGGCAGGCGGCGGGGACAATGGCTTGAAATCGATCGTATTCCGGACATTTCCCTGTGCCGGGATACCGTATACCGGCTGGCCTGCCGCTGTAATGCGGCGTATCTCTCTCCCAGACAGTTCCGGGATGTTGTCCTCGACTGTCTGAACGAGCCGGCGGATCAGATAGCATAAAAGACAGCGGGGCGGGATTTTCTCCCGCCCCGCCTGCAATAAGCAGCACAAATAATCCCTCACCGAAACGGCTTCTGTCCGGACAGCACATGACGAATCCAATAGGCGAGCACCGAGGTAAAGCCGTGGCAGCAGCTCGCCACTTCAGCATCAAACTCCCACAGGGTGCCGGTCAGGCGGGCCATACCGCCGAAATACGCCTTGATCTCCTCAAGCAGACGCGCATACAGCCCGTTGGAAAACAAAAGCTCCATCCGCAGATAATTGCCGATAAACGCATTGGCAAAATAGATTTCGGGATAGGCATTATGCTGTTTTCGCCCGGCGCCGAAATCCTCCAGCAGGGTTTTCCACAGCCATGGCCGGGTATCGGGCGAGGCAATGCCGCAGAAAAAGGCATAGTATTGGCATACCTCGGTGCGCTCTCCGGTGGGCTGGAGAACACCGTCCTGCCGGACGGCATTATCCACATAAAACCGGCCGTCATAACTCCAGTCGTTTACCGCCGCTGTCACCCGCACGGCCTTTTCGATCAGCGCCGCATCGCCATACAGCTCCCCGGCAGCCCGGAGCATGCGCGCATACAGCATATTCGTGGGAAAGCTGACGTCCTGTACCAGCTCGTTGGCTTTCGACCACTCCACAAACACCCAGCCGTCCAGTTTTTCCAGCAGCCCGTACTCGTTTTCAAAGGGCAGGAAATACGCCAGCAGCGCATACACCCGGTCCCGGAATGCTTCAATGAGCTTTTCGCTGCCGTCGCGGTCCCGATAGTCCCGCAGCTCCAGCACCAGCCACATCGCCCAGTTCGGGATGAATACCCGTTCATCGTCATCCGCCGGATAGCGCATGGGCACCATGCCCGTCGGCAAAAAGGCGAAGGTCTCCGGCAGACGGTAGTTTTCCAGAAAATTTTCCTCAATCCGGTTCACGCCGGTCAGCGCCTTTTCCGCCCGTGCAGTGAAAAAGGTATCACACAGCCAGCCGGCACGTTCACGTGAGGGGCAGTCGGTGAGGATATCCACCGCATTCTGCCGGAAGGTATCCTCCGCGGCGGCGTAGATGCAGGCGAGCTCTTCATCGGCAAACACCGGGGCCGGCAGCAGCAGCGCGCCCGTCTCATACCGGCGGACAGCGGCACGCCGCACCGTGCAGGCGCCGCCCTTCGCGGCGATCTTGAGATACCGCAGGGTATATGGCTCAAAGGATTCAAACGTGTACTCGCCCGCTGCAAGCTCCAGCTTTGCGGCCGCGCAGCAGCCGCTGCGCAGAAAATCGATATCGCCGCCGCACAGCACCTCATCAAACAGCAGATACAGCGTACAGGATGCGGTGCAGGACAGCTCCAGACGGATAAACCCACTTTTGTTTTTTTCAAAATCCAGCAGCACATAGCCGTCCGCCGGAACGGCGGCACCCTCCCCAAAGGCGCACGGGCCGCCGGCCGGCGCAAAGGACAGCGCCTGCACCTCGTCCGACAGGCAGCAGGCCAGTTCCTCTTTTGGGAAACCCTTGCATATTTCGGATATCTGGGTCAGCGACCGGTCGTCAAACACCCGCTGTGGCCGATTGCCGTATCCGAGCTTGCCGCGCGCCGTCACCTCCCGCGCCGGCCACAGGGAATACGACGGCAGCGGGATCCCCCGCGGGATGACCGTACGCGGCGGCAGCTCCTCGACCGGTTCATCGATCCCGCCGTGCTGCTGCCAGGACGCGTAGGCGCCATCCAGGCAGTATACCTCTGTAAAAGGCCGCTGAAAGCTGAAGCGCTGGGTGCGCTGCATCCGCTCGGTCATGCGGCGCGCCACAAATCCGCCCTCTCCCGCAGCGGTATACCGCACCGGACTGCCGCCGCAGCAAAGCTCCGCCTGCACAAAAGCCGGCTGATCCAGCCAGTAATAGCCGCCGACGTTATAGCCCGCCACCTCAATAATCAGGCGGTTTTCCTCCGCGTCACACCGCGGTGTGAGCGGCAGCTCATCCAGGCGATAATACCCATGCGCTGCACGGGCCGGGCCATAGCCGGCAAATTCCCCATTGAGCCACACGCGGTAAGCGCTCGACGCCGTAATCCGCAGCCGCCATTCCTCCCCCGCCGCCGCGCGGAACACCGCCCGGAACGACGCGGTGATATTCTTTTCCCCGCTCAGCCCCCGCAGGAACACCGGCCGGGCCTTCTCAAACAAAACCTTCTCCATATATGACACCCCTTCTCCCGCATTGTAGCATGCTGTCCGGCCGACGTATACGGGGAAACCTCCTCATCGCTATGGGGAAATCCATTCGCCGCCGCATTAGGCGTTTTGCCCCATAGGGCAGGGTACTTCTCACCCTTGCTTTTCTTTTTCCTGCGGGTATACTGAAAGGGAAAGATGTGCTGAAAAGGAGGCCTACACCGTATGGAAAAAATTCTGCTGGATACCGATATCGGCAGCGATATCGACGATGCCGTATGCCTAGCGTACCTGCTGATGCAGCCGGAATGCGAACTGATGGGCATCACAACGGTGCTCGGGGAAACCGCCGACCGCTGCAGGCTGGCGAGCGCCCTCTGCTATGCCGCAGGAAAGGATATCCCCCTGTATCCCGGCGCGCGCCGTGCCATACTCGACCACACGCCGCCTTCGGAGGTCTCCCAACTCAAGGGGCTGGGCGGCTGGCCGCACCGCACGGATTTTCCGCAGGGGGAATGGCTCGCCTTCATGCAGGATACCATTCGCCGCCATCCCGGCGAAATCACACTGCTGGCGATCGGCCCGATGACCAATGTGGGCCTTCTGTTTGCTTACGATCCCGAACTGCCGGCTCTGCTTAAACGGCTGGTGCTCATGTGCGGCGCGTTTACCGACCGCTTTTCCCACATCGTCGAATGCGAATGGAACGCACGGTGTGATCCCTACGCCACCGCGATGGTTTACCACGCCGCCGCACCGGTACACCGTTCGGTAGGACTGGACGTGACCTTTCAGGTCAATCTGTCCAAAGAAGAGGTTTCCCGCCGGTTCCGCCATCCGGTGCTGCAGCCCGTGCTGGATTTTGCCGGGGTCTGGTTCGAGGAAGCCGATGTCATCACCTTCCACGACCCGCTGACCGCGGTGGGGCTGTTTGTCCCGGAGGTACTCACGTACGCACGGGGGCAGGTCCACGTGGAACTGTGCAACACCGCCCGCATGGGACTGACCCGACTGCGCCGTGCGGAAAACGGTCCGCATGAGGTGGCCGAAACGGTGGATGTCGGCGGCTTTTTCGATGCCTATTTTTCGGTGTTCCGCTGAACCGGCGGCAGTTCCGTATACAAAAGTACCGGCCCGGATGTATCCGGGCCGGCACTTTTGTAATTCCCCTTATACCGCCTGCTCACTTTGCTGAGCCGGCGCTTCGACGAAAAAGCTATGTGTGCCCGGAGTGAGCGGAATGGCAAAACGGGCCTGAGCGGTATAGCGCAGCGTCTGCATCTCTCCCTCGGCGGGCAGCAGCGCAACGGCCTCCACCCCCGCCGGAACGGAAAAGGTAAACGTTATCCCGCCGTTCTCATACCGCCAGGCGCTGGATATCCGGCCGTATACCGAGTCATAGGTTCCCGAGCAGTGCCCCAGCCGCTCGTCGGGACAGGGGCACAGCGTGATCCTCGAAAACCCATCGGTATCCTCTGCCGGGCGGATGCCGGCACAATACGAAAACAGCCATTCTCCCACCGAGCCGAGCGAATAATGATTGAAGGAATTCATCGACACATCACCGAAACCGCCCTCCCGGGTATAGGAATTCCAGCGTTCCCAGATGGTGGTGGCTCCGTTAACCACGCTGTACAGCCAGGAGGGATAGCTCTCGTTGAGCAGCAGCTGATACGCCAGATCGGCATAGCCGTAATCACACAGAACCGGCAGCAGATAGCTGATGCCGACAAAACCCGACGAGAGATGCCCGCCGTTATGGCGGATCCGCCGCGCCAAGTGGGCAGCAAACGCCGCGCAGTCCTCCGCACGGGCGATGCCGAAACGCAGCGCCAGCACATACGATGTCTGGGAATCGCCGAGGATACGCTTTTCCCCATCCACAAAATGCCGGTAGAAGGCGCGGCGGTACTGTTCAAACGCCCGCGCATAAAAAGCCGCGTCTTCCTCCATGCCGAGCACCCCGGCCGCACGGCGCATCAGCTCCATGTCGTAGGCCGCATAGGCCGTCGCAAGCACCGCCCGCACGGTATCGTCCCGGATGCTCAGCCAGTCGCTGTAATCCGCGCGGCAGTACAGCCCGTCGGACGAGTGGGCAAGCAGATAGCACGCATAGGCCGCCATATGCGGATAAGCCTCACGCAGGTGCTCCCGGTTCCGGTAAAATGTATACAGCCGCCACGGGATAATAATCCCCGCATCCGCCCAGGCGGCATTCGCCCGCTCAAAAAACAGCGCGCCATCGGTGCCGTACAGCAGCGGCGCCACGTCCGGAAACGCGCCGTCCGCAAACTGGGCATCAAACAAATCCCGGCAGTACTTATGGTAATAGGTCTGGCAATCCATATTGTAGCAGGCGGTGGCGCAGAAAATCTGCGCATCCCCGGTCCACCCGATCCGTTCATTGCGCTGCGGGCAGTCGGTCGGCACGGTGCTGAAATTATCCCGCTGACCCCATACCAGATTGGAATACAGCTTATTGACCAGCGGATGGCCGCAGGAAAAATCTCCGGTACGCCGGCAGTCTGCGCTGAGCGCAACCGCCGTGATCTCCGCCTTTTCCAGTTCCTCCGGAAGCAGACCGTGAATTTCTGCATACTGGAAACCGTGTACGGTGAAATGCGGCTGGCAGGTTTCTTCCGCTCTCCCCACCGCGATATAGCGGTTCACCTGCTCCGCCAGACGGAGATTTTCGGTGTACACCCCACCGTCCGCTTCGAGCATTTCCCCGCAGACAATCCGAATTTCCCGGCCTGCCGGCAGTCCGCGCAGCCGCAGGCGCAGAAATCCGGATATATTCTGGCCGACATCCAGCACCGCCGCCCCTTCTTTCCAGTGAAGCAGTCGGGGGGTGAACGACGCGATCTCCCGGATCGGCGGTCCGAGCTGCGGCACCAGCCGGCCGGTGAGCTCCTGATCCGGCTGCGCACACACCGGATAGCGGTAAAAGGCATCGGTGCCTTCCTCCGGTGTCGGCGCGTAAAATTCTCCCATCTGAAAGTCGGAATACCGCAGCGGGCCGGTTCCGGCCTTCCATTGACCGTCCGATGCCACCGTGCACCGCCGGCCGTCAGCATACTCCACCCGCAGTTCACAAAACAGCTTGAGCGGGATATCCCCATAGTTTTTATCGTGAAAAAGGATAAACCCCCGATACCACCCTTCACCCAGACAGGCGTCCAGACGGTTTTCCCCCTGACTGAGCCATTCGGTCACGTCATAGGCCTGGTACGCGATACGCCGGCGGTAATCGGTCCAGCCGGGATCAAACCAGGTGTCATGCAGGCGCCGGCCATTGAGCTGCAGCTCATATACCCCCAGCGCCGAAGCATACAGCATGGCCCGCCGCACCTCGCCCTCCACCGCAAAGCGTCGCCGGAAATACGGCGAGCTGTAACCGGTATAATGCGCATTGACCGTCGTGGGGCGGACGTGCGCATTATCCAGCCATATCCAGTCGGCCGCAAACGCTTCAGGCACCGTATCAAACGCGATGCGGGCGGTGTGCTGTGCGCCGCCGCGGTCGGTTGCAGTGACCAGCAGGCTGTAACGCGCGCCGGGTGACAGGCACGCGCCGGTATATTCCGTCTGGACGACCGGTTCCGGATATTCCGGGCTGGACCAGACAACCGTATCCCGGCTGTCCACGACGACCGCCTTAACACTGGCCAAGGCAGACAGGTCCTCCGTCCCATACGACCAGCTGAATACCGCGCCTTCGCGCGGAACCAGATGATTTTCAGATTCATATTGACATCGCAGATTCTCCAGGTAAGTGGTCATACGTTTTTCTCCATCGTCGTTTTTAAGGAGAGCCCGCGTGTCGTATCCCGGCACGCGGGCTCCCCCCATGCTTATTCCGCCGGATGATCCGCATCGTCCTCTGCTTCAGAGGACGGCTTCCGGAACAGAATGCCCTTCTTCCACAGGACAATCACCACAATGCCGCCGGCAATCACTACCGCCGCCGCGGCAATCCCGATGATCCACCCTATGCCGGGCCCGCCCGGCGTGTTCCCATCGGATGGCCCGGATGCCGCATCCGGCCCGCTTTCGTCCACAATCTGAAATTTCCCTGTCGTCGTGGTTTTTTCGGTCTTCGCCGGGGTAGTGGTCGTCTGTGCCGGTTCATCCACCGGCTCATCCAGCCGCGCAAACGGCTCGGCCGAGCCCGCCGCGAGCCGGAAGCTCACGCTGTTTTCCAGCGCTGTGCCGCCCGCACAGGGAAACCCCTTGAGAATCGTCACCGTATTGTCCGTGCTCTCATCCACCAGGCCGTCAAGCAGGCTGTCGGTGTTCATCTCCAGATACTGGCCGAACGAGGGGTTGGTCGCGACGTGGATCTGCACACTGTTGAACAGTTCGGTGTTCCACTGGGTCACCGTTTTGCCGTTGATTACGATATACTCTCCCAGTTCGCTCTGTACATGGTCTTTCCGACCATTGGCCATCTGCTCCGTGTCGTAAAAATCCTTGGTAAAATCGATCTGCCACAGGTAAGAGGAGCCAAAGTCATGCAGGCCTTTCTGCGGTGTCTGGTCCAGCACGCCGACAGCCGCCACATCGAACGGGATAGTCGAGGGATCCACCGCCTCGGTCGTGGTGGTGGTTATCACCTCCGCCTCGGCTGCACGGACAAAGGGTTCCCGGGATCCCGCCGCCAGCTTGAAGGTTACCGCTTTCTCAAGCTTGGAGCCGTCTCCCGCCGGCAGCCCCGGCAAAAAGGTAACGGTGTTATCGGTATCCAGGCTGAGCAGCCCGTCGAGCATAGCGGAGGTGTTCATTTCAAAATACTGCCCGTTTTTGGCGTTGATGCTGATGTGGATCATTACGCTGTTGAAGCTCTCCTGATTCCACTGGGTCACCGTTTTGCCGTTGATCGCGATATAGTCGCCGATCTCGCTCTGCACAAAGGTTTTCAGCTTATCGCCGACCGCGTCGCTCTCCGGGCCGGAATACAGGTCCTTATTGCATTTCACCTGCCACAGGTAGCTGCTGCCGAAATCCACCACACTGCCCTGCGGATCGGTATCCAGCACACCGACGGCGGCGACGTCGAACGCCTCATCCGCTTCCGCGGCAAATCCCGCCGGCGTCAGCATGCCGACACACAGCACCAGGCTGAGCAGTACAGTCGTCAGTTTCCTTTTTTTCATCGCTGTTCTCTCGCTTTCCGTCGTGCGCCAGCCTTACGCGGCGCGCTTTTTCCGCAGCCGCATTGTACCGGCCGTCAGCAGTCCGGCGGCAGCGGCCAGCGCAAACGGCACCACCGGCAGCGCAGCCCCGGTTTCCGGGTTCTCCGTTTTTGTCAGGGTGAACGGCACGTTCTGGCCGGCTTTATACGTAAAGGTATACGTCCTGTCGGATGCCGCTTTCCCAAACACCGGAAAGCCCTTGAGAATCTCCACCGTGTTATCGGTGTCCTCCGCCGGCAGGCCTTTGAGTCCGGACAGGTTGATCTCCAGATACTGCCCGCCTAGCGCCTGATTGGTCTTGACATGCACCTGCGCGCTGTTGAATTCAATTTCGTTCCAGGCCGAAACCGTCTTACCGTTGATTTTGATGTAATCGCCCAATTCGCTCTGCACCCACTGCTTAACCCCGCCGGTCAGCTGCGCCGGGTCATAAAACGCCTCACTGAACTTCACCTGAATCAGCTTCGCGTTTTCGTTGAAGGTGTGGATGCCCTTATTCGGCGTCTGGTCAAAAATGCCGACACCCGTGACCAGGCCATCCGGTTGCGGCTTTTCCTCCGGCTTGCCGTCGTCTCCGCCTTCTCCGCCTTCATCCGGTGCACTGTTTTCTTCAAGCACAAAGGGAACATTCTCATTTGCCTTATAGGTAAAAGCATAGGCTTTGTCGGATGCCGCCTTGCCGAATACCGGGAAACCCGGAAGGAATTCCACCGTATTGTCAGTGGTCACGAGCGGCAGACCTTCGAGCGCAGAGGTGTTGATCTCCAGATACTGTCCGCCCAATGCCTCGCTGGTTTTGACATGGATCTGCACACTGTTGAATTCGATCCCGTTCCATTCCGAAACGGTTTTGCCATTGATTTTAATGTAGTCCCCCAGCTCGCCTTGCACCCACTGCTTGACACCGCCGGTCAGCTGTGCCGGATCGTAAAAATCCTCGCCAAACTTCACTTGGATCAGCCGTGCGGTGCCGAAATCATGGATGCCCTTATTCGGTTCCTGATCGAAAACACCCACACCGGTGACCAGTCCCTCAGCCGGATTTTCCTCGTCATCGCCATCGTCTCCGTCATCGCCGCCGTCATCCGTTTTTATGGTATACGGCAGGTTCTGTCCGGCTTTATACGCATAAACAACCGCCTCATCCAGCACGCCGGCAAAGCCCGGCAGGAATTCAATGGTGCTGTCGATCGATTCACTCGGCAGTCCCTCCACGCCGGTCAGGTTGATCTCCAGATACTGGCCAAGCGCGTCACTGCGCTTGACATGGGCGGTGATGCAGCCCCAGGTCGCGCTTCCATACTCCCCTACCCACTCACTCGGGGTTTTGCCGTTGATTTTCAGATACAGGTTGACCGCCTCGTTGAGCTCCACAAAGTTGGTTTCCTGCGGCCAGAAGTCCCGGTTGAATTTCACCTGGATCAGTTTCGCGTTTTCATTAAACGTATGGATACCCTTATTCGGCGTCTGGTCGAAAATACCGACGCCGGTGACCTCCAGAGCCTCCTCGGCATAGGGTACATTCTGGTTTGCGGTGTAGTGGAAGGTATAGCGGCGTCCGAGCCCGCCCGCAAAGCCCGGCAGGAATTCAATGGTGCTGTCGGTCGACTCACTCGGCAGACCCTCCACACCGGTCAGGTTGATCTCCAGATACTGCCCGAGCGCATCACTGCGCTTGACATGGGCGGTGATGCAGCCCCAGGTAGCACTGCCGTAATCCCCCACCCATTGACTCGGGGTTTTGCCGTTGATCTTCAGGTACAGGTTGACTGCTTCGTTCAGCTCCACATAGCTGGCCTCGCCTGTCCAGAAATCCCGGTTGAAGGTGACCTGGATCAGCTTCGCGTTTTCATTGAAGGTATGGATGCCCTTGTTTGGAGTCTGGTCGAAGATGCCGACGCCCGTGACCTCCAGCGGCACCGGATCCTCCGCCGAAACGGAGAGTCCCGCAAATCCCGCCGTACACACAAGTGCCAGGGAAAGAAGAATCGCCAGAATGCGCTTTTTCATGTGTCTGCCCCTTTCTTTCCGATAATTTTGATTCTGCCGCTTTTACGCCTTATTTCCCACCCGAATTTCCGCGAGGGAAAATATCGTCTCACCGCTGCTGTTTTTCGCCGGTTCATCGATAATCAGCTTGATCCGGCGGGTGACTGTCGGATCGAAATACAGGTCGGCCGGCTTTGCCGCATCCAGCTGTGCAAGCGTATAGGTTCCTGCCGTTTTAAAGGTGCCGTCCTGCTCGGTCTGCACCGTCACCTGCACGGGCAGGCTCCCGTTCTGGCCGGCCGGGTACAGGGTTACGCTGCTGAGCGTCCGCTCTTCCCCCAGATCAAAGCTGATCCAGTCGCCCGCCTTGAAGGATGCGGCGGAAAACACCGTGCCGAGAGAGCCGTCCACCAACGCCTGTGCATCGGCAAAGCCCGCGGTCGCGTTCACCGATACGCCCGCCATCGGATTATCCATGGCTTCCCGCTCGGCGACGAAATCCGCAATCGCCTTTTCGGCGGGGGACCCCTTCACGTCGTATTCGTCGCCGCTGCCCCAGTTGAACGGGCACAGGTATTTCACCCCTGCCGCCGCCATGCTGCGCAGCGCCTTATCGGTGCTTTCATACGGCGCGCTGTGGGTCACCAGCCATTCCGGCACGCCCCAGGTACGGCTGACATCCCCGCCGAGCATCGACGTGATCGCCTCCATGTTCGCTGCGGTGACGTCGTGGTTGAAAAAGTCGATGCCGATGTTCGAGCCCGGCACATTGCCGGTCGTGATCGGTGAAGCTGTTGTGTGATCGGCATAGGGGATCTGATGCGTATAAATGTACTTGCTGTCGAGGTGTTCCCCAATGATCTCCACGAGCCGTGTTTCCGCCGTGGTAATCTGCTGAGCACGGAACGCCGACCAGTCGTCCCAGAACGCCGACGGCGTGAACCGCTCCCGCGGCGCATCGAAGCCGCCGGCATTTTCCACTGTGGCCGGGTCATAATCGGCCGAACGCAGCTCCCAGGTGGTAAACGACGTCGAGCAGGCCGCATTCAGCGCATCGACGGTGCCGTACTTTTCCCGGCACCAGTCCCGGAATTCCCGGATCGTATGCGGGTTATAGTCGAGGATATGCTCCTGCCCGTCGGTTAGGTAGCGGTACTCCGAGGTGGTCGTCACCCCAAGGATATATTCGGGATTCTCCTGAACCGCCTCGTTCACCGCCTGTGCACACTGTCCGAGCAGCTTCTCGGTATACTGCCAGTACGGCGTTTTGGCACCCGACAGGTCGGTCTGGGCCAGGCAGTAGTTGAAATACCCGGTCAGATCCTTCCGATAGGCCGGTTTTGCCGTCAGCTCCTCGGTCCACATCAGATTGCGGTCGTCCGCATACAGCTTCTGCGCCACCCCGGTATACGGCTCCGCCCAGGGATCCGCCCGCAGCCAGATCATCACCGGCATATCCGCCGCTTTGGCCAGCTTGACGTAATACTCCACCGAACGCCGGTATTCCATCGCGATATTCTCTTCATCGTCGGTGTCGGACAGGTACTGTACCAGCGCGGAAAAGCCCACTGTCACCGTATGGTTATCTGCGCGGAAAGCCTCCTGAATCTCCTTAAGCTGGTACAAATCCTTGGTAAAATCCCCGCTCAGCCACGGAAACGGCACCAGATACAGCCCGGACAGCCGGATGCTGTCGATCTCCAGCACCCCGCCGGCTTCGGTGATAAACCGCAGCCGGGATACCTGTCCGCTCCAGCCGGGCTGCCCGGCCAGGTCAATCTGGTAATCGTGATATTTTCCGTCCGCTTCAAGCGGTATCGACACTTGGTTTTCCTGCGCAAACGTGCCGTCCGCACCTGCCCAGGCGAGGGTCAGGCTCTGCACAGCATCGCCCTTGAGCCGTACTTCGACCGTGCGCACCGCACCGGCCGGAATATCCAGCCCGCCCGGCGAATCCAGCCGCCCGGCCGTGCCGGCGGTGTACCGCAGCGCGTTCTCCCCGATTTCCAGCGTGTCGCCGGCCGCGGCGGCAAAACCGCCGTCGTTTCCTTCAAAAAGCCAGGCGCCGTAGGAAGAAACCGTCTTTTCCATCCGACTCGACGCCGCACCGCTTTTTGTTTCCATTGGCTCTTTCCCTCCTGAGCTGTCCCTGCCCTGTCCCGTACATCCCGTCAGCAGCACGCCGGCGGCCGCGGCCGCACCCAAAAAGGCGGTCCATCGTTTTCCTCTCAAATACAGCGCCTCCTGTCTGTCTCCATTGTATTTCGTTTATCTTCCCAAAACCACGGGGTAATCCTCTTCCTGTTATGGGCAAATGTACACGATTCAGCCCACGATGCCGCTGCGTTCTATGCCATCCACGAAAAAGCGCTGCATGACAAGATAAATCAGCAGAAGCGGCAGGATCATCAGCAGCACGCCGGTGCTTTTGATGACAGCAATATATTCATCGGTCTTCAGATAAGCGGCTGCCGACGACATATTGTCCCACAGGAAATTGCCCAGCGAACTGTAGGTCATGGACAGCACTCGGTTATTCTTGAGAAACAGGTTGGTATAGGTGACGTCGTTATACTGCCAGACAAACGAAAAGAGTGCCACCGTCACCAGCATCGTAATAGCCGACGGGATCATGATCCGGAAAAAAATCCGAAATGCGCCGGCGCCGTCCACCAGCGCTGCCTCTTCGGTTTCTTTGGGGACATTTTTGAAAAATTGGCGGAACATATAGATGAAAATGCCGTTTTTGATCCCCACACAGCCCAGCGAAAGCAGGTAAAACGGCGTAAAGGAATCCAGCAGATTGAGCCCGGAAGTGCCGGTGAGCAGCCCGGCGATTCCAAAAATATCAAAAAAACGGAAATGCATATACAGCGGCACCATAATCAGCTGCGGCGGCAGGATAATGGTGAACACCACCAGACCAAACAGCACCCGGCTGCCCCGGAAGCGGAACCGCGCAAAACCGTAGCCCACCATCATGGTCGAGAGGGTCTGCATCACCGTAGTGCTCAGCGCATACCACAGCGTGTTCCACAGGGTCGGGCCGTAATTCATCATCTGCGCGGCATAGCGGATGTTGTCCAGCGTCAGTTCCCGCGGCACCAGTATAACCGCGTTGTCAAAAATATCCGCCCGGCTCATAAACGCGCGGGAGAGCATCACCGCCAGCGGGTAAAGTATTGTGAAGCAGAAGCCGACGATGAACACCATTTTGACCAGCCACATCAGCCGCTCCCCGCCCCGTACCGCAAGCGTATGCCCGTCCGGGCGTCCCCTTTTTCTGTTCATCCGCACACCCCCTTACGTGTGATACACGACGCGCTTCGATATGACCAGCGTCGCCAGCGCGATGATCAGCCCCACCGCCGCAAAATAAATCCAGGACAGTGCGCTCGCATATCCGTAATTCAGCTTGTCAAACGCCTGGCTGTATATGTACTGCAGCGCCTGGTTGTCGTTGGCCATGAAAGAATCCACAATGGAATAAATCAGGTTGACAACGATCAGCGGGGAGGTCATCGGGAAGGTGATCATCCAGAAGGTTTCCCATCCGGTGGCGCCCTCGATGCTGCACGCTTCATAAAGCGCAGGGGAGATGCTGCTCAGCCCGGCGAGGAATATGAAAATCTGTATGCCGGAACGGGTCATCACCGAAAACAGCGCCTCCACCGGCGCCGCCAGGTAAGCGACGATCTCCTCACTGATGCCGGCATCTACCAGGTATTTGCCGATATCGATGCTTTTCAGCGAACTGGCTGCGCCCGCCGCACTGTTCATCGCGGCGGACAGCTGCACGGTGTTGGCGGCGATGGTTTCGTTCTGCATCTGGATAAACACGCCGGAAGACATGATTACCGTGATGAAGAAAATCCCCTTCACCACACGGCACCCCCGGAAATTCTTCCGCAGCAGCACCGCGGCAAAAAAGCTGAAGATCAGCAGAATCGGCACATCCGTCAGCATCGATACCACCGAATTTGCCAGCAGCTTGGGAAAACTCGCATCCTCCCGGAAGGCGTAGAAAAAGTGCTCCCAGCCCACCGCATCGGTGGTGTAGCCGGAAGCGGTGATGTCGACCTCGCTGAAACTGAACTGCACCGTCTGGATCAACGGCTGCAGCAGCAGCACGGCAAACCCGATCACCCACGGCAGGATGAAAATATAGCCGGTCCGATTATACCGCTCAATAACCGAACGGCGCCTTGTTCTGCGAAGGTCCATAGGGTGATCCTTCCTTTCCGAAAAGCACAATGTCTGCTGCCTTACCCAACCCGCACAGCATCCCGGGCCGGAACCAAAACGCCGTCCACGCTCCGGTCGGCGTTGGTGTAATTGACATAAATCTTCACACCATTTTCATATGCCGTTACCGCCACACCTGCATCGTTTCGATGGGCGGAAATCGTCTGCCCCTGCAGATCCCCCACCATGCTGTTCACCCGGCGGTACGCTTCACAGACTGTCTGCACGGCGTCGTCCAGACCCGCGGAATAATACCGGGCATAGGCGGTATCCTTGAGCAGCGATGAGTCCGCCGCCATCAGCCGGCAGGACACGCCGGTTCCGCTTTCAATAGCCTGCAGCACTGCCGTTTGTGGATCGTCTGCATAATTGACCGCGGCACCGCTCATCTCCATATAGCCGTGCAGCACCATCGCATAAAACGGCACATCCTCGTCAAGCATCGTGTAGCCGCTGCTGCAAAGCGGGATATCGCTGAGCACCCGGGCATAGGCAAGCGCATAGGCGTTGCCTCCCGCAACCGAGAGCCGTTCCCCGCCGGCAAGCGCCTCAAGGGCCTGTTGGGTCAGCCTCTTTGCCATTTCGCGATCCACCGGATCCGAACGGGTATAATCCCCGTACAGCCGGTCCCCGAGATCCGCCACGGCGGCCGGCAGACCCTGCAGCCGTCCGGAAGACTGCAAAAATTTTTCCGCGACCTGCGGCAGCCGTGCCGCCGACAGAATCGCGGCGCCGGCCTGCTCCTTATCGGGCTTCCGGGTCACCAGATCAAGCGGGTAATCCATCGCCACCGCCTGGTCAATGGTTTTGGCCGCATAATGATAAAGCGTGTACGGGTTGCCGGTGATGTAGCGGCCAAAGGACACCAGCCCTTCCATCTGCACGCCCGGCCGGGTGTACGTCTCCAGCAGTGTCTTCAGGCCGGATTTCCCGCCCAGCACCGAAAGGGGTGAAAGGCTGCCCGCCATCGCCTGGTCGAAACCGCCGCTGGCCCAGGCATTCATCTGCACCCGGACCGCATCCACCTGCTGTCCCTGCAGCACATCCAGGATTTCCCCCACCCCGGCAAAGGTGGTCAGGGGTTCCCAGCCCTCATACCGGATCATCAGGAAGGACTGTGCTTTTTTAACCGCGCCGATGGTTTCCACCCGCAGCGGGAATCCCTCCGCCTCCAGCCGCTCCCCAAGCACGCCGCGGGCGATCAGACGCTCACGGCAGGCGGCCGCCATGCCGGCGTAATCCGCCTTGTCGCCGGTAAGAAACTGATAAAGCACGCGGATATTGCCGTCATACAACCGGCTCTGGAAGCTGAGCACCTCGGTTTCCTCTTCCTGTCCGCCCAGCGTGACGTATCCGCTTTCCTTGAGGGTAAAGCTGCTGTAAACGCCGCTGAGACTGCAGCGCAGCCCGCTGTTATACGCCCGGATGGTGGCCAGGGCATCCCCTTCTTCGATCATCGCCAGAAAAGCGGCATCGCCGTTCTTCAGGCCGTAAACCGGCAGGCGCACCGGCTGTTCCCCCACGGCAGAGGCATCCTCGCTGCCGTATACCCGCGCGGCATAGGTGTCGGACGACTCCGCCCGCTCCAGCCGCATCAGTGCACCGCTGCCGTCCGGCACAAAAAGATAGCCGTCCGGCGTATCCTCCGCAGCGGCAAAGAATTCCAGCAGGTCAAGCCGCACCGGCTCCACCTCACCGGCATACCGGAACCCCTCCATCGGAATTTCCACGCACAGCCCGTCGTCCTCCAGCGTATAACGCACGGTCACCTGAAACGCCGCCCGGTTATCCGCTTCGGTCTCGACGCCCGCCGCCGCGTTGTCCTGCTCGAGCTGTTCGCTGTCATAGCCGACGGCATCCAAAATGCCGAGCATCTTCTCGATAATCAGATTCGCATCGGTCTCCCGCCATACCCAGGTATCCCCTTCCTGACGATAGCGTTTTTCTACCCATTTTTTATCCGACGCGCTGAGCGCGCCGTTGTCCGCAAACAGCTCCCGATAGCGTGCATCCGGCAGCACCTTTGGAATATCTGCCGCCCCGCGCTCGAAGGAACCGAGGGTAAACACCATTTCGACGCCCCGCTCCACCGGCTCAATACGGTACTGCCCGTTTTTGACGCTGTCGGTATAGCTGTCCATCGTCTTGAGTTCATTGTTTTCGTTGTAGTAATACAGCGTGAACTGGCTGCGCATGCTGTCCTGCACCACGCCGGAGGCAATCGGATCTTCCTCCGGATGCTCCGGATTGGCATACCAGACATGCCCGTCCGCCTCCACCGCAACCGAGCCGGTGGACTTGTCGGCAAGCAGTTTCATGCCGCCGTACGCGGCGACCTCGGTATATCCCGCCGCATACGAGGCCTCCGGCAGCAGCAGATCCTCCGGGGCCAGCCGGTTTGCGTCCGCGGCGGCACCGGCACAGCCGGCCAGGCCGAGCACGCCCGCTGCCAGCAGCGCAGCGCCCTGGATTCGTTTGGTTCGTCCGGACATCCCGTTACCCCCTTATACCCGAAGCATGATTTCCTGAAAAAGCGCCGTGACAAAGCCGACCATGTTGACAATCAGCTCCATGAAAACCATCGCCACAAAAGTCAGCACGGCCATCGCTGCTACGGTCAGCAGCACTGTCGCCACCGTCTTGCCGAAGCTGTACTGGTGGACGGTCAGCAGGCCGAAAAACAGCAGGAAGAAGAACCAGCCCCACGCCGCGCCCTGTATGATCGCCACGTAGCCGGCTTCCGAATAGGTGAGCACATTGCTCACAAAACTCAGCGGGATACCGATGAGTGACAGCGGCAGACAGGCGTAGCCGAAGGTCATGGCGATATCCCGGAAGGTGCCTTCGCCGCCCATCAGGGTGGTAATGCTCCAGTTGCCCACCGTAAACAGCAGAAACAGAACCGCCACATTGCGGATTTCCGCCGGCAGGTCGACAGTGGAAACGGTGGTTTCGGTGAACAGAAAGCCGGTCACCTGACGGGAGAGAATGTTGGTCACAATCCACAGCCCCACCAGCAGCAGTGCAAAAATAAGGCTGCCGCGGCCTTCCCGCTTCATATCCCAGAACCCGTCAAACGGATGAAACAGCAGATGCTTTGAAAAGCGCCACTGCTGCGCCGGGCGGCTTTCCCGCACCGCGCACACGGCCGGGCAGCGGCTTTTGCGCCACAGCCTGCGCCCGACAGCCAGCGCGCTTACCACAAGCACGGCACCCAGCAGAAAAGCCCACCACCACTGCATGAGCAGCTCCCGGCGGTACTGGGTAAACGCCTTATTGTAGCCGCTGTCCAGCACCACCCTGTCGCCGCGGAAATTGCCGAGCTTGAAATAAGCCATCGCCTGCGCATAGTCCTTCTGCCGCAGCAGCGACTTGCCGATCTGCGCATAGGCGAGGTCATAGTTGGAATTTTCCCGCAGCACCCCGCGCCAGGTTTCCATGCTCTCCGCATAATGGCCGGTATTGTACTGCCGCAGCCCCAGCGCAATCGCTCCGGCATAGGCGGTGCGGGCATACACCTCGATGCAGCCGGACGCCTTGTCCAGCAGGTACAGCCGTTCCCCGCCGCCCTCGATGGCCACCGGCTCCACGGTGCAGCCCTCGCGTGCGCCGAGTCCGCCGAACACGTACAGCAGATAGCCGTCCGCGTCATAGGTAAAAATCCGACCTTTGCGGGAATCCAGCAGATGATACAGGCCGTCTTCCCCCGCACACACGTCCACAAACGCCGACCGGAAGCCCGCGTCGCCGTCAATCTCTTCCACATAACCGTTATGGCTGAGCACATCCGCGCCCGACGGGTTGAGCCGCCGCACCGGACGGCTTTCGGTTTCCGACGCGGACACGGCGAAAATAAACCCGTCATCATCCAGCGCCAGAGAATTATATTCCACCGGAACAAACTGCACCAGCTTATCCTTCTGGGTCTGGGTCATCAGCTTTTTCCAAAGCATATCCACCCAGTTGTAGGTGACGGTCGTCGATCCGATATAGCCGAGAAAATTCCCTTCCCGGTCCAGCTCGAGCAGACCGGTATAATCGTTTTTCGAGACGGCATATATCTGGCCTTCCTGTCCGGCTCCCACCCGGGTGGGCTGAAAGGCGCTGCGCAGCCCCTGCGCCCCCTCGAGCGTATAAGCGGTGACGAATTCCCCTTCGGGGGTAAATATCACCAGCCGTTTATTGCCGGTGTCCGCCACGCACAGACGGCCGTCGGACAGCACGCATACCCCCGTCGGCGCGGACAGCGCTCCCGCCTCCTCCGGTGCAGAAATCACCCGCACAAGACCGAAATCCGCATCCAGCACCACTATCTGGCCAGCGCCGCTGTCCGCTACATACCAGTTACCCTGCGCGTCCCGGCAGAAATCCGCCGCCGTTTTCACGCCCGCGAGCGCCCCCAGAGAAACCGTGCGCTCCGGCAGATACGGTGCCGGGGACGGGGCAGCCACCGCTTCACCGGTGGCATAGCCGTAAGAATAGGACTCGTAGCCGGCCGCCGAAGCCCCGGCAGCTTCCGCCGTCAGCAGGCACGCCGTCAGCAGCAGCGAAAAAAAGCGTGCGGCAAAGCGGCCGGCCCGGTTATTATCCGTTCGTTTCACAAGCACTACTCCTTCATGCCGGATGTGGCCATCGTTTCGACGATGCGGTCCTGGCAGAAAATGAAAAACAGCACCGGCACCACCATCAGTACCACCGACACCGCCGCACCCGCACCCGCGCGGGTAATGCCGCCGGTGACGATCTGATTGAGCGCATACGGCAGCGATTTCAGCTCCTCGTTATAGATATACGTGGTATTCGTGCCGTTCCACAGGCCGATGAAGGCGAAAATCCCCACCGTCAGCCAGGCCGGGCGCACGTTGGGCATCACAATCCGCCAGAAGATGCGGTATTCCCCCGCGCCGTCGATGTGGGCGGCCTCAATAAGCGAATCGGGAATCTGCTCCATAAACTGCTTCATGATAAACAGTCCCAGCGCGCTGCCGCATGCGGGCACGATGATTGCGAGATACGTGTTGATCCAGTGCAGCGCCGACATGGTGATATAGTTGACCACATCGGTCACCACCGCATTGAACATCAGCGCGGCGATCACCAGCTGGAACATTACCCGGCCGCCCGGCAGCCCCCTGTGCTTGGCCAGCGGATAGGCCGCCAGCGAGCAGACCAGAATATTGCCGGCGGTCCCGGCCACGGTAATGAGCACAGTATTGAAGATATACCGGGAAAACGGCACCCAGGTGCCGCTCATGAGCACGAAAAGCTGCTTATAGTTGCTGAGGGTGGGGTTGCGCACAAAGAAGCGCGGAGGGTACAAAAACAGCTCATTCATCGGCTTGAATGACTGGAAAACCGAAAGCAGGACCGGCAGCACGCTGAACAGGCCGAAAACACTCAGCAGGACGATCATTGCCGCATTTCCCCCGGCTGAACGGTTCAGCTTTTTGTCATGATGAATCCGCACCTTATCGTCCCACCTTCCTCAGGCCGCGCTGTATCACGAAATTCAGCAGATAGCAGCTCAAAAACAAAATGGTCGCAATCGCACACGCATAGCCGCGGTCAAAGCGGATATACGCATAATCGATCATATGATGCATCACCGTATGGGTGGCGTAGTTGGTGCTTGGGAAGCCGGTCATCACCGTAGCCACCTGATACGAGCTGAACGCGGCGGTGATCGACAGGATCGCCGACAGCATCAGGTGCGGCACCATGATCGGGATAGTGATAAACCACAACTCCTGCCAGCGGTTTTTCACCCCGTCGACCGCCGCAGCTTCATAATACTGCCGGTCAATGGTGTTGAAGCCGGCGCGCATGGTCAGGAAAGAGGTTCCCATGCTCACCCACAGCTGCACCACCACCACCGCCGCCATCATATAGGCAGGGTCGGTCAGCCACTGAATCGGCTCCTTGATAAACCCAAACTGCAGCAGCAGGCTGTTCAGATAGCCATAAATGTCCCCGTCAAAGATGACCAGCCAGATGGTAAACAGGTTGCCCGCAATCGACGGTGCGTAAAACACCAGCGTCAGCAGCGAACGCGCCCGGTGCGGCAGATCGTTGATCACCCATGCGAAAAAGAAGCACAGGAAATAGCCGAGCGGCCCGGTAATCAGCGCCAGCACCACCGTATTCCCCACGGCGGTGGAAAAAATCTCGTCGGTGAAAAACAGGTTTGTATAGTTGGTCAGGCCGATAAATACCGGCGCATTGAGTACGTTGAAGCGGGTAAAGCTGAGCACTACCGATGCAACCACCGGGAATATGGTGAAGGTCAGGAAGATCAGCATAAACGGAGCCAGCATGACATAGGACGCCCGATAGCTCCAAATCCTTCTGCCCAGCGGCTGACGATTCTTTTTCATGCTCACGACCATTCCTTTCTCGGTGGGGGTGATGTTTTTCCGGCGGTCAACCGCTTCTCACAAATGCGTATGCCCTTGCCGTCACGCTGTTTTACGACATGCCGAATTCGGTACGCTTTCGCGCAATTTCCTCATCGATCTTCTGGCTGTAATCCAGAATGGCCTCCCGGGGGCTCAGCCCGTTGTTGATCACCAGGCGGATCGCCGTGGCGACATACCGGTTGGTCATATAGCTGCCCGGCAGCTCCGGCAAACCGTTCATCTCAGCCCGCTGCGCGAGAATGCTCTCGAGCGCCGTCGTTTCCCAGGCCATTTTGCCGAACGCTTCCTCGTTTGCGGTCGGCCAGCGCGCCGCCTCGCCCAGCAGGATTTCCATTTCCCTGCCGTAGGTCAGCTGGGTATCCGCCGAGGTCCACCATTTGAGGAATTCCCATGCTGCCGGGATATTTTCACTGTTGCGGAAGATCACCGCTCCGGTCGACGCCGATACCGCGTCGCGGACGATGCCGTCTTCGCCGGCGGTGCCGGGCAGCGGCGCCATGCTCCACAGCCCCCTGATCTCCGGCGCGGAGGCGGTCAGGTTATTGAAGAAGGTATACGACGTAATCATCAGCGGTGTCTCCCCGGTGCGGAACCGGGTGAGTGCATCCATTTTCTGCGGCACGTTATATTTGGTATACAGTTCGGCCCAGTCGGTGAATGCCCGGATGGATTCCTCCGATGCGAGCGCTGTTTTGTCGCCGGCTTCGCTGTATACGCTGCCCCCGTACTGGTACAGCAGCATATAAAACACATCGAGGTTATTATCCGACAGGTTCGGCAGCCCAAGCTGCAGATGGTTACGGTTGAGCACGGTCAGCGCGGCGTATATATCCTCCCAGGTTTCCGGCACCGCGAGTCCCAGCTCCTCCAGAATGTCGGTGCGGCAGAACAGCATGGAAAACACCTGGGTTTCCGGCAGTGCGTACAGCCTTCCGTTCAGCCAGAACGGCGCTGCCGCACTCTCCGGGAAACGTGCGAGCACTTCCGTGCAGCCCTCCAGCGATGACAGATCCGCCAGCGCATCCCGCAGCGCATAATTGACCGGGTTGGTCTGCTCCTGGTTGATCGCCACATCCGGCCCGTTCCCGCTGGCAACCGCCGGCAGGAGCACCGACATATCCACCAACCGGATATTTACCCGCACGCCCTGCTGCGGCGTAAAGGTATCGGCGATCATGCTTTTGAGCAGCTGCGCCTGGTCCCGTCCGCTCGCGCCGGCGACCGACACCTGCGCAGCACCGGTGAGTCCGGACGTGCCCATCCACAGTTCGATAGCCTCGCTGGCTTCTTCTTCCGTCCCCAGCGTGTTGTAGTCCATTACGAAGGAATACGCAAAGTTCTGCAGCTCAAACCACAGCTTCGCCCCAAAGGAGGCATCCCCCTGCGGTGCCGCCGTGTCCGCGGTCATAAGCAGCAGATAATCGAGCAGCAGCGGCTGTTCGGTCACGCTGAGCATCCAGGAGGCCAGATCACTGATATTCGAGCGGAAGGTATCCATACGCTCGGGGATGGAGTCGGGATCCTCCACGAAGCTCTCCAACTGGATCGCGGCTTTCTGCAGCTGCGCATACGCGCTGCCTCTGCTGCCGGTCATTTCATACAGCCGTCCGGCCAGCGCCATCAGCACAGCGTGCTGATGCGCAAAAGTTTCCATACACGCAGGCAGTTCTTTATCCAGATTATAGTCCCGGTTTGGATCCGGCTGCGAGCCGGTGATCATCAAAATCCGGCGGTAAGCAGTATTCAGCTCCTCGACCGTACCCCGCAGCGTCTGGATGATTTCGCCGATCTCCCCGACGGTGTTTTCCAGACGGATGGTGTTGTGCCCTTCCTCCAGATAAATATAAAAACCGTCTTCCCCGCCGAAAACCTCCGACTGCCAGTTGAAGCCATAGGCAAAATTCAGCGTTTTGGCCTCAGCAAACGGCACCTCGCCGTTGACATACAGCCGCCGCGTGGCATGTGTCCCCTCAAGATAGCTCTGCTTGAAGCGCAGCGCAAGACGATACAGACCCGCCTGCTCTACCTCGACATCCCATTCCACCCACTGCTTCGGATACCGCCAGTTCTGGCCGCCCAGGCTGTTGATTTTCAGCTGGGTCACCGCGTAATCCCCCGGGATCAGCGGTTCGGTTAACGGTGAGGTGCGGTCGCTCTGCATGGATATGGTCTGATCCGAACGGCCGGACGCCGCCTCAGCCTGAATTTTGACCGCCGCTCCGCCGGCCGGCTGTGCGCCCTTCGCCTGGCAGGCCTTCAGATACTCCGCATAAGCCGGCGGCTCCTGCGGCTGGGTGAGCACGATGCGCGCCAGTGCAAGTGCCTCTTTGCCGCCGCTCAGCGACAGCACGTTGTCCCCCGCTTCAAAATAGTACAGATACGCATCGTCCTCGTATTCCTGCGAGCCTCCCGCCAGGGTGACAAACCAGTCCGGCGTTTCATACTGCGCCGGCCGGATGTCGCTGCCCGATGCGTCGGTGTGTATCTCCTGCGCATAGGCATACCGCCGGCTGAACAGAACGGAGGCCGAACCGTCAAAGGGCAGCTCCCCGTTGACCCGCAGCTCCCGCTCGATGGTGATGTCCTTCCCCGTCAGCGGATAATAGGCGAACTGTATGGCATACAGCCCGGCCTCCTCGACCGAAATGATCCATTCGAGGCTGCCGCCTTCCTCCATCACCACCGGCTGCTCGTTTTCATACACCGGAAGCGCCGCCGTGCCGACACCCTCTGCGGTTTCCGGGAGATAGGAGGCGGCCGGCACCGTATATTCCGCCTGCGGCTGCGGCGCATTCCGATGCGCATCCCGATAGGCGGCGTAGCTGCCTTCTCTGTACCAGACGGCCTCCTCCTGTCCGCCGCCCGCCGCATCTTCCGCGGCATCCGCCTGCGCAGCGCCGCAGGCTGCCGGACACAGCGCCAGCACGCACAGCAGTGCGGCCAGCCGTTTCGGCCAGGTGCCCATGTCGCCGTCCTCCTTCCCGAATGGTGTTATTTCTTCAGCTCGGCCAGCTTTTCGTTGACCTGTGCAATCGTATCGTTGGCCACCGCCGTCCACTGCTCAATCGAGGTGGCCAGCGGGACGTTCTGGTAAACGTTGGGCGCATAAATGCAGTTGAGCAGGAAGTTCTGGATCTCGTTGAAGCGCACAACGTTCATCACGTCGGTGTTCTGCTTTTCGATATACAGCCGGAAGGTTTCAAAATCGTTCTCGCAGAATGCCGCCTCATAGTCGCCCGAACCGGTGTTGAACTCCTCCAGTTCCTCTTCGTCGTAGCCACCGGGGATAGTGGTATCCCACCGGGCAAAAAAGTCATACAGGATGCGGGCGGAAGCCTCCGGATCCTTGGCCGTGGCCGGCACCATATACGCCGGGCCGCAGTGGGCGGGGGTGCCGTAGTCATCCGCGGACGGCCCCTTCGGGCAGACGATGAATCCGCAGTTTTCCGGGGAATACTGTTTGGCCACCGAGAACGAGGTGAACGCCATTGCCGCGCTGCCGTTTTTCCAGGACTTGTCGCCGCGCACCGGCGCATCCAGCACCAGTTCGGTCAATACGCCGCATTTTTTCTCCACCACGATCTCACGGAGGAAATCAAAGACCTCCACAACCTTTTCATCCGCGAAATTAACCTTAAACTGGTCGTCCACCAGGGCCAGCGGCTCTGCATCGTTGGAGGCCAGCAGCTGCATAAGGAAGTCCGCGCCCGAGGTGGTTACCACACCCCACTGGGTCACATTGCCGCTGGCGTCGGTTTTGGTGGCCTTCTGTGCAATCTCCAGGAACTTGTCCCAGGTCCATTCCCCGTTCTGCTGCAGCTCAAACGGATCCTCCAGATTTTCACGGGCAAAAATATCCTTGTTATACAGCAAACCGCAGTTGACCCCGTTTTTGCTCACGCAGAATATGTACTGGTTTCCTAAGAAGCTGCCCCACTTGTTGAGCGTCATATCCGCGAGCATCGGGCTGTCAAAATCCAAATAGGGGTTCAGCGGCACCGCGATATTCTGGGTAATATACGGCTCCACCGTCTGCCAGGGCAGGCTGTACATGATATCCGCAACATCCAGTCCGGCCACCGCGTTCGTGACGATGTATTCATGGATTTCCGGATAGCCGTAGGTGGTATCGAATTTCAGCTTGCAGCCGTATTTTTCCTCCACATACTGGATACGGGCCAGGTCGTTTTCATAGCTGTCGCTGTTCGGATCCGGAAACGTGCTGCCGGATCCGCCGAGCATCAGGATGGTAAAATCGCGGCCGCCCAGATCGATGGCTTTCTCGGTATACGGCCGGTTGGACGTATCCTCTTCGCTGGTATTCCCCGAACCGGCAGGCGCCGCGGAGGATGCATTTTCCTTCGGGGAGCATCCGCCAATTGCCCCCGTCAGCAGCAATGCCGCCCCAAGCAGGGCAATGCATCGGATCGCACGATTCTTTCTGTTCATCTTTACGCACTCCCATTCCCTTTTACCGGACTGTAAAGTTAAATGAAAGTTGAGGACCCGTCAGCCCTTCTGGTACAATG
>CAJKBW010000029.1 GCA_905198295.1 uncultured Oscillospiraceae bacterium | reverse complement strand
CCTATTTCAATGGTAAAAAATATAATTTTAATGCCTATATTGTTGAATATACAATTACAAGAGTCTAATGTTGACTAAAACTATCTGGAGGCAAAATGAAAGATTTGGTTAAAACATGTAACGGTATTTTTATGGATTTCTGGGAAAATAATAGAGAACAGATTCAACAAAGAGGCCCGCTCATTCTCACACTAAACTTGCTTTTAGGAGAGCACGAAAAAAAGAACAAACAAAAAGAGTTCGTTTGTTTCTATTTGTATCTCTACCCCGAGGAAAGCCAAAAATACAAAGTTACATTCAACGATACCCTTAAACAAGGTTTGGCAGTGATTGAAGAAACGGATATATTATCACCGCATTACGATGCCTTTGAAAATTATAAGGAATATGCACCTATTGTTGGAGCGTATGCTGAAGCGATTCGGGGGATTAGTCTTAAAGAATTAATTGTACACCAAGAGATTCAGGCCCCCGCGGAAAACAAGAAAATATAAAGAGTGGTGGTGCTGCTTTTTCTTGCCTGTTCGGTGACAGATAAAAAACAGGGAACGACGTGCGTTGACGTCAGTTCCCTGTTTCTGATTATTCCAGGAATTCAATTGCTTCGGCAAAAGACAGACTTTTCGCGAAATAGACGGCTTTTTCCGACTTGTTTGGCCGGCTCATCTTTTTGACCTGAATATCACGACCAAAAAAATCATCACGGGTTATATAGCCCAGTATGAAGGCGTGCTTTTGTGCTTCATCGGTATAAACGCGGATAAAAAGGTCGCATTGATACCGCTTTTCGTTCGCAATCACCGCGTCCCGCAGCGCCTTTCCGGACAAACCGGCGAAAGACGGCTTGCGTTCCCGGACAAGCTGGCAGTAAGCGTGCAGATTACTGATCTCGCCGCTGCGGCAGTAATGCGGATAGGTCAAAAAATCCTCCCGTGAAATGACTTCGATCAGTTGGATGACATCCTGCGAATGGTCGTAGGTCTGAAAATCAGCCTGCTCTTTGCGCTTTTGATCGATTTGGGTGGATTTTATCTCAACCGTCCGGCAGCCCAGCCGACGAATGGTTTCGCGTGCCTCGGGCGAGATTGAACCATGGGAAGAAAGCTGTACTTCCCCAAGCACCAGCTGGATGACCCCCTGCAAATCGGAACCGCTGTCATACAGCAGGCCGTCAAACGGCGCATGCTTTTTACCGGCGTCGTTCCGGAAGGCATCATAAGAAAGATACTGCAGATGCCGTACTTTTTTCAGGTAGGTTTCCGCAACCTTTTCGGCCAGCTTGCCCTGAAAGGTATCGCGGCTGATTTCGGCTTCTCCACGATCAAGCTGCCAGGTGTTTTTGGTGTTCCGGGCAATGGTATTAACGCGAAGGGCAAAGTCCTTATCTTCCAATACGGCGATAACCACTTTTTGGAGTGCCTGTGGTTCCTTTAACCGGAAAAAATTCACGGAAACCCCTCCCATCTAATAGTATCAGCATACTATGAGCGGGAGGAAACCGCAATATCTGCCGCAGTTTTACCGTAAGGCAATATCCGACTGGGCGGGGGCATCGAGCAGGCGGCCGGTATAGTCAAAGCGGGAACCATGACAGGGACAGTCCCATGTCTTTTCATCGGGATTCCATGCCAGCTGGCAGCCGAGATGCGGGCAGCGGGTATCGACGATGTGAATAGAGGCCCCGTCTTCTTTATACACCCCCACCTTTTTTCCGCCGAATTCCACAATGCCGCCGTGACCGACAGGCAGAGCATCCAGCGTTTCCCGGGGAAGAGACAGGTTTTCCCGCGTAAGTCCCTTGACAGCCTGCATGCCTTCCCGCGCAACGGCCGGAATATCGCCGGCCGAAAACCGCGAGGGGGCGAAAACATCCGCATAAGGGTTGGTTTTTCCCAAGACAGCGTCCCTCAGAATGACGGCTGCCGCCATCGCGGTGGTCATGCCCCACTTCTGAAATCCGGTGGCCACATACCATTCCGGACGGCTCGCGGCAAAGCGGCCGATATACGGCACGCCGTCAGCGGTAATAACATCCTGTGCCGACCAGTGGGCGATTTCGTGTGCCTGCGGGAACCATTCGCTTGCTTTTTGGCGCAGGTCATCGTATCGGCCGCCGGCGCTGTTTTCGCCGGTGCGGTGATTGCCGCCGCCAAGCAGCAGATAGGAGCCATAATGCCGGAAGGAACAGCCGTCAGCGGCTTCATCAATCAGCATGCCGTCCGGAAGGGGGGCGTTTTCCAGAGCGATAACGTAGGAGCGTTCCTGATGCATACGCGTAAAATACAGTCCGGGAAAGTTTACGAAAGGATAGTGACAGGCGAAAACGATGTGCTCTGCCGTTACCGCCGCGTCCGCCGTATGCACCCGGTTTTCCTCCACAGAGAGGACGCGGGTGTTTTCATAAATGGTGAGTTCACGCGCAAGCACCTGCAGGAACTGCAGCGGGTGAAACTGAGCCTGATGGGCGAAGCGGACGGCTCCGGCAACCGGAAAGGGCAGGGTGACCTTTGTCGTGAAACTGGCCGGGAGGCCCAGCAGCCGGGCGGCCTCGGCTTCGTCCTGCATCAGCGCGGCATCCTGCCGGGAATAGAGATAGGCATCCTGCTCTTCAAAGGCGCAGGAGATGCGTTTATCCCGGATGATCCGGCGGTAATCCCCGATGGCGGCGGCATTGGCCTGCGCATACTGCCAGGCTTTATCTTCGCCGTGCTTTTCCAGCAGCGTACGGTAAATATAGCCGTGCTGGGCGGTGATTTTGGCGGTGGTGTTCTGCGTCTGGCCGGCGGCGGTACGGCCCGCTTCGAGAACCACGACGCGCAGGCCGGCTTCCTGGAGAAACCAGGCGGTGAGCAGGCCGGCGATGCCGGCGCCGATGACCGCGGCGTCAGCGCTTTCCTCCCGGGTCAGCTGCTCACGCGGTGCAAAGGCACTGGTTTTTGCCCAGAGAGATTCCATAAAAAACACCCCATTATCCCGTTTTTCGGACTTACTGTGCCCGGAATACCGGTGCCGTATACGCCAAGAAAGCAGCGCGATAACGAAAAATGCAAGCAGGGGATGACAGCGCCCCCAATATATGCTATACTATAAACAATTATGGGCAGACGTTCGACAGTTTTCTTAAAACCTTGTCCCGCATCCGGTCGGCCGGCGGAAACCGGATGCGCTGTTCTGCCCGGATGTTATTCTTCGCCGGAGAAACGATGGGGCCGATGAACGGGTTTTATGTGCCGACCAAGATTTTTTCTGGTGAGGCGGCTTTTGAAAATTTGAAACAGTATCCGATCCACCGGATGTGCATCATCTGCGATCCTTTTATCGAAAAATCCGGGATGATCAAGAAACTGCTGCGGGTACTCGAGGAGATGGGCGCCGAATACCGCATCTTTTCGGATATCACGCCGGATCCGAACACCGATCTGGTGGTGCAGGGGCTGATCCGCATTCTCGACCATAAGCCGGATGCGGTGCTCGCGATGGGAGGCGGCTCGGCCATCGATGCCGCGAAGGCCATCAGCTATATGTATCAGAAGGTGACCGGCGCGCCAAAGCCGCTGTGTATTGTGGTGCCCACCACCAGCGGCACCGGCAGCGAGGCGACCAGCTTCGCGGTGATCACCGATTCGGCCACCCACATCAAATATCCGCTGGTGGACGACAAGCTGCTGCCCAATATCGCGATCCTTGATCCGTCGCTTGTGCGCAGCGTGCCGCCCAAGGTGACGGCCGACACCGGCATGGATGTCCTCACCCATGCGGTAGAGGCCTACGTCTCCACCGATGCCAACGATTTCTCCGACGCGCTCGCGGAAAAGGCGGTGCGGCTGACGGTCGAGCATCTGCCGTGGGTGTACAAGCACGGCGACGACATGAACGCCAGAGAACATATGCACAACGCTTCTTCAATGGCCGGGGTCGCGTTCAACCACGCGGGGCTCGGCATCAACCATTCCATCGCGCACATTGTGGGCGGGCGCTTCGGCATCCCGCACGGGCGTGCCAACGCCATCGTGCTGCCATATGTGATCGAGTTCAACTCCTATCTGGCCGACCGCAACCATGCGGCGGACAGTCAGGCGGCGATGAAATACAGCCAGCTCGGCGTGCTCATCGGCGGCGGCTCCTATTCCGGGCCGCAGGCGATCCGCCATCTGATTATCACGGTGGAGCGGATGCTGGCGGAGTTTGAGATCCCCGGTTCGCTGAAAAAGGCCGGGGTGGATCAGCAGGCCTTTATGGAAAGCGTGGAAGAATTGGCGGAAATTGCGCTTAAGGACAAATGCACCGCGACCAACCCGCGCGCGGTGAGCAAAAAACAGATGGTCGGCCTGATGAAACGGATTTACAACGGCCGATAACCGACATCCCCGGCAGGGAACAGCTCTCTGTGCGGGGATGTTCCTGTTTCCCGGAAAAGCGGAGGAGGATGGGCAATGACTTCACGAGAACAGGTGCTGCAGGTGCTGGAGAGCCGGGCGGGGGAAACCGTTTCCGGTGAAGAACTGGCGGCGGCGCTGGGCATTTCCCGCGCCGCGGTATGGAAGGCCATCGGCAGGCTGAGGGTGGAAGGGCATCACATTGAGGCGGGCACCAACCGCGGCTACTGCCTGATTCCCGACAGCGACATCCTGTCCCCGCAGGGGATTGCCGCCTGTCTGGGCGAGCCGGAGGCGGCCCGGAATATTCGGGTATACCCTGAACTGGATTCGACAAACCTGCAGGCTAAGCGCTTGGCACTGGAGGGTGCGCCGGACGGTACGGCAATACTGGCCGAACGGCAGACCGCTGGCCGCGGCCGGCGCGGACGCGGCTTTTTTTCCCCGCCGGGCAGCGGCCTGTATCTCAGTGTATTGCTGCGTCCGGCACATCTGGACGCCGGCAGCGCGGTGCTGATCACCACCGCCGTATCCGTAGCGGTATGCCGTGCGGTGGAGCAGGTCACGGGACAGCATTTACAGATCAAATGGGTCAACGACCTGTATCGTGAAGGAAAAAAGGTCTGCGGCATTCTCACCGAGGCGGTCACCGGCATCGAAAGCGGCGAGCTGGAGAGCGTGGTGGTCGGCATCGGTATCAATGTGGAGGCGCGGGAATTCCCGGAGGAGCTGCGGCAGGTCGCCGGGGCGCTGTATGCGCACCGGCCGGCGGAATTCACCCGCAACCGGCTGGCGGCAGCGGTGATCCGGCAGCTGCGGGAGCTGGACGCGATGATCGCGGATCGTTCTTTCCTGCTGGAGTACCGGGCGCGCTCGATGGTGCTGGGAAAGCCTGTGCTGGTGTACAGCGGCGACGAACCGGAGGAGGCGGTGGCTGAGGATATCGACGAACAGGGCGCCCTGCTCGTGCGGCGCGCGGACGGCAGCCTGCGGCGGCTGTCCACCGGCGAGATCAGCATTCGCGTAAAGGCGGAAAAAGACAATTGACATATCCGGAAACGGTCGTTATAATGGGTTTAACCATTGTTATAGTTGGTTGGCTGGAAATGCGGTTCAGGGTTTGCAAACAGGTTTGGCGGCTGCGGGGACAGACAGCGGGGCGAGCTTTCGCCCGCTGGGAAAGATAACGCAGGCCGGCGGCAAACCGAACACAGGAACCGGCGGATTTTCCGGCTGATCGCTAACATAAAGCAGCGGGCTGCCGCTTGAGAAAGGAATGTGAAGGCGATGACCTTCCTTGCGCTCAATTATAAAATTCCGGCGAACCCTTCCCGCTACCGTGTGGCGGTATGGAAAGCGCTCAGAGAGCTGGGGGCGGTATACCTGCAGGACGGGGTCGCCGCCGTGCCGCAGCAGGACGGGATGGAGCAGGCTCTGCGGGAACTGCGGGAGCGGATTCTGGACTGCGGCGGACAGGCCGCGCTGCTGCAGATCACCTTCTGTGACGAGGCAGACGAACAGGCGCTGCTGCAGGCGTTTGCCGAGGCGCGCAGCGAGGAATATGCCGAGCTGCGGGACGATGCACAGCGGCTGAAGGTACAGCTCGAATGGGAGCGCAGCCGCGGGGCAGATGCGGACGAGGAACGCTGCGCGCTGGAGCTGCGCCGGCTGAAGCGGCGGCTGGAATCGGCAATCGGCCGGGATTTCCGGCAGGCGGCCGGCCGTGAAGAAGCGGAGCAGGCGGTGCAGGCGCTGCTCGACGAGCTGCCCAGTGCGCTCGACGCCGTCCGGCGGCCGGGGCGGCCGGTGGGCAAGGCGGCCCCCAAGGCGCCGGCGCGTTCCTCAGCCAAAAAGCCGCCGAAGGCGAAGCCGAAAGCTGGAGCGGCCGTTCGGCCGAAGCCTGCGGCGCCGCAGCCGGCGGCTGCTCCCGCAAAGCCGGAGGAGCCGCGGGAGGAGGAGCGCCGGGATATGCCGGTGTTCCTGTTCTGAGGCAGCGGTTTTGTTTTGCAGGAAATCGGATTCGGTCTTGCATTTTTGGATGCTTTGGAGTACAATATCTTTTACAAGAACGCGGCAGGGCGGCCGGTTTCTTTGGGAACCGCCGCCCTGCTGCCGGTATTATCGGCACAGGAGGGTTCATTCGCGGTGAAAACAAATCTGATCACCCATATCATGGACAGGATGCCGGGGTTCTCCAAGGGACAGAAACGGATTGCCGGGTATATTCTGGAGCATTACGACGCGGCGGCGTTTATGACGGCGCTGCATCTGGGCGAAACGGTCGGCGTCAGCGAGTCGACGGTGGTGCGCTTTGCCGCCGAGCTTGGCTTTGAGGGCTATCCGCAGCTGCAGAAGGCGATGCAGGAGATGATCCGCAGCAAGCTGACCAGCGTGCAGCGGGTGGATGTCTCCCGCACGCGCATGACCGACGAGCAGGTGCTCGACAGCGTGATGGCCTACGACATGGCCAACATCCGCCAGACGCTTGAGGAGCTGCCGCGGGATGTGTTCTATCAGGCGGCAGATGCGCTGGTAAAGGCGCGCCGGGTCTATATTTTCGGCGCCGGCAGCTGCCGTGCGCTGGCGATATTCGCCGCCTATTACCTCAAGCTGCTCCTGCCGGAAATCTGCCTGCTGAGCACTTCGAGCGAGTCGGAAATCCTCGAGGAGATGATCCGCGTGGACGAACGGGATGCGATCATCGGCCTGAGCTTCCCGCGGTATTCCAGCAAGGCGGTCAAGACTATGCATTTTGCGCATTCGCGCGGCGCCAAGACCATTGTGATCACCGACAGCCAGCTGTCGCCGATTGCCGATTATGCCAGCTACCTGCTGCTCGCGCACAGCGATATGGCGACCATTGTCGATTCCCTGGTCGCGCCGCTGAGCATTGTCAATGCGCTGCTGGTGGCGATTTCCCTCAAGCGGCAGGAGCAGAACCGCGGCGTGCTTGAGGAATTGGAGTCCCTTTGGGAACAATACCGCGTGTACCAGCCGTTCGGCGGCGAAACGGCGCGGGAGCCGGCCGACGGGGAGGAAGGGTATGCCGAACACCACGGATAACGGTGCGCCGGTACTGGTCATCGGCGGCGGCGCGGCCGGTCTGCTTGCCGCCGGAAGCGCGGCACGCTGCGGCTTTGCGGTGACGGTGATCGAGCGGAATCCCCGCATGGCCCGCAAGGTGATGATTACCGGCAAAGGGCGCTGCAATGTTACCAACAACTGCGGCGTGCAGGAATTTATTGCCCACGTCCCTTCCAACGGGCGCTTTTTATACAGCGCCCTGTCCGCGTTCGGGCCGCAGGATACCATGAACCTGCTCGAAGAGCTGGGAGTGCCGCTGAAAACCGAACGGGGCAACCGGGTGTTCCCCTGTTCGGACAAAGCGGTGGATATCGTCGATGCGCTGGTAAAATACGCGCGCACCGGCGGCGTCTGTTTTCTGCCGGGGCGTGTGACGGCGCTGCGGCTGGAGGACGGCGTTTGCACCGGCGTGCAGCTGGAGGACGGCCGCGTGCTGCCGGCGTACGCCGCGGTGGTCTGCACCGGGGGGCTTTCCTACCCGCTGACCGGTTCGACCGGCGACGGGTATGCGCTGGCGCGGCAGGCGGGGCATACCGTGACGCCGCTGCGGCCCTCTCTGGTGCCGCTCGAGTCGCCGGACGGCTTCTGCGCCGAAATGCAGGGGCTGTCCCTGCGCAACGTGGCGGCACGGGTGATCGACACCGAAAGCGGCCGGACGGTTTACGAGGATTTCGGCGAGATGCTGTTCACCCATTTCGGGGTGTCCGGGCCGCTGGTGCTCAGCGCGAGCGCCCATATGCGGCAGATGGAGCCGGGACGGTACCGGCTGGTGCTGGATTTGAAGCCGGCGCTGACGCCTGAACAGCTGGATGCCCGGCTGCTGCGGGAGCTGGGGGAGAGCCCCAACAGCCAGGCCGGCAGCATCCTTGGGGCGCTGCTGCCGCGCAAAATGATCCCGGTGGCCGCGAGGCTGGCGGGAATCCCGGCAGAACAGCGGGCGCACGATATCACCCGCGGACAGCGCGCCGCACTTGCGGGGCTGCTCAAGGCGTTTCCGATCGCTATTTCCGGTTTCCGGCCGGTGGAGGAAGCGATCGTGACTTCCGGCGGTGTGGCGGTGCGGGAAATCGACGCCAAAACCATGCAGTCGAAAAAGGTCAGCGGCCTGTACTTTGCCGGCGAAGTGCTGGATGTGGATGCCTATACCGGCGGGTTCAACTTACAAATCGCGTTTTCCACCGGCATGGCGGCCGGGATGCATATATAATGGAGAAAGGAACGGCATACGTATGAATAAAACGACCATGACGGTGGCTATCGACGGACCGGCGGGTGCCGGCAAAAGCACCATCGCGCGCGCACTGGCGCAGGCGCTTCACTTTGTCTATGTGGATACCGGCGCGCTGTACCGCGCGGTGGGGTATTACATGCTGACAAACGGCGTGCCGCTCAAAGAAGCGGAGCAGGTGGAGGCCCGCCTGCCGGAGATCGCCCTCGAGCTCAAATACGCCGACGGCACGCAGCGGGTGATCCTCAACGGAGAAGACGTCAGCGGGAAAATCCGCACGCCGGAGGTATCGATGGCGGCGTCGGTCGTTTCGGCACAGCCGCCGGTGCGGCGCTTCCTGTTCGATCTGCAGCGGGATACTGCCAGAAAGAGCGATGTAATCATGGACGGGCGGGACATCGGTACCGTGGTCCTGCCGGACGCCCGGCTGAAAATTTTCCTTACCGCGTCCCCGGAGGCGCGCGCAAAACGGCGGTATGCCGAGCTGTGCGAAAAGGGCGAAAAGGTGACCTACGACGAGGTGCTCGCCGATATGGTCAAGCGGGATTACGATGATACGCACCGTGCAGCGGCGCCGCTGAAGGCGGCCGACGACGCGGTGCTGGTGGATACGACCGCGCTGTCGCTCGAGGAGTCGATCGATACCCTCCGCCGGCTGGTGGAGGAAAGGCTGTAACCCGTCAACACAATCCGAAAGGTTGGATGCCGTTATGAAGTTTGGCCGTTTTCTGCTGTGGTTCTTTCATCCGCTGTACTGGTTCCTGTTCCCGTTCAAAGCCTACGGAAAAGAAAACATCCCCGCCCAGACTCCGGATGACCGCACCATCCTGTGCTGCAACCACATTTCCGAAATGGATCCGGTGTATCTCGAAATGTGCCAGAAACGCCACGTCTTTTTCATGGCCAAGGCTGAACTGTTCCGCGGGCGATTCTCCCGCTGGTTCATCGGCAGGCTGTTCGGCGCGTTCCCGGTCGAACGCGGTAAGGGCGATACCGGTGCGATTGACAAGGCGGAGGAAATCGTCAACAGCGGCCGCCTGCTGGGAATTTTTCCCGAGGGCACACGCTCCCGCGACGGCCAGCTCGGCCGCGCCAAGTCCGGTGCGGCGCTGATCGCTGCGCGCACTGGCGCGAACATCCTGCCGGTGTGCATCGTGGCCAAGGATCAGAAGGTGCGCCTGTTCCACCGGGCAAAGGTGATTTTCGGCAAGCCGATGACCCCGCAGGAGCTGCACCTCGACGATCCGGAGCGTCCGGATCTGCGCTTTGCCTCCCGCGCGCTGATGCAGCGCATCGGGGAGATGATCGATCAGGCGAACGCGCAATAAATTCCGCAGAAATGGGGAATACCATTGACACAGATCCATCTTGCCAAATCCGCCGGATTCTGCTTCGGCGTCAGCCGCGCGGTCGACCGGGTCAATGCTTTATTGGATGCCGGACGCCGGGTCTGCACCCTCGGCCCGATCATCCATAATCCGCAGGTGGTCGAAAAGCTCGCGGCGCGCGGCGTTACGATCGTTGACGCGCCGGAACAGACGCCGCCGGGCGCTGTGCTGGTTATTCGCTCTCACGGTGTGCCGCAGGAGATTATGGACCGGGCACGGGCCTGCGGGGCGGAGGTCTGCGACGCCACCTGCCCGTTTGTGGAGAAAATTCACCGTATCGTGCGCGAACAGTCGGCCGCCGGTGCAGCGGTGATTATCATCGGCAACGCGGCGCATCCGGAGGTGGAGGGGATTCGGGGACACTGTACCGGCCGCGTGTTCGTGTTTGATGATCCTGAATCGTTGGAAAAATGGTGCAAAACTGAGGAAATTTCGCCGCAAACCCCCGCCGTGATGGTTTCCCAGACAACTTTTCCGCTAAAGACTTGGGAAAAGTGCGCGGAAATTGCGAAAAAACACTATACAAACCTTTTTGTTTTTGCTACAATATGTAATGCGACTGCCGAAAGACAGAAAGAGGCGGTCGCACTGTCGCAGGTATGCGATAGAATGGTGATTGTCGGCGGAAGACAAAGCTCGAACACCGCGAAGCTCAGGGAGGTCTGTGCACAAAACTGTGCAACCGTCCTGATCGAAACGGCGGACGAGCTGTCCGAAGAGATGCTGTCGGGCGCGCATTCCATAGGCGTGACAGCCGGTGCTTCGACTCCTGCCGATATTATAAAGGAGGTACTGTCAACCATGTCCGAAATTGTCAACAACAGCGAAATCCAGGAGAACGAAGCCGTAACCGCCACGGTACCGGCGGAAGAGGCTCCCGCCGCCGAGGCTGCGCCCGCGGTGGAAGAAGTTCCCGCCGTGCCGGAAAAATCCTTCGATGAAATGACTTTTGAGGAGGCGCTTGAGGCGTCTCTTCAGAGTTTGAGTACAGACGAGAAAGTGACCGGCATCGTGGTGGGCATCGCGCCCAACGAGGTGCAGGTCGAGGTCGTCGGCCGCAAGCAGGCCGGCTATATCCCGGCGGACGAGCTTTCTGCGGATCCGAACGTCGTGCCGTCCGACGTGGTCAAGGTCGGCGATAAGCTGGAGCTGCTCATCATGCGTACCAACGATCAGGAGGGCACCATCATGCTCTCCAAGAAGCGCGTCGATGCGATGAAGGGCTGGGAGACTGTCGTCGCGGCGGAAGCGAGCGGCGAGATTCTCGACGGCGTCGTGACCGATGTCATCAAGGGCGGCCTGCTGGCGGTCACTAACGGCGTGCGGGTGTTCATTCCGGCGTCGCAGGCGAGCGCGGTGCGCATGGAGGATCTGAGTCCCCTGCTGCGCCAGCCGGTGCGTTTCAAAATTATCGAAGTCAACCAGAGCCGCCGCCGTGCGGTGGGTTCGATCCGGATGGTCGCCCGCGAGGAGCGCAAGGAGAAGGAAGCGGCGTTCTGGGAGAAGGCGGAAGTCGGCCAGACCTACACCGGTGTGGTGAAGTCGATGACCTCTTACGGCGCGTTTGTGGATCTCGGCGGCGTGGACGGCATGATCCATATCTCCGAACTGTCCTGGAAGCGCATCAAGCATCCGTCGGATGTGCTGAACATCGGCGATACGGTGGAAGTGTATATCCGTGATCTCGATCACGAGAAAAAGAAGATTTCGCTCGGCTACCGCAAGGCGGAAGACAATCCGTGGGAAATCTTCAAGGCCAAGTATCCGGTGGGCAGCGTTGTCGAGGCCGAAGTTGTCGGCATGACCGCATTTGGTGCGTTTGCTCAGATTATTCCGGGTGTGGACGGCCTGATCCACATTTCCCAGATTGCTGATCACCGCATTGACAAGCCGCAGGATGTCCTGAAAATCGGCGAGAAGGTCAATGTGAAGATCACCAATGTGGACTACGATGCGAAGCGCATCAGCCTGTCGATCCGTGCCCTGCTCGAGGAAGAGGGTGCGGCGGCTCCGGCAGAAGAAGCGGCGGAGGAGCCGGCTGCGGCGGAAGAAGCTGCGGGCGACGCCGAATAACGGACAAACCAAAAAGCCCATGCCTCACCGGCATGGGCTTTTTTTGTGGCGGAACCGACGGTAGCGGAGCGGCTTTGCTGCGGATGCCGTTTCACGTGAGGTACCGTCTTACAGGAGGGCACCGTTTTACATGGTCAGCGGCCGGTGTCCGGGATGTCAGGCATGGAATAATGGTTCTCCTTGGTCCAGACACGATGGAAAATAGGGGCAAATTCCGCACTGTCCCGCATCGATATATAATCGTTGTCCGCCACGATGATATGATCGAGCAGCTGTACATCAACCACGCTCAGCTGCCGGCCGAGCGTGAGAGTGGTATTGATGTCCTCGCGGGAAGGCAGCGCATGGCCGTAAGGATGGTTATGCGCCACGATAACCGCTGCGGCATCCCAGCGCAGCGCCTGCTGGAGCGCCAGGCGGATGCTGATGTCCACGGTGTTGATGCTGCCTTCAAAAATTACCGAGCAGTTGAGCAGCCGGCATTTTCCGTCGAAGCACATCAGCATGACCGCTTCTTTGGTGCGGCCGAGAAAACGCGGAAGCAGAAACCGGCCGACCTTATCGGTGGAATCCAGCAGACAGCCGACCTCATCCCGGTCAGCGATGTATTCCGCCGACAGCTGACGGCAGAACTGGATCAGCGTCGCCGCCTGCGCGGTCATGCCAGGCACTTTGAGCAGATCTTCATACTCCGCTTCCATCACGCGGGACAGGCTGCCGAAGGTATTGATCAGGCGATGCGCCAGCTCATTGGTGTCGCGGCGGGGAATTCCATAAAAGAGAAGCATTTCCAGGATCTGATGACTTTCAAATCCGCGCAGACCCTCCGTAAGAAAACGCTGTCGAACACGGGCGCGATGGCCGTCATGGAGCCCTTTGGCTGTAGACATTTGACTTTCCTTCCCTTCATCGGATTGATGTTTTTCGGCTTTTTCGGAACACAGCGCCGGGCATACATACAGCACAATCCGGCCGCCATTCCCGGCTGTTTTCCGCAGGCGGCAGAGCGGGAGAATATAGGAATTCGGCCGCACCAAAACCATGCGCACTGAGAAATGTCGAAAAAAGTCGTATTTCAAGACAAACAAAATAAAAAACGCATATAGACAATTAACAATTGTTTTCTCCATTTTCTTTATTATAACAGACACGGAATCGTTTGAAAAGAGTACGCGGATATGATAGGATATAGAAAATAATGGCAACAAACTAGGGAAAGGGCACAGCTTATGAGGAAAACGGTTACCATAAAACCGAATGACGCCGGACAGCGGCTGGACAAATTTTTGACGAAGACCTTCACGCGGCTGCCGGTATCGGAAATGTACAAACGGGTTCGGCAGAAGGATATCCGGGTCAACGGCAAGCGCGCACAGATCGATTACCGCCTGCAGGAAGGGGATACGGTGACGGTATACGTTGTGCAGGCCGAATTTTTGGATGAGGCGCCGCCGGTATATGATTTTTTGACCGCGGCCAAGCAGCTTGACATCGTTTATGAAGACGACAATCTGCTGCTGCTCAACAAAAAGGCGGGACTGCTGGTGCACCCGGACGACAAGGAATTCCGGGATACGCTGATCGCCCGGGTGCAGCGCTATCTGTACGAAAAGGGCGAGTACGATCCCGGACAGGAGAACAGCTTTGCGCCTGCGCTGGTCAACCGCATCGACCGCAACACCTGCGGGATCGTCATCGCGGCCAAAAACGCCGCGGCGCTGCGGATTCTCAACGACAAGCTGAAAAAGCGGGAGATTCACAAGTTCTATTTATGCATCGTCCACGGCGTGCCGGCCAAAAGGGAGGACACGCTCGAGGGATTTTTGGAAAAAAACGAGAAACAAAACCGGGTATATGTGTCGGCGCATGCCGCCGAAGGGGCGCGCAGCATTGCCACGCGCTACCGTGTGCTCGAGGAGAAAAACGGGCTGGCGCTGCTGGAAATCGAGCTGCTGACCGGGCGCACCCATCAGATCCGCGCGCATCTGGCCTCCATCGGGCATCCGCTGCTCGGGGACGGCAAATACGGCACCAATGCGCTCAACCGCGGCACCGGGTTCAGCCGGCAGGCGCTGTGCTCCTACAAGCTCCATTTTGCCTTTACCACGCCGGCCGGTGAGCTGGACTATCTGAACGGCCGCACTTTTTCGATCGACGACGCCTGGTTCCTGCCCGAATTTCGGGCGGGCAGGATTCACGCCGGGGGCTGAGCGGCCGGGGAAACGCGTGGTGCCGGTGCACCGCCGCATTATACAGAGGAGCGGCGGGAGACGGACAGGAACGGCTGCCGACAGCTGTTGTTTCGTGTGCGGTACGGCGTTTACGCTGTATTTTTGAGGAAGCGTCGGTGTTTTAGGGGACGGATGCAGGATACGGACGGACAGCGGCCGGGAATGTACCTGCCGTTGTGGGGTTTGTATGAGCTGCGGGGTCATGCTGTTTTGCGTCCGTCCAGAAGGCGGCAAGGCGACGGCCAATATCCTGCGGGGTACGCACGGCCGCATAGCCATGCCAGTGCTCCGGCAGCAAGGCCCGGCAGCCGGAAGAACCGAAGCGCTCGTCGATCAGCACCACCACGCCGCGGTCGGTTTCGCTGCGGATCACCCGGCCGGCCGCCTGCAGGACCCGGTTCATGCCGGGATAGCGGTAAGCAAAAGCGAAGCCGTTGCCGCTGCGGTGCTCATAATAGCTTTGCAGCAGGTCGCGTTCGGTGCTGAGTCCGGGCAGGCCGGTACCGACCACGATCGCACCGATCAGCCGGTTGCCGCGCAGGTCGATCCCTTCGGCATACAGCCCGCCGAGAACGCAGAAGCCGATGAGCGTATGCGGGTTATCGTCCCGGAACTGCGTAAGGAAAGCCTCGCGTTCGGCGTCCTCCATCCCGGCGGTCTGGCGCACGGTGTGCATCTGCGGGTACAGCTCCCGAAATTCGTCATACACCGCCTCCAGATAGGCATAGGAAGAAAAATACACCATATAATTGCCGTGCCTGGCGGCTGCGGTATAATAAATACAGTCGGCCACATCCACCAGCGTATCTTCACGGTCCTGGTAGACGGTACGAATCCGGTCGGCGATCAGGACACAGAGATGCTCCCGCCTGTATGGCGAAGGGAGCGTCTTTTTTTGTGCCTGTGCGCCGCCGCCGAGCACATCGATATAATAGCTCATCGGCGAGAGGGTGGCCGAAAAAAATACCGCCGCCTTTACCCGGTCCAAAATTCCCTGCAGCCGGGCGGAGGGATCCAGACAGAGCTGCTGCGCTGTGATCTCGCCGCCGTCGGTTTCGATCAGGGTGATGTAGTGTGTGTCGTACACCTCTGCGGTGCGCTGCCAGCGCAGCAGGTCGAAATAGACCGTCATCAGCGCGTCCGGCGCCGGCTCCGCCTGCCGGGCGAGCCATTCGTCCAGCGCATCGATAAGCTTGCCGACCAGCCGGTTGAAATTGACCATCGGCACCTTGGACGCGAGATGGTTCGCCGGCAGACAGGTTTGGCGCAGCTGCTGCATCCCGCGGATGAGCTTATTCATCAGCCGGGCGGCGTCCCCCGCAGGAGGGAGCAGTGCGGCTACTTCCCGGAGCGGGGTGCAGGAGAGCGCGGCGGAAAAATTCTGCCGCGCCCGATCAACCAGGTTATGGGCTTCGTCAATCAGCAGCAGATAGGCGCCGCCGTCATCGAAAAACCGATGCAGGCAGGCCTGCGGATGGAAGGCATGGTTATAGTCACCGATGATCCCGTCGCACCACAGCGAGGCGTCGAGCTGCAGCTCGAACGGGCAGACGGTATGCCGTTCGGCACAGGCGGCCACGTGGGTGCGGGTGATGGCGTCCGGCCCCTTCAGCAGATCCTCCAGCGCGGCGTTGACCCGGCTGTAATGGCCGCTGGCGTATGGACAGCTTTCCGGCCGGCAGTCCCGATGCGGAAGAAAGCAGATTTTATCCTTGGCGGTCAGAGTGATAGTTTTGAGCACCGCGCCGCCCTCCCGCAGCCGTTCGGCGGCGCGTTCGGCGCCGTTGCGGGTGTTGGCCTTGGCGGTCAGATAGAAGAATTTTTCGATATGGCCGGCACCAAGTGCGGCAACGGCAGGATAGACAGCGGAAATCGTCTTGCCGATACCGGTCGGCGCCTGGCAGAACAGCCGCTGCCCATTTTTGGCGGCATCCGCCACGGCGTCCATCATTTCCTGCTGGCCTGGCCGTTTTTCGGCAAACGGAAAGGGCAGTTCCCGCAGCGAGTCATCCCGCTTTTTCCGCTGAACAGCCGCCATGACCGCCCAGCGGCTGAACTGCGCGAGCAGGTGCAGATAGAACGCTTCCAGTTCGGCAAGGGTAAACCGATGAAAATACTGCCGCTGTTCCTCGGTTGTCATCTGAAAATAGGTCAGCCGCACGGTGATGGTTTTCAGGGTGCGGCGCACCGCGGTGATATAGGCGTAGCACATGGCCTGCGCCCAGTGCAGCCGCGCATCATGGCTCAGAAAGCCGTTAAGCCCGGTGTCCGGATAATCCTCGGCAAAGCCGTCGAGCGGCGATGTGGTAGTTTTGATCTCGTCCACCGTCACGCTGCCGTCCTCTTCCTCCAGAATGCCGTCGGCGCGGCCTTCCACCGTTACGGTTACGCCGCCGACCTCACGGGTCAGGGTCAGGAATACCTCGGGGCGGTAATGCTTTCCACCCTCCTGCTGCAGCCGCCGGTGCAGCGCGCTGCCCTGCGCCATGCGGTCCCGGCCGCCGGCCGCGCCGCTGTCGATGTCCCCGCCGCGCAGCAGGAATTCCACCAGCTGCCGCACCGAGACGGTCACACGCTCCGGCATCGCGCTATCCCTCCCCAAGACAAAATGAAAACCGAACAGATGTTCATTCTTTAGAATAGCACATCTGTTCGGTTTGCGCAAGGGGGATTTCTTCCGGCTTTGGGGGAAAACTGCGGTAAAGCCTGAGTGCCGGACGGCGGTCAGGCAAAATGGCGGGTGAAAAGGGTGTCCTCGGTGAGCAGCTGTTCGACGGTATCAAACCCCAGCCGCTTCAGCAGCTCGAGTACATGGGGATTATCCAGCGGGGTGGCATAGGCCGCCCGCTCGCCGTAATGCTCGACGTGCTCGGCGCCCTCTTCACGCCCGATCAGGGCGCGCGGCCCACCGACGCAGCCGCCCACACAGCCCATTCCTTCGCGAAAATTCCAGTCAATATCGCCGGACTTGCGCTTATCCAGCAGGGCGCGGCAGGCGGGGACGCCGGAGGCGGCAGTGCTTTTCAGCGGGATTTCCCGGTCAGGGGAGAGACGGGCAACGGCTGCCTTTACCGCTTCGCTTACGCCGCCGGCGCGCGCATAGATGCGTCCGCCGCGGGAGGAATGTTCGCGATCGTCGGGAGGAAAATCCTCCGGCCGGACGCCGGCGATGCGGAAAATATCCTGCGTTTCCTGGAAGGTGAGCACATAATCCACCGCGTCGGCAATATCGGGCTCCCGCGCTTCCGCTTTTTTCGCCAGGCACGGCCCGATAAACACCACTTTAGCGCCCGGTGCCAGCCGTTTGACCACCCGGCCGCAGGCGATCATGGGGGAGACGGCGCCGGGAATATGCGGCGTCAGCTGGGCGTAAACCTTACGGATCATAGCGATCCACATCGGGCAGCAGCAGCTCGTCAGCAGGAAATCCTGATCGGTGTGGATGGTGGCGTCGAATTCCAGCGCCTCCTTCAGGGTCAGGATATCGGCAAACAGCGCGACCTCCACCATGCCGGCAAAGCCGAGCGCCTTAAAGGCGGCGCGCAGCTGACCCGGCGTGATATCCTCGGCAAACTGGCCGATAAAGGCCGGTGCAACAATGGCATAAACCGGCGCGTCACCATCCCGCACCGCGCGCAGCACCGGCACGGTGTCCCGGCTGACGGTGAAATGGCCGCCCTCACAGCGTTCCACACAGTCCGAGCAGCCCACGCAGCGGTCGGGATTTACCGCAACGTTGCCGTCGTCATCGATCTGCATGGCGTCAAACGGGCATTTGGCCGCGCAGCCGGCTTTATCGCTGGTGCAGTCGCAGTCGCCGGTGCGCCATACCGGGGCATATTTCTCCGGATGCAGCAGACAGGCCAGCGCACGGCGGTCGAAATGCAGCGTTTTGGCGCGGATCTGCTGCTCCGATTCCCCCGCCAGTGCGGATTTGGCTACCTGCTCGTAAAGTTCTTCAAATGTGGGCATGAACGTTCCCCTTCCTGTTCCCGTGTTTTCGGTTTTAGGGTGCCAAAATCCGGGAAAAGTATGCGCCAAAAAAGGCGGCGATGCCGCCGCCTTTTCACGCCTGTGTTTCCCGCTCTTTGCGCAGGCGCAGAGAATCGAGATAGTCCTGCAGAATTATGGTAGCGGCAACGGTGTCCACCACCGCCTTGCGCTTTTTGCCGCGGGTATCGGTCATGTTGAGATAACCGATGGCCGATGCGGTGGTCAGCCGCTCATCCCACAGGTTCACCGGCAGCCCGGTCGTTTCGCCCAGGGCCGCGGCGAACGCTTCCGCCCGCTGTGCGCTCTCGCCCCGGGTGCCGTCCATATTGCGGGGATGGCCGACGACGATCGCCTCCGCCTTTTGTTCGGCGGCCGCCGCGGCAACCTTCTGCAGCAGCACGTCCATATGCCGCTCGGCAATGGTGCCCACCGGCGCCGCGATCATGCCGCCCGGGTCGGATACGGCGATACCGGTGCGCGCCAGACCGAGGTCAACGGCTAATATACGCATATGCGCCGTCCTTTCTCATTCAAACGGATTTTCGGTTTCCGCGCGCCACCAGGACTGCTTTTCGAAGGTGGACACGTCTTTATCCAGGTGACTGTTATCGTTTTCGTAGACCAGACGCACCGACGCGCCCGTAAATTCCAGGCAGGCCACCGCCGTGTTATCGCACCAGGCGATCGCGTTGAGCTGCTCCACCGGCAGGCCGTGCGCCCAGCACAAAGCGTTGCGGATCGCGCAGCCATGCGAGGCGACCGCTACCGTTTGGCCGTCGTGGGTGGCGGCGATGGCGGTGAGCGCCTCGGCCATGCGGGCGTACACCGCGGGCATCGCTTCGCCGTCCTGCGGGTGAAAGTTCCACGGCTCCTGCAGCCAGCGGCGGCTGTCCTCGGGATACAGCGCCGGCAGCTCGGCCCACGGCCGCCCTTCCCATACGCCGCCGTTGATCTCTTTCAGCCGGTCGTCGGTGACAATCGGCAGGCCGTGCCAGCGGTTGACCGCCTGCGCGGTTTTATAGGCGCGCAAAAGCGGGCTGGAGTACACCGCTGCGAGCGGGATATCCCGGAACCGCTCCGCGAGCCGCTCGAGCTGCTTTTGGCCGTTCGGGCTGATGTCGCGGTCGATGCTGCCCTGAAAGATCCGGGCGGTATTGCCTTCCGCCTCACAGTGGCGGACGAGATATAGCGTTGTCATGAGCTTCCTGCCTTCCTGCTTGCCTGTCCGCCGGCTGAACGGCAGACGTGATTTTTCCCCATTATACCACAAAGTACGACCGGCGGGAAGAGGAAAGGATTATGCCGCCACATTGGGCGGCGGGAAGGCCGGGGATCAGCCGCAGACGATTATGCCGGCAGGCAAAGCTTATAGCCAAACCCGTGCAGCAGCGGGCATGGAAAAAGCCGGGAGTTCCGTAAGGCCTCCCGGCTCTTTTGCTTCGCCGTTTACTCAATCATTTGGCGGAATTCATCCTCGCCGATAATGCGCACGCCGAGCTGCTGGGCTTTGGTGAGCTTACTGCCTGCATCCTCGCCGGCGAGGACGACGCTGGTCTTTTTGGATACGCTGCCGGCGGTCTTGCCGCCGAATTTTTCGATGATGGCGGAGGCTTCGTCCCGCTTGAGGGTAGGCAGTGTGCCGGTGAGCACGAAGGTCATGCCGGCGAAGCGGGCGTCCGCCCGTTCGGTCTTACAGGTCATATTGACCCCGGCGGCGGCAAGCTGCTCGATAAAATGCCGGCTTTGCGGCAGGGCGAAGAACTGCGCAGCCGTTTCCGCCATGATTCCGCCGAAGCCGTCGATGGCGGCCATATCCTCCGCTGAGGCGGCGAGGATTGCCTCCATCGTGCCGAAGCGTTCGGCGAGAAGTTTGGCGGCCTTCTGGCCGATGTGCCGGATGCCCAATGCAAAAATCACGCGGTAAAGATCGGCATCTCTGGCCTTTTCGATGGCAGCGAGCAGGTTATCCGCCGATTTGTCGCCCATACGGTCAAGCGCGGCGACCTTTTCCCGGTCGAGGTGGAACAGGTTATAGGCGTTTTGGACAAGGTTTTCCTTTACCAGCTGCTCGAGCACCGCGGGGCCGAGCCCTTCGATATCCATCGCGTCGCGGCTGGCGAAATGAATCAGATGCCGCAGCCGCTGGGCGGGACATTCCGGATTATTGCAGCGCAGCGCGGCCTCGTCCTCCTCGCGGACCACCTCCGAGCCGCAGGATGGGCAGGTGTGCGGCATGGCGAAGGGCAGTGCGCCCTCCTTATGCCGGGTTACCCGCACCACTTCCGGGATGATATCGCCCGCCTTGCGCAGCACCACCGTATCGCCGACGGCGAGCGCCTTTTCGCGGATGAAATCCTCATTGTGCAGGGTCGCGCGGCTGACGGTGGTGCCGGCCAGGGTCACCGGCTCAAACACGCCGGTGGGGGTGAGCACGCCGGTGCGGCCGACGTTGATTTCCACATCCAGCAGGGTGGTTTCCTTTTCCTCCGGCGGGTATTTATAGGCCGCCGCCCATTTGGGGAATTTCGAGGTGCTGCCGAGCTGTTCGCGCTGGGCAAAGTCATTGACCTTTACCACCGCGCCGTCAATATCGAACGGCAGAGTGGTGCGCACGCTGCCGATGCGTTCGATTTCATCGAGCACCTCCGTGATGGAGGCGGTGGTCACATGAAAGGGGATGATGGAAAAGCCCAGCTCCTTCATCAGGGCGAGCGAGCCGTCGTGAGAGGTCACCGTTTCGCCCTCGATGAGCTGGAGATTGAACACGAAAACAGACAGGTGCCGTCCACGGGTGACGGCGGGATCCTTCTGCCGCAGCGAACCGGCCGCGGCGTTGCGCGGGTTTTTGAACGCCTTTTCGCCGTTCTCCTCCTGTGCCTGCACCAGCTTTGCGAACTGATCCCGCGGCATATACACCTCGCCGCGCACGATGACATGCGGCACCGGCCGGGTGAGCGTTTTCGGAATGGCCTTAATTGTCCGCAGGTTGGCGGTGACATCCTCGCCGACCTGCCCGTCGCCGCGGGTCGCGCCGCGTACAAATTCGCCGTTTACATATTCGAGCGCCACCGACAGACCGTCGATTTTCGGCTCCACCACATAAACCGCATCTTCTGCCGTTTCTTTCACCCGTTCGTCGAATTCCTTCACTTCGTCGAACGAGAACACATCCTGCAGGCTCGCGAGCGGCACGGCGTGTTCCACCGGCGTGAACAGGCTGGAAATTTCCCCGTGCACGCGCTGGGTATACGAATCCGGGGTGATCAGCTCCGGGTACTGCCCCTCAAGCTCCCGCAGCTCGCGGGTCAGCCGGTCGAATTCATCGTCCTCGATCTCCGGTTCATCCTGATCGTAGTAGCGGCGGGAATGGTAATCGATAACCTCCCGCAGTTCCTGCACACGCCGGCGCGCCTGTTCCAAGTCCATACTGTTCAACCCGCTTTCTGTTGACATACTTCACTCAGTATACCAGATTTTTCCCGGAAACGCTACTGCTGCGTGCCGGCATAATCGAATATTTTTCCGATCGTGTCCCGGTCATCCCCGGTGACATTGGTGAACGAATCCGGCACCTTGCCGACGAGCACCGTTTCCGCAATGAGAAACTGCGATTGGACATCCACCGTTTCCTCGCTGCCCGGCACGGCGGAAAACAGCGCAAGCTGCACCGTCATGCTGATCTGGTGGCTGGTCTGGTTGATGCCGGCGCTGGTAAACCGGCTTTCCATGCCGGTTTCCACCGAGCCGGCGACGCTGATACGTACCGGGATGCGCGGTCCGCGCCCGAGCAGCAGATTGCCGCCAAGCAGGTCGCCGAGCGGCACGCTCACCTGATGATACCGCGCGCTTTTGAGCTCCTCGAGCACCGCATTCGTGACCTCCGCTTTAAGACGGTTGATTTTTAGTATATCCGATTCAATGGCAATAATGTTGTCGCTGCTGTCGGTCTGCACCTGAATGAGATCGGCATACCGGATTTCGCTGCCGTCAATCACCTTCGTAACGGCGGTGTTGATCGCCTCGGTCATCGCGGAGCGCGCCGCGTTTGCGGCGTATACACGCAGAAGCGGCGCGATGCGCGCATTGATCAGCACCGCAAGAAGGCAGACGGCGGCAACGAGCGCTGTCAATCGCAGGCGCCGCCGGATCCGTTTTTTCTCCGCATAGCCATAATAACGCCGGCGAAAGCCGGAAAAACGCGGACGAAGTCGCGCACGCATACCCATTCCTCCTTTTTTCCCAGTCTACGCCGACGGACGGGCGGTGGTGACGTTTTGCAAAAAGCTCCGGTATTTCGGCAGGATTCCGCTTTTTTGCCCTGCTCCGCTTTTTCGCTTGACGGTCAGGACAGGGGCGGGTATACTGAAACCAAAACCAGTACGGGGGAGTTGGGAAATATGGCCTTTTCAATGAACATACCGCAGGTGCGCATGGGACTGATCGCGGTCAGCCGTGACTGCTTTGTGATTTCGCTGTCGCAGCGGCGGCGGGCGGCGGTGGCGGAGGCCTGCCGCACGCGCGGAATCGACATCTACGAGGCGAAAACCACGGTGGAAAACGAGGGCGATATGCTGCGCGCCGTGGATGAGGTGAAGGCGGCCGGCTGCAACGCGTTGGCGGTGTTCCTCGGCAATTTTGGGCCGGAGACGCCGGAAACGCTGATTGCGCAGAAGTTTGACGGGCCGGTGATGTATGCGGCCGCGGCGGAGGAGACCGGCGACGACCTCATTAACGGCCGCGGGGATGCCTACTGCGGCATGCTCAACTGCTCCTACAACCTTGGCCTGCGCCGGCTCGGCGCCCATATTCCGGAATACCCGGTCGGTACAGCCGACGAGGTGGCCGCCATGATCGAAGAATTCGTGCCGGCGGCACGGGCGCTGATCGGGCTTAAGGGGCTGAAAATCATCACTTTCGGGCCGCGGCCGCAGGACTTTTTCGCCTGCAATGCGCCGATCAAGCCGCTGTATGATCTCGGGGTGGAAATTCAGGAAAACTCCGAGCTGGATCTGCTGGTCGCCTACAAGGCGCACGCCGGGGATGCCCGCATTCCGGCGGTGGCCGCCGATATGGCCAGAGAGCTTGGTGAGGGAAACCGCTATCCGGACCTGCTCGAGCGTATGGCGCAGTTTGAGCTGACCCTGCTCGACTGGGCGGACGCCAACCGCGGCGCACGGCCGTTTGTCGCCTTTGCGGACAAATGCTGGCCGGCCTTCCCGGAGGCGTTCGGTTTCGAGCCGTGCTATGTCAACAGCCGCCTTGCCGCGCGCGGCATCCCGGTCGCCTGCGAGGTGGATATTTATGGTGCGCTGAGCGAATACATCGGCGCCTGCGTGACCGGTGGTGCGGTCACCCTGCTGGATATCAACAACTCGGTGCCGCGCGATATGTACGAGCAGGAGATTGCCGGCAAATTCCCGTATTCCCTCACCGATACCTTCATGGGCTTCCACTGCGGCAATACCCCGCAGTGCCGGCTGTGTGACGGCTGCGGGATCAAGTTCCAGCTCATCCAGAACCGCCTGCTTGAGCAGGGGGGCACGCCGGATTTCACCCGCGGTACGCTGGAGGGGGACATCGCACCCGGCGACATCACCTTTTTCCGCCTGCAGAGCGCGGCGGACGCGAGCCTGCATGCCTACATCGCGCAGGGTGAGGTACTGCCGGTCGCGACCCGGTCGTTCGGCGGTATCGGCATATTTGCGATTCCGGAGATGGGGCGCTTTTACCGCCATGTGCTCATCGGCAAGCGCTATCCGCATCACGGCGCCGTGGCGTTCGGCCACGCCGGGCGGGTGCTGCACGATGTGTTCCAGTATCTCGGCGTGGCGGACATCGCCTACAACCAGCCGAAAAACCTGCCCTATCCAGGGGAAAACCCGTTTAAGTAAACCGAAAACAGGAGGCGCCGGCAGGTTGCTGCCGGCGCTTTTTCTGTTGATTGTTGCACGGTCATTCGGGAGAATTGCCAAAAAGCCGGCGCCGCTTGACGCGGCGGAAATGCCGCCCTATACTGAAGGCAAACGGACAGACGGGGAGGACGGAACGGTATGGATACACGGCTGGAAGAATGCCTGCACGGGCAGGAGGGCAGCTATGTGCTGCCGTTTTTCTGGCAGCATGGGGAGGATCACGCGGTGCTGCGGGAAGAGATCGACGCCATGCAGCGCAGCCACATCCGGGAATTCTGCGTGGAAAGCCGGATTCATCCGCATTTTTGCGAGGACGAATGGTGGGCGGATTTCGGGTTCATCCTGGAGGAGGCGCGCCGGCGGGATATGCGGGTGTGGCTGCTCGACGACCGGCAGTTTCCCACCGGCTTTGCCAACGGGCTGATCACGAAAGGACGGGACGACCTGCGGCAGAAAAATATCCGGGAGATCCATATGGATGCGGCCGGGCCGCTGCCGAACGCCAGCGTGATGGCGGAGCGGTTCAATCCGGCAGAGGAGCAGCTGGTGGGGGTCTACGCCTACCGGCTGGCCGGACGCGGCGACCGGCTGGAAGGCGAACCGCTCGTGCTGACCGACCGCATCCGCGGCGGCATGGTGGAGTGGGATATTCCGGACGGGGTATGGCGGCTGTTTTTTGTGCTGCGCACCCCACGCTGCCCGGATTCGCGGAAAAACCATCTGCACATGATCTCCCCGCAGGCCGGACGCGCGATGCTCGAAGCGGTATACGAGCCGCATTATGCGCATTTTCATGCCTATTTCGGCAATACCTTTGCCGGCTTTTTCTCGGATGAGCCGGGCTTCAACAGCTCGACGAGCGGGTATTACGATACGGTGGGCAAGCCCGGGCTGATTCTCCCGTGGGGGGACGATCTGACCGGCATGCTGGCACGGTCGCTCGGCTGCGATGCACGGGAGCTGGAGGCGATGCTGCCGGCGCTGTGGTTTGCGCACGACGGCTGCAGCGCCCGGCTGCGGCAGGCCTACATGGACACGATTACCCGGCTGTACAGCGAGCGCTTTGCCTTCGTGCTGGGAGACTGGTGCCGTGCGCACGGGGTGGAATACATCGGCCACGTGGTGGAGGACATGAACGCCCACATGCGGTTGGGAATCGGACCCGGGCATTATTTCCGCGCGCTCGACGCGCAGGATATGGCCGGCATCGACGTGGTGCTGCACCAGCTGCTGCCCGGCATGACCGACATGCCCCACACCGCCTGGGTGCCGGGCACCGATCCGGAGTTTTTCGCTTATGCCCTCGCGCGCCTGGGCGCCTCGCACGCCCATCTCCAGCCGCGGAAAAAGGGGCGCGCGCTCTGCGAGATCTACGGCGCGTTCGGCTGGGCGGAAGGGCTGCCGATGATGAAATGGATGACCGACCACATGCTGGTCAACGGCATCAACCGTTTTGTGCCGCACGCATTTTCCCCGAAATATCCGGATGCCGACTGCCCGCCGCACTTTTATGCGCAGGGGCGCCATCCGCAGTTTCCGCTGTTCGGCCGGCTGATGCAGTACACCCAGCGGATGTGCCATCTGCTCACCGGGGGTGAACCGATGCTCAGCGCGGCGGTGCTGTACAACGCGGAGGCGGAATGGTGCGGCGGGGATAAAATGCTGTTCCAGAAGGTGCTCAAAGCGCTGACCCGCCGCCAGCTCAATGCCGACGTGGTGCCGGCGGACATGCTGGAGACGGCTGCGGTGGAGAACGGCCGGCTGGTGATCAACCGCATTCCGTTTTCGACGCTGATCGTGCCGTACAGCGAGATCCTGCCGCAGGCGCTGCTGGAAGCCCTTGCGGCGGTGGCAAAAGCGGGCTGCCCGGTGGTGTTTGCGGACGGGCTGTGCCGCACGACCGCGGAGGGGAGCGACGCCCGGCGCTTTGATCCGGCGTTTACGGTGGTGCCGCTGGACGGGCTTGCGGACTGGATACAGGCACGCGGCTGGGCAGATATCACCGCGCAGCAGCCCTGCCCGTATCTGCGGTTTTATCATCTGCGCCGCGGAGAAAACGATGTTTTCCTGTTTTTCAACGAGCAGAGTACGCGGATCGATACGGTGCTGATCCTGCCGGTGACCGGCACCGGCGTGTGCTACGACGCCTTTGACAATACGGCAGCGGCGGTTTATGCGCCGGAAGACGGGATGCCGCTGCGGCTGGAGGCGTTCGGGGTACGTGCGTTTGTGTTCGGGCCGGACAACACCGCGCAGGAGGCGGGGCAGCCGCGGGGCAGCGTGAAGTCCTGTACGTGGCGGTACACCATTTCCCTGCAGGACGCCGGCGGGGAGGCATGGCGGCCGCTGGCCGCGGACAGCCCGCTGTTCGACGTGACGTCATCCCGGGGAGAACCGCGTTTCAGCGGCGCGATCCGGTATGAGACGGCATTTGAGGCGGCCGATACCGGTATGCCGGTATGGCTGGATCTCGGGCAGGTTGGGGAGACGGCGGAGGTCGCCCTCAACGGCGTTCCCTGCGGGGTGCGGATCCAGCCGCCATACCGGTTCCGGCTGGACGGCCTGCGCACCGGGACAAACCATCTGGTGATCGAGGTGCGGAACAATCCGGGTCACCGGGAGCTGGACGCCTTTTCCGCCTTTCTCGCGATGCCGCCGTCCGGCGTGCTCGGCCCGGTACAGTGGATCGAATGACAGCGGCGCGTGGCCGCACCGGCGGAGGAGAACCGCACGTGAAAAGATAATATTACGGACAGAAAAACCCCGGCGCATACAACGTATGCGCCGGGGAAGCTTTTTTCAGCGGGTTATACCCACGGGTGATCGCCGTAGTAGGCCAACCCGATCTGTCCGTCAGCCCAGCCGGTTTGGCCGTCCATCGTCAGCCGGCACCACTGATGAGCCCACTGGTTTTCGTTGACGTGCTCCCAGGAATAGCCCATGCACTCGAGCACCAGGCCAAGTGCGCGCGTGGTTCCGGCGCAGGAGGACTCCCCGGCGATAAATACGCCGTACGGACGATAGTAATTGTCCCCGGATTCCTTATGAATACCCCGCTGATAGTACCCGCTAACAATCTGTGCCGCCTGGCCTACCCGCTCCAGATCGGTGCCCGGCCCGATGCTGTCTGCGATCTGCTGGGCGATCTCCCGGGCCTGGCGATCCTGCTCATCCCTTACGCTGCGGGTGACGGTCACCTCCACGACGGCGCTGACCGCCGGATTGTCACGGCTCGTGACGGTGACGGTGCAGCTGCCCGCGGCGATACCGGTGATGTTTCCCAGTGAGGATACCGCGGCTACGCCGGTATCGCTGCTGGTCCAGATTTCCCCTTTATCCGCGGCGTTTTCCGGCGTCATGGTCACGATCGGCATTTTGGACTGTCCAACCGTCAGGCTGACCGCATAGGTCGAAAGGGTGATGCCCTCCACCCTGACCGGGGCGGCTGTCGTGGGAGCCGCGGTTGGCGCCGTTGTCGTGGGAGTCACGGTTGCTGCCGTTGTCGTTGGCGCTGCGGGTGTGGTTGTCATGGTCATTGCGGTTTGTTCGCCTGCCGTACCGCCGGCAGAGCTTTCGGCGGCCGATTCCGCGGCAGAGGTGGTTTTGGACGGTGCGGAGGCGTCCGCCTGTGAGGTGCCGATACGGTCCTCAGGACGGCTGCATCCGGGAAGGCTGAGCAGCAAAGATGTCAGAAAAAGTGCCGCTGCAAGAGCAGCTGCGGATTTTTTAGCCAGCATAAAAACGCCTCCTGAAGCGTACGAAGATAGAAAGACAGCATCGTACCGATCAAAGATTCGCACATTGTTGGAATTCTTCACTTTATTTTACCACGTTCGGATTCTTTTGACAATTCTCTGCCGTACATAAATTTCTGCCGCCTGCCGAAACTATTTTATAAAACCGCTTGACATTTTGAAGTAAATAGAATATCATATGAACAGATATTCATATGAAAGAGGATGAGATCCATATGGACGAAACCAGAGAGCCGCTTCCGGAACTGGATACCTGCATCCACGCCGAGGTGGTCAGGCAGGTGACCGAGGGCATGCCGCCGGACGAAATGCTGTACGATCTGGCGGAGCTGTTCAAGGTGTTCGGGGATTCCACCCGCATCCGTATTCTCTACGCACTGTTCGAGGCCGAGCTGTGCGTCGGGGATATGGCCCAGCTGCTGGGCTTAAGCCAGACGGCGGTGTCCCATCAGCTGAGGGTGCTCAAGACCAACAAGCTGGTGCGCTGTCGCCGGGAGGGCAAAAGCATATTTTATTCACTCGCGGACGACCACGTCCGCCGCATCATCAATCAGGGACTCGAACACGTGGGAGAATAAAAATTCGTTTCCGGCATTGCCCTGACAGCAAAAACGTATTATAATGTGAGGTGCTCTGTGATGAAAAAGACGTATGCTTTGGAAAATCTCGACTGCGCCAACTGTGCCCGGAAGATGGAGGAGGCTATCCGCCGCATTGACGGCGTACAGGATGCGAAGGTGAATTTCCTGACCCAGAAAATGACCGTTTCGGCGGAAGAGGCCGATTTTGCTGCCATCATGAAACAGGTGGTCAAGGTTTGCCGCAGGGTGGAACCGGACTGCTCGATCCTCCTGTAAAACCGGGAAGGGGGGGAACGTTCGTGACGAAAAAGCAGAAACGGATGCTGGCGCGAATCCTGGTCAGCGGCGCGCTTTTAGTGATTGCGGCGCTGCTGCCGGCGGAGGGCTGGATCCGGCGGCTGGTGTTTCTGGTCCCATATGTGGTGATCGGCTGGGATGTGCTGTGGCGTGCGGTGCGCAACATCGCCCACGGGCAGGTATTCGATGAAAATTTCCTGATGACCATTGCCACCCTCGGGGCGATGGCCACCGGCGAATATCCCGAAGGCGTGGCGGTGATGCTGTTCTATCAGGTGGGTGAGCTGTTCCAGGGCTATGCCGTGGGGCGATCCCGCCGCTCGATTGCCAAGCTGATGGATATCCGCCCGGATTACGCGAACCGGGAAGCGGACGGGCAGCTGATTCAGGTGGATCCTGAAGAGGTGGCCATCGGTGAGGTCATCGTGATCAAGCCCGGCGAGCGTATACCGCTCGACGGTGTGGTGCGCGGCGGCCGCAGCACGGTTGACACCGCGGCGCTGACCGGCGAGTCGCTGCCGCGTGAGGTGGAGCCGGGCGACGACGTGATCAGCGGCTGCATCAACCAGAGCGGCGCCCTCCGGGTGCAGGTCACCAGGGCTTTCGGTGAATCCACGGTGGCCAAGATCCTGAACCTTATGGAAAACTCCAGCGCCAAAAAAGCGCGGGCGGAGAATTTCATCACCCGCTTTGCCAAGGTGTATACCCCGGTGGTGGTGATCGGTGCGGCGCTCCTCGCCGTGATCCCGCCGCTGTTTTTCAGCGGCGAATGGGCGGAATGGATTCACCGGGCACTGATCTTTCTGGTGATCTCCTGTCCGTGCGCGCTGGTGATTTCGGTGCCGCTGAGCTTTTTCGGCGGCATCGGCGGCGCGTCAAAAGCGGGCGTGCTGATAAAAGGCGGCAACTACCTCGAAGCGCTCGCGCGGGTGGAAACGGTAGTCTTCGACAAGACCGGCACCCTAACCAAAGGGGTGTTCAACGTCACCGCGATTCATCCGGACACGGTTTCCGAAGCGCAGCTGCTGGAAATCGCCGCGCTCGCGGAATGCGATTCCGATCATCCGGTATCCCGTTCGCTGCGGGAAACCTACGGCAAAGCGATCGGCCGCGGCCGTATCGGCCGGGTGGAAGAGCTCGCCGGCCGCGGTGTGCGTGCCGAAGTGGATGGCCGGACGGTGTGCGTGGGCAATGACAAGCTGATGGAGGAAGTCGGGGTCGCCTGGCATCCCTGCCACCGGGTCGGCACCACCGTGCATGTGGCGGTGGACGGCGTCTATGCGGGGCATCTGGTGATCTCCGACGAGGTCAAGCCGGACGCGGCGCAGGCGATTGAAGCGCTCCGGCGCGAGGGCGTGCGCAGGACGGTGATGCTCACCGGCGACGCGAAGGCGGTCGGGGAAAGCGTGGCGAAGGCGCTCGGCGTTGACGAGGTGCACGCCGAACTGCTGCCGGCCGACAAGGTCGATCAGGTCGAGGCGCTGCTGACCCAAAAATCCCCGAAGGGTACCCTGGCGTTTGTCGGTGACGGCATCAACGATGCGCCGGTACTCTCCCGTGCGGATGTGGGCATCGCGATGGGCGGCATGGGTTCCGACGCGGCAATCGAAGCGGCCGACATCGTGCTGATGGACGACAAGCCGTCCAAAATTGCAGAGGCGGTGGAGATATCCCGCAAAACCCTGCAGATCGTGCGGCAGAACATCGTGTTCGCGCTGGCGGTCAAGGCGCTGGTGCTGCTGCTCGGCGCGGCGGGGCTAGCCAACATGTGGGAGGCCGTGTTCGCCGACGTGGGCGTATCGGTGCTCGCCATCCTCAACGCCATGCGGGCGATGCGGAAATAAGCCTGCCGGATGGCGGGCGGAACAGAAATCAACACCGGATGCGCTGCAGAATAAGCTTTCTGCGGCGCATCCGGTGCAGGACGTTTCCGGGCACCCCCGGAACAGGAAAGGATGAACCCCTTATGCTGAAGCTCGAACACCTTGCCTGGACGCTGCCGGACGGCGCGGGCATTCTTCACGACGTCGATCTGGCGATCGGCGGCGGACGGCTGGTGGTGGTGACCGGCCCGAACGGCGGCGGCAAAACCACGCTGGCCAAGCTGATCGCCGGTATCGAAACCCCGTCCGCCGGGCGCATTGTTTTTGACGGCACCGATATTACCGACATGGATGTGACCGAGCGGGCCAGGCGCGGGATCGCCTATGCGTTCCAGCAGCCGGTGCGGTTCAAGGGGCTGACGGTGCGCAGCCTGCTGGAACTTGCGGCGGGGGAGAAGCTCAGCGAAGAAACGTTGTGCGGCCTGCTGGGCAAGGTGGGGCTATGTGCAAACGAATACATGGACCGTGAGATGAACGCCGGGCTGTCCGGCGGCGAAATCAAGCGCATTGAGATCGCCACCGTGCTCGCGCGCCGGGCGAAGCTGTCGATTTTCGACGAGCCGGAGGCCGGCATCGACCTGTGGAGCTTTACCCGTCTGGTCGAAACCTTTGAAGAACTGCGCAGCGAGGGTGCCGGCACCCTGATGGTGATCTCCCATCAGGAACGCATCCTTTCGATCGCGGATGAGATTGTCGTTATCGCAGGCGGACGGGTGCGCGCGGCCGGCCCGCGGGAGGAGATTCTGCCGGGACTGCTTGCGGACGAAAAGGCGGCGCTTTGCCCGCTCGGACGCGAGCGGACACACGCCGGCCGCTGAGAAAGCCGGCGCAGCGCCGTTCAGCCGGGGAAAGGAATGACCAGAAGAATGAACAAGATCACTGAGCAGTTTTTGAAAATTGTATCCGATTTCAAGGGCTCCTTTGACGGGGCGTTCAGCATCCGTGAAAACGGCGAGTGTGCCGCACGGCAGTCGACCGCCAACATTCAGATTGATTCCAAGGCCGATGCGCCGGGACTGGTGGTGCATGTGAAGCCCGGCACCAAGGGGGAAAAGGTATACATCCCCGCCTGCGTTACCCACGGCGATCTCGACGACCTCGTTTACAACGATTTTTATATCGGCGAGGGGGCGGACGTGACCATCGTGGCGGGCTGCGGCGTGCACAACGACGAGGACGCCGAGGCGCGGCACAACGGCATCCACCGCTTTTTTATCGAAAAGGACGCGCATGTGCTGTATCAGGAAAAGCATGTCGCGACAGGTTCCGGGAGCGGGGCGAAGCGCATCGATCCGGTGACTGATGTGCATCTGGCCGAGGGGGCCAGCCTGGAGATGGATACGGTGCAGCTCGGCGGGGTGGATTCCACCCTGCGCAAGACCTCGGCGGTGCTGGGCGACCGTGCAAAGCTGCTGGTACGCGAGCGGATCATGACCGACGGCAACGAGGCGGCCCGCACCGATTTTGAGGTTAATCTCGACGGTGAGGGCTGCGGCGCCGATCTGATTTCCCGGTCGGTGGCGCGCGGGCGCTCCCATCAGGAGTTTTATTCCTGCCTGCGCGGGCGCAGCCGCTGCACCGGGCATTCGGAATGCGACGCGATCCTCGCGGAGCAGGGGACGGTGACGGCGCAGCCCGCGCTGGAGGCTTCCCATGTGGATGCGGCGCTGATCCACGAGGCCGCGATTGGCAAGATCGCCGGCGAACAGATCCTGAAACTGCGTACGCTGGGGCTTACCGAGGAGCAGGCGGAAGAAAAAATCATCGAAGGCTTTCTGGCATAAAAAACCGGGGGACAGATTTTATCTGTCCCCCGGTTTTTCGCTGCCGATGATGAAAAAGGCGGTGCCGGTTTTATGGTACCGCTTCATTTATTCCGTGTTTTTCT
>CAJKBW010000028.1 GCA_905198295.1 uncultured Oscillospiraceae bacterium | reverse complement strand
CGACTGGCCGCTGGATGAAAACAGGTGCTTTACTCTGACTGACGAAGTGGAGCTGTATTTTGTCCGGGATTGAGCAAAAGACCGGCCCGTATAAGCGGGCCGGTCTTTTGCGGCTTATTCCTCGATATGGATGACCGAAACCGGGCAGCTGTCCGCCGCTTCCGCGGCGCTGTCGGCCGTATCTTCGGTTGGTGCAGCGTATACCTCCGCCAGTCCGTCGTCCGCCATGTGGAACACCTCCGGACAAGTTTCAGCACAAAGCCCGCAGCTGATGCAGCCGCTGCGGTCAATAAAGACCTTCATCCTGTATCCTCCTTTTTGAACAGATGGCTTCAGCCGTAGTATCCCCGCATCAAAGCATCTTATTCAAATCCACACAAATCCACAGGTAGAGGCGTTTAAAACTAATTTTCGGCATTTATCTTGACAAATACGGAGTGAAACAGGTATACTTTGTGTGGATTTGATAGGAGATGATTGCATATGTTTGCGAATGAACGACGGGTCAAAATCGCGGAAATGGTCGCCCGGCAGCAGTCGGTAACCGTTGCCGAGCTGATGGAGCAGTTTGATGTGTCTATTGAAACCATTCGGCGGGATCTGGAATGTCTGGAAAAACAGCGGGTGCTCAGCCGGGTGCACGGCGGTGCGATTACGGTCCGGAAGATGCAGCGCTTTACGCAGCTGTCTGAACGCATTTCCGAAAACAGGGAATCTAAGCGTCAGCTGTCGCTGACGGCGGCTGAACTGATCGAGGAAGGGGACCGCATAGCCATCGATTCCGGCAGTACCGCCATTGAGCTGGCTCAGGTGCTGCGGGAGCGTTTCCGGGAACTGACGATCGTGACCAATTCGCCGGAGGTCTTCGACTTGCTTTGCCCGGTGGAGGGGTTCCGGCTTATTCAGGCAGGCGGCTTTTTTCTTCGGGAGGAGAATGCATTCTGCGGTCACCTGACGGTGGACACACTGCGCGGACTGCATGTGTCCAAAACGCTGCTGTTCCCGTCGGCGGTATCGCTTCAGTATGGCATAGGCGTGTATATTCCCGAATTGCTGGAAGTGCAGCGCGCCTTTATGGAAATTGCGGATGAAACGATTGCTTTGGCCGACAGTTCCAAGTTTGAAACCACGGCTGCGCTGAAGCTCTGTTCATTGTCCTCGATACACCGGTTTGTAACCGACAGTGCCCTTTCCGATGCGGTATACCGGCTGTATTTGGAAAAAGGCATACCGTTGCTGCGCTAAGGGGGAAGCCGGATGAGGGGGGATTTTCTTATGCGCGGTGCAGCGGGCGGCCGGTCTTTATCTGCCGGACAGCGAGTCCTGCTGCTGCAGTGTCTTTGCTGCATGGTTTATTTTGTCAGCTATCTGACCCGTACCAACTATGCCGCTGCACTGTCCGAAATGGTGAATGTGCTGCACATTTCCAACGAAACAGCGGGACTGGCAGTCACCTTTAGTTTTTTGACATATGGGCTGGGACAGACGCTGTGCGGCATGGTCGGCGATGTTGCCGATCCGCGGCGGATGATTGCCGCCGGCCTTGTCGCCACTGCCGGCTGTAATCTGCTTATGCCGGTGATGCCGAATATTTCCTGGATGACAGCGCTTTGGGGACTTAACGGCTTTTTTCAGTCCATGCTGTGGCCGCCGCTTGTGCGTATAATGGCAGAAAACCTGTCGGAAACCGATTACCAGCATGCCTGTGTGGCCGTGTCAACTGCGGCGTCGGCCGGTGCTGTTGCCGTTTATCTGCTGGTGCCGGTATGTCTTCTGCTGGCTGGATGGCCGTCTGCGTTTATCGTTCCGGCGGTGTTCGGTCTGCTGGCCACAGGGGTGTGGCTCACCGGCACGAAAGCCTGTACAGGAGAAAAGCGCGTGGAGACAGCAGACCGGCCGGCTAATGAAATATCCGTTATGCAGAAAAACGGTTTGTGGCCGCTTATCCGGCGCAGTGCACTGCTGCCCCTGATGGGGGCGATTGTGATGATGGGTATCCTGCGTGACGGCATCACCACCTGGATGCCCACCTTTATCAATGAACGCTATCATCTGGGAACTTCCCTATCCATTCTTTCCGCCGCTATATTGCCGCTGTTCAGCATCTTCAGTGTTATAGCGGCCAGCTGGATATCAAAATGGCTGACAAATGAAGCGGCGGCTGCTGCGCTGCTGTTTGGCGGCGGCCTGCTGGCCGCCGTAGGGTTTAGACTGTCCTTTTTTGCAGTTCCAGCGATTCCGGTGGCGTTCATGACGCTGCTGAACGGCTGTATGCATGGAGTGAATTTCATGCTGCTCAGCCGTCTGCCGCGGCGTTTTGCGCCGTATGGCCGAGTGTCCTTCATATCCGGGCTTCTCAACACCTTCACCTATGTTGGCGGCGGACTGGCCGCGTTCCTTATTGGGGCGGTGGCTGAACGTTTTGGCTGGCTGGTTGTCGCCGGAATGTGGGGCGGCGTAGCACTGGCCGGAACCCTGCTGTGTACCGCGGGAATCCGCCGTTTTCGGCGTTTCTGCAAAGAACTGCCGTGATGAGAAAATGCATCGGCCTGCCGGAGACAAAAAGGCTGTCGGCGCCCGAAAAAAGCAAAACAAAAGCGGAGCCTGGCAGACATGCCTGCCGGGCTCCGCTTTATTGGGGATATGCTGCGAAAAAGTTAACGGCTGCAATGCCGGCAAATACAGGCATGAAAAAACCTGCGGCCGCACAATGGCTCACCGCAGGTATGGAGCGGGGTACGGGAGTCGAACCCGCCTATTCGGCTTGGGAAGCCGACGCACTACCGATGTACTAACCCCGCAAACGTCTGTCCCATAGCATAGCACAGTTCCGGGGAAAAATCAAGGGGAATTTCCCGCTTTTTTCGGATTTTTCCCGTGGATTTCCGACAGAAAAACCGGGTCCCGTTTAGGCAAAAAACGGGACCCGGCGGCGAAATTTTGTTACCGTGCCTTGTCTTTGATCTCTTTTTGGATGGTTTCGACGAATTCCGACAGGCGGCATGCACCGGCATCGCCATCACGGCGGGAACGGACCGAAATGGTGCCGCTCTCGGCTTCCTTCTCCCCGACGATGAGCATATACGGAATTTTCTGCAGCTGGGCTTCGCGGATTTTATAGCCGATCTTATCCGGGCGGAAATTTTTCTCCACCCGCACGCCGGCGGCCGTAAGCTCTGCCGCCACCTTTTCGGCGTAGTCGTTATACTTCTCCGAGATGGGCAGCACCTCGACCTGCACCGGCGCCAGCCAGGTGGGGAAGGCGCCGGCGAAATGCTCGATGAGAATGCCGATAAAGCGCTCGATGCTGCCGAACACCACGCGGTGGATCATTACCGGGCGGTGCTTCTCACCGTCCGCGCCGGTGTACTCAAGCGCGAACCGCTCCGGCAGCTGGAAGTCAAGCTGGATGGTACCGCACTGCCAGGTGCGCCCGATGGAATCCTCCAGATGGAAATCGATCTTCGGGCCATAGAACGCGCCGTCACCCTCGTTGACCTTATACTCCAGCCCGATTTCATCCAGCGCGCCGCGCAGGCCGGCGGTCGCCATCTCCCAGTCCTCGTCCGAGCCCATGCTGTCCTCGGGGCGGGTGGAAAGCTCGACATGATAGGTGAAGCCAAACAGCGAATACACCTCGTCGATGAGCGCGACGACCCCTTTGATCTCATCCTTGATCTGGTCGGCGGTCATGAAGATATGCGCGTCGTCCTGTGTAAAGCAGCGCACCCGCATCAGGCCGTGCAGCGCCCCGGACAGTTCGTGCCGGTGCACCAGCCCCAGCTCACCCATACGCATCGGCAGGTCGCGGTAGGAGTGCATTTCGGTCTGGTACACCAGGATGCCGCCCGGACAGTTCATCGGCTTGATGGCAAAATCGGTATCGTCGATGACGGTGGTGTACATGTTGTTCTTATAGTGATCCCAGTGTCCCGAACGCTCCCACAGGCCGCGGTTGAGCATGATGGGGGTGGAGATTTCCTGATAGCCGGCGCGGGTGTGCACCTCGCGCCAGTAGTTGATGAGCTCGTTTTTGAGGATCATGCCCTTGGGCAGGAAAAATGGGAAGCCGGGGCCTTCGTCAAGCATGGTGAACAGCCCGAGCTCCTTGCCCAGACGGCGGTGATCCCGCTTTTTGGCCTCCTCCAGACGCGCCAGATAGGCGTCCAGCTCGCTCTTTTTCGGGAACGCGGTGCCGTAAATGCGCGAGAGCATCTTGTTTTTCTCGCTGCCGCGCCAGTAGGCGCCGGTGCAGGAGGTGAGCTTGACCGCCTTGACCGGCGCGGTGGTCATCAGGTGAGGGCCGGCGCACAGGTCGGTGAAGTCGCCCTGCGTATAAAAGCTGATCGCTTCGCCCTTGCCAGCATGCTCATCCATCAGCTCAATTTTATACGGCTGATCGGCCATGCGCTTATGCGCTTCCTCGATGTCCAGCCCAAAACGCTCGATGGGCAGCGCGGCCTTCGCGATCGCGGCCATTTCCTTTTCAATTTTTTCGAGATCCTCGGCGGTGAACGGCGTTTCCTTATCGAAATCGTAATAGAAACCGTTGTCGATGGCCGGACCGATGGCGAATTTCGTATCCGGGAACAGGTGCATGACCGCCTGTGCGAGGATGTGGGAGGCGGTGTGATTGAACGCGCGCTGGCCGTCCTCATCCTCAAAGGTCAGGATTTCCAGCGTGCAGTCTTCGGTCAGCGGGGTGCGCAGGTCGCGCACCTCGCCGTTGATGCGCGCCGCGCAGGCCGCGCGGTACAGGTTCATCGAAATGTCGCGGCAGAGCGCTTCGACGGTGGTGTTTTCCTCCAACTGACGGACATCGCCGCCCTTGAGTGTGATATTGAGCATAACCAAAACCCCTTTCTGTTTTATTGCGGCAGGACACTTACGGAAAACAAAACACCCCGTCCCGGCAAAGGGACGAGGTGCATTTCTCGTGGTTCCACCCTTATTCAGCCGTGCGCGGGCACAGCTCTTCAGGCGGCCGATAACGGAGCCGACCGGCACGCCTTAGGCCGGTTTCCGGCGGTTGGCGCGCGCTCCGGGGCGGTGGCTTTATCCGGACTTTCTGCGCCGCTTGCAGCAGATGCGGTGCTCTCTGGGAGAAAGCGGGCGGACAAGCGTCCCCATCAACGTGTTGAGATTATGTTAGCACGCCTTTTCCGCCTTGTCAAGCGGGTTTATGCGGTATTCATTTTTCCAACCATTTTTAGCGGCGGATTCTGCCTCTATTTTTGTGCGCGGCGATCGTCTACAATGGAAATTGAGGTGAAGCGCCGTGGAGTTTTTCATTCCCAAGCCATACAAAAAGGAAGCGGTCACGATTCGGCTGGACAGCCGGAAGATTGAACAGGTGGACGCACTGGCTGCCCGTTTTTCGCTCAGCCGCAGCCAGTTGATTAACCAATGTGTGGATTTCGCCCTGTCGCAGTATGCGGAGGGAGAGGGCCGCGGTGCGGCCTTTAAGCCAGAGGAGAAGGATTCTGAATAGTACGGAGAGAATTGTTATGGAGCCAAACGAAATCGATCTGGCCAACCGGGGGCTTGCCTGCGAAAACCTCTGGTGTCTGTACTGGCAGAAGGGGTTCTGCGTGCTGGACCGGGTGACGCTGGATATACAGGGACGCTGCGACGAATGCGAATACCTCACCCCGGAGGAAAGTGAGCTCAACGCCCTGCGGGCAAAAGTGCTGCGGGACCGCATGAAATCGCCGGAGGAACGGCGGCATCCGAGCCGGCGTATACGGCGGCCGGCAGGGGGAGCAAAATAGTGGGCGCTGAAGCAGGCGGGCACTGCGCCGCGGCCTTGTGCAAAAGTATGTCTGCCGACATGCACTGAGCGGCTGGGGATATCTGCGCATAAAAACCCCGCCGGAGAATTCTCCGACGGGGAATCCGTTTTCTTATTCCGTTTTCGGTTGTTCTTCCTTCGGCAGTTCTTTCGCTGCGGGTTCGGATTCGTCCGCTGCGGGAGTGTTTGCTTCTTTCGAGATAGTATCTGTGCGAGGAGTTGCGGCCGCCGGTGTATATTCTTCCTCTGCTGTCTCCTGAGCGGGCGGCGTTTTCCGGCTGCGGCGCACCAGCGCGGCTATCCCTTTATACACTTCCATCACCACAAGCGGAGTGAGCGACAGACCGGCGACAATCAGCCACTGCACACCGGTCATTGCGGATACGCCGAATATCGGCGCAAGGAAGGGGAGCAGCAGTACCGCAAGCATCAGCAGCAGCGAGCCGGCAAACGCGCCGAGCATATATTTGTTCGAGAAAAAGCCCACCTTGAACAGCGAATGGGTGGAACGCACGTTGAAGGCATGAACCAGCTGGCCGATCGCCAGCGTGGCGACCGCCATCGACTCGCCAAGCGGGATATTCAGTGCGCCGCCGTCGAGCGTGAAGATGCGGGAGCCCACAAAATAGGCAACCAGCGTCAGCAGGCCGATCATCATGCCCTGCCAGATAGCGGAAATCCCCAGACCGTGCGCAAAAATGCTTTCATTTTTCGCACGCGGCGCACGGGTCATGACATCCTTTTCCACCGGCTCCATCCCCAGTGCGAGCGCCGGCAGGCCATCCGTGACCAGGTTGATCCACAGCAGCTGGATCGGCAGCAGCGGTGTTTCCCGCCACAGCAGCATTGCAAGGAACACCGTCAGAATCTCACCGAGGTTGCAGGACAGCAGGAAATGCACCGATTTTTTGATATTGTCATAAATACCGCGGCCTTCGCGTACCGCCGTAACGATGGTGGCGAAATTGTCGTCGGTCAGGGTCATATCTGCCGCACCTTTTGCTACATCGGTGCCGGTGATGCCCATTGCGCAGCCGATATCCGCCGCTTTGAGCGCCGGCGCGTCGTTCACCCCGTCGCCGGTCATGGCGACGATCTCTCCGGCGCGCTGCCAGGCTTTGACGATGCGGATTTTATCGGTCGGTGATACCCGCGCGTATACGCGATAATGCCGGATATTCCGGTACAGCTCGTCGTCGCTCAGCTCCGCCAGCTGTGCACCGGTGATCGCTTCGCTGTCATCATGCAGGATGCCCAGACGCCGCGCAATTGCCGACGCGGTTACCACATGGTCTCCGGTAATCATGATGGTGCGTATGCCGGCGGCGTCGCACTCGCGGATCGCGTCCGCCGCTTCCTGACGAGGCGGGTCGATCATGCCCACCAGACCGGCGAAGGTCAGGCCGTTTTCCAGATCCTCTGACCTGTATTCCACCGGCAGATGGTCGATGTATTTATACGCGACCGCAAGCACCCGCAGCGCGTCCCGGCCCATCTCTTCATTCGCCTTCGCGGCAGCCTCAATATCTCCGCTGACGCAGCGGGCGAACAGCACGTCCGGCGCGCCCTTGACCACCACAACCATATGGTCTTCGATCCAGTGGATGGTGGTCATCAGCTTCCGGTCGGAATCAAACGGGATTTCTCCCAGGCGGGGGTGATCCTCGCTGAGCTGTTCCTTGCTCATTCCGCATTTAAGCGCATAAGCAACGATTGCGGTCTCGGTCGGGTCGCCGATATGCGTTTCCCGACCATCCTCAATACGCACGGTGCCGTCGGTGCACAGTGCGGCAAGCTTGATGAGTGCCTTTATCCCTTCGCTCGGATGATCGTCCAGCTCCACCATATGTCCGGCCGCAAACACCCGGGTCAGGGTCATACGGTTCTGAGTAAGAGTGCCGGTCTTATCCGAACAGATCACCGATGCGCTGCCGAGCGTTTCGACTGCCGGAAGCCGGCGGATAATCGCATTTTTGGCCACCATCCGCTGCACGCCGATCGCCAGCACGATGGTGACAATCGCCGGCAGCCCTTCAGGGATGGCCGCGACCGCCAGTGAGATCGCCGTCATAAACATATCCAGCAGCGGCAGTCCGTCGATAAGCCCCACGATAAAGATCACTGCGCAGATGCCCAGCGCCAGAAAACCGAGATATTTGCCCAGCTGCGCGAGCTTCTGCTGCAGCGGAGTGGCACCTTCCTCTTCGTTTTCCAGCATGGCGGCAATTTTGCCCATTTCGGTGTTCATGCCGGTATCCACGACTACCGCACGTGCGCGCCCATAGGTGACCGCACAGCCGGAATACGCCATATTCACCCGATCTCCCAGCGGCGCAATGGTTTCCACCTGTGCTTCAGCCGCCTTGTCCGCCGGCACCGATTCGCCGGTCAGCGAGGATTCATCGCATTTCAGGCCTGCGCTTTCAATCAGCCGGCAGTCCGCCGGCACCAGATCGCCGGCCTCCAGCTCGATGATGTCGCCCGGTACCAGATCGGCCGCTTTCACCACCGCTTTTACGCCGCTGCGGATCGCTTTTGCCGAGGGGGCGCTCATGTTTTTCAGCGCTGCCAGCGCGGCTTCTGCCTTGCTCTCCTGAATTACCCCCAGTATCCCGTTGACCACCACGATCACGAGGATGACAATCGGTTCAATCCAGTCCGGTTCACCGCCGGTCAGCGCATGGTATACACTCAGTCCAAGGGATACCAGCGCCGCAATGATCAGAATGATCACCATGACATCCTTCATCTGGTCGAAAAAACGCAGGATGAAGCTGCGCGGCGGTTTTTCCCCAAGCTTGTTTGCACCGTACTGCTCCCGTCTGTGCTGCAAGGTTTCTTCGGTCAGGCCGCTTTTCGGATCGGTTTCCAGCTCCTGACATACCTTATCCAGCGGTTCGCTGTACCAGATCATTGCCTATGCCTTCTTTCTGCAAAGTTAAGAATGTTTTTTACCTATCTTTTTATTAGTATAGCAAAGCCGGACAGGAAAAGCAAAAAAAGTTAGTGAGAAATTCACACGATATATATCTATACGCGAAAAAAGTATGGTATAATAAGAAAAAGGCAAACAGAAGAGGGAGATGATGCGGCAGATGGACTTCAATGCGGAAAAAATGTATCATATTGGGCTGGCACCTGATCAGGGGGCGCCGTATGCATTGCTGACCGGTGATCCCGGACGGGTGGAAAGCATCGCGCAGCGGCTCGATGAGCCGGTTTTTCTTGCCTGCAGCCGTGAGTACCGCAGCTTTGCCGGGCGCCTCGAGGGCGAACGGGTACTGGTGATCTCCCACGGGATCGGCGGGCCGTCCACAGCGATTTGTGCGGAGGAACTGTACCGCTGCGGTGTGCGCACGATGATCCGTGTAGGTACCTGCGGCGGCATGGCGCTGGATGTGGTCGGCGGCGATGTGGTCGTCGCTACCGCCGCGATACGCGCAGAAGGCACGTCACGGGAATATCTGCCGATCGAGTTCCCGGCTGTGGCCGATATGGAGGTTGCCGCGGCACTTGTGCGAGCCGCCCGTGCGGCCGGCCGGCGGGTGCATGCCGGTGTGGTGCACTGCAAAGATTCCTTTTACGGCCAGCATTCCCCGGAGGCCTCCCCGGTTTCCTATGCACTGCTCGACCGCTGGCAGGCTTGGCTCAGGGGCGGCTGTCTCGCTTCCGAGATGGAGTCGGCGGCACTGTATATTGTGGGCGCCTCGCTGGGATTCCGGGCGGGCTGCGTACTGGAGGCGGTCTGGAATCAGGAGCGTGAAAAGGCAGGTATGCCGAACCCGCGGGCTGCCGAAGGGGCGGTATCGGCAGCCGAAACTGCCGTGGAAGCGCTGCGGCTGCTCATCCGCGGGGATAAATAAGGTTACTTTTTGGGAATGGACAAGGTTTGAGAAATAATGGGAAAAAAGCTATGAATTTCACCGGCGAATCCGGTAAAATAGCTAAATACAACGGGAGATTACAGACGGGAACAAGGATCTAAAAAAGTAAGAGTTAAGGGACAGGGCTTATGAAAATGCGGAAAGGTAAGCGAAATACCCACAGGTGCAGAAAAATGCGGCTGTGCGACTGGCTGGCCATTCTTGCCGCGGCCGTCCTGCTCGGCGGCTGCCACACGGTCGGCGGCGAAGCGGGCAGAATCCCCACTTTTTTGAACGAACAGTCCAGGACTACGTCTGATGCAGCAGACACAGCAGGGGCGACGCAGCCGTCCACCGCCCCGTCGGACGAAAGTACGACAACGATAACGTCTACGACCGAGAATCAGGCGGAGACGACGACGCAGCCGAACGATACTTCCGATTCATCGCCGCCGACCACGTCGCCGGTGCGCGGCAAGTGGAGCCAGACGGGCGAAAGCCCGGCGGATGTGGAGGTGCTGCTGCAGAATCCGGAGCTGCCTAGCGGCTGTGAAACGACAGCGGCGTCCATGCTGCTCAAGGCATACGGATATCCGGTCAGTATGGTCGGGCTGGCGGCGGCGATCCCCAAAACAGCCTTGGAATATTATAACGGGCGTCAGTATGCCCTGCATCCGAGCGAGGCGTTTTTGGGAAATCCGGCTACCGAGGGTGGATACGGTATTTTCCCCGGAGGGTTGAAGGACACAATACAGAGGTGCATTGATGAGGCCGGCGGTCCCCACGCGGTTCGGGTGTTTGAAGGGGCCTCCGAAAGCGATATTCTGGCTGTGGTGGACAGCGGACATCCGCTGTGCGTTTGGTCCACAATGTGGCTGGAGGAGATTGTGCCGCTGCCCGGCTGGTATATCAAGCGCGGCGGCGTGTATACGGATGAATACTTTCCGTGGCCGGGAAATGAGCACTGCATGGTGCTGCTCGGTTACGACGAGTCAACCGTGACGGTCTGTGATCCGCTGCGGGGAAGGGTCAGCTATAACCGTGAGCGCTTTTTCCGTCTGTTCCGGGAGCTGGGCGGCTATGCGCTGAGTTTGGAACGCGCGGAAGATGCCGAACCGGCCGGGGAGGAGACAAGCCTGTCGGCGGGTATGCAGGATACGACAAATCCGACCACACCGACCTTGGCAACCGACGAGGAGCAGAATCTGTCGCCATCCGACAATACACAGACGGAACCGGCCATGCCGCCGTCGCAAAAGCAGGAGGAGCCGGCCGGCTGACAAATCATTGTTTACGAAAAAGAGGAGCCATATGTTTGCCTACCTTATCTGCGCGAGCGCAGCGTAACCGAAACAGTATTTTTTGCCGCACGATATGTGCTCGAATACAACCGGGTGCTGTTCCCCTGCCACAAATCGCAGTTTGCTTATCTGCCTAAAGCGGCGCAGCAGCCGGCGGATTTTGAACGGCTGGCGAATGCATTGATGGCGGAAAAGACCCCGGAGTGCATGGAGGCGTTTTGCCAGGCGTTCGAGGCGTTTGCACCGGTCAAGCTCGATTTTTTGACGTGCATTACGCAGTTTATGGAGGACAGCGAGAAAAACTGGACGGACGGTCCTTCACCGGTGAAGGATCGGTAGATTTTTTGACCCGGGGAATCTCCCCGGGCTTTTTTATGGCCGAAAAAGGATCAAAACAAAATATTGCTGATGTCGGGAGAATATGCTATAATCAAATGTAAAACTGCCGTCGGGCTGGGTTATCCCGGTTTTGGGTGCGCAGGCAGGGAGGAGCGGGCGCGGTTTGATTATTTTCGGCATCGACCCCGGCTATGCGATTGTGGGCTGGGGCTGCCTGCGCTACGAGCGCGCACGGTTTACTCCGCTGGATTTCGGCGCGGTGCTCACCCGCGCGCATGAGGATTTTCCGTTGCGGCTTGAGCAGATTTACGATGAGCTGACGGTGCTGCTCGCCCGACATAAACCCGACGCACTGGCGGTGGAAAAGCTGTATTTCAAAAACAACCAGAAGACCGTCATCGATGTGGCGGAGGCGCGCGGCGTGATCCTGCTGGCGGCCCGCAAGGCGGGCGTACCGTTGTTTGAATACACGCCGCTGCAAGTCAAGAGTGCGGTTACCGGCTATGGCCGGGCGGAAAAGCCCCAGGTGATGGAAATGACCCGCCGGCTGCTGCGCCTCAAGGAAGTGCCCAAGCCGGACGATACCGCCGATGCGCTGGCGATTGCCATCTGTCACGGGCAGATGGGTGGTACCGCGCTCAAGCGCAGCATCGTGCAGAGGACGTTTTAAGTGCTGCTGCGGAGAACTGCCGGAACGGCCGACACCGCAGACAGAAGGATAAGGCCGGCCGTTAGTCAGGCGGTTTCCCGCCGTATGCTGCGGCCCGAACAAAGGAGGATGCGGCCATGCTGTACAGTGTCCGCGGAACGCTGATTCATATGGAGCCGAGGATAGCGGTGGTGGAGTGCGGAGGCGTAGGTTTCCGGTGCTATATCACGATGAACACCGCCCGTCAGCTGCCGAAAGTGGGGGAGGAAGCTTCCCTGTATACGATGATGTCGGTGCGGGAGGACGCTATCGAGCTGTTCGGCTTTGCCGATCAGGGCGAACTGGAATGCTTTAAGCAGTTGACTTCGATTTCCGGCGTCGGGCCGAAGGCGGCAGTTGCGGTGCTGTCCGAGCTGTCACCGGAAAAGGTGGCGCTGGCGGCGGCGGCGGGGGATTACAAGACGTTCACTCGTGCACAGGGAGTCGGGCCAAAGCTTGCGCAGCGCATCGTTCTTGAACTCAAGGACAAGGTCGGCAAGCTGCAGGCTTCCGCCGGCTTCAGTCCGGCGGAAGCGGGACCGGTGTCCGCCTCTGGCAATGCCGCGCAGGCGGTGGACGCGCTGGCGGTGCTCGGCTTTACGCCGGGCGAAGCAAGCGCGGCGGTCGGCCGGTTGGACAGCAGTCTGCCGGTGGAAACGCTGGTGCGTGAGGCGCTCAAGGCGATGGCGAAAAAAAGGTAAGGAAGGCGACAGGCGGGTATGCCGAAGGTGCCCAAGAGGAGCCGGCGGGAGAAAAATACACGGCGGCTGTGCTGCCGGAGAAATGGGCCGCCTGCAGAATAACTGCCCGTAAGGGGACGGGCACCGGCAAAGGGAAGGAATGCCAGCATGGAAATGGATTATGAAAACCGCATGGTGTCGATGGAGGCGCTGCCGGAGGATGACGGCGACAACCCTCTTCGCCCGCGGCAGCTCAAAGAATATATAGGACAGCAGAAGGTCAAGGAAAACCTGTCGGTGTTCATCGACGCGGCTAAGCTGCGCGGCGAGGAGCTGGATCATGTGCTGCTGTACGGCCCTCCCGGTCTGGGCAAAACCACCCTCGCGGCGATCATCGCGGCGGAGCTGGGGGTCAATTTCCGCATCACCTCCGGCCCGGCGCTCGAACGTGCGGGAGATCTGGCGGCGCTGCTGACCAACCTCGAGCCGGGCGACGTGCTGTTTATTGACGAGATTCACCGGCTGCCCCGCACGGTGGAGGAAATCCTGTATCCCGCGATGGAGGATTTCGCCATCGATATCATCAACGGCAAGGGCCAGGGGGCGGCATCGATCCATCTGCCGCTGCCGCGTTTCACCCTCATCGGTGCGACCACCCGTGCGGGACAGCTTTCCGCACCGCTGCGCGACCGGTTCGGGGTGATTTTCCGGCTGGAGCTGTACACGCCGGAGGAGCTCGGCGAAATCGTCGCGCGCAGCGCGCGGATACTCGGCATCCCGTGCGATCATGACGGCGCGCTGGAGATCGCCTCCCGCTGCCGCGGCACGCCGCGTATCGCCAACCGCATGCTCAAACGGGTGCGGGATTTCGCGCAGGTGATGAACAACGGCGAAATCAACGCCGAAACCGCCGCAAAGGCGCTCGATCGCCTGGAGGTGGATGAGCTGGGGCTGGACATGGTGGATCGGCGGATGCTGCAGGCGATGATCAAGCATTACGGCGGCGGCCCGGTCGGGCTGGACACCTTGGCGGCGGTTATCGGCGAAGAAGCGGTAACCATTGAGGACGTTTATGAGCCGTATCTCATGCAGATCGGCTTCATCAGCCGCACACCGCGCGGACGCGTGGTGCTGCCGGCGGCTTATCAGCATCTGGGCATCCCTTATGCGGGCGGTGCACCCGGTGCGGGAGCGGTCCAGATGACCTTCTCCGATTAAATTTTGACGAAAGAGGTAACAGATTATGGGACGACTTTTTGGAACCGACGGCGCGCGCGGCGTGGCCAACACCGAATTGACCTGTGAGCAGGCGATGGCGATCGGCCGCGCGGCGGCGATGGTGCTCATCGAAACCAAGCACGGCCGCCCGCGGGTGGTGATCGGCAAGGACACCCGCGCTTCCTCCGACATGCTGGAGGCTGCGCTGGCTGCCGGTTTCTGTTCGGTCGGAGCGGACGTCGAGCTGCTCGGCGTGGTGCCGACCCCCGCGGTGGCGTATCTGGTCAGCCTGTATAAGGCGGACGCCGGCGTGATGATTTCTGCCTCCCACAATCCCTGTGAATACAACGGCATCAAGATTTTCAACGGCGAGGGATATAAGCTGTCCGACGCGCTCGAGGAGGAAATCGAGGCGATCGTGCTCGACGGCGCGCAGACGCCGCCCACCCCGGTCGGCGGGGACGTGGGCCGCATCTCCCGCTGCGATAAGGCGGTGGACGACTACGTGCGCCACGTGGCTGCAGTGACCGACGTCAACCTGCGCGGCATGAAGATCGCGGTGGACTGCGCGAACGGTTCGGCGAGCGCCACCGCCCGGCGGCTATTCTCCCTGCTCGGGGCGGACTGCGTTTTCCTTAACGATCAGCCGGACGGCGTCAACATTAACGAAAACTGCGGCTCCACCCATATCGAGCAGCTCGCGGAGTTCGTCAAAAAGCTGCACTATTTCGCCGGCATCGCCTTCGACGGCGACGCCGACCGCTGCCTGGCCGTGGATGAAGAGGGCAATCTGGTCGATGGCGACAAGATCATCGCGGCGCTGGCGGTCCAGATGAAGGCGGAAGGTCAGCTCGATGGCGACGCGGCGGTGGTTACCGTGATGAGCAATCTCGGTTTCTTCCGCTGCTGCGAGGCTAACGGGGTTAAGCCGATCGCGGCCAAGGTCGGCGACCGCTATGTACTTGAGGAGATGCGCGAGCACGGGTACAAGATCGGCGGAGAGCAGTCCGGCCACATCATTTTCCTCGATCACGCCACCACCGGCGATGGTCAGCTGTCGGCCGTGAAGTTACTTTCCCTGTGCCGCGAAAAGGGACAGAAGCTGTCCCGCGTGGCGTCGGTGATGGAGCGCTATCCGCAGGTGCTCATCAATGTGCGGGCGGATGCACAGCAGAAAGCTCGTTATGCCGAGGATAAGGCACTGGCCGATTACATCAGCGGCGCCAACGACAGCCTCGGCCGCGACGGCCGGGTGCTGGTGCGGGTTTCCGGCACTGAGCCGCTGCTGCGGGTGATGGTGGAAGGCCGCGATTTTGACGAGATCAACAAATGCGCGGTGGAGATCGCCGAGCGCATCAAGGCGTCGATTACGGCGGAAGACTAAAGGAGCGAATGAAAACGGATGAGAGCGGCGGACAGGTGGAAAGACTATGAATTGATCGACGCTTCGGATGGCGAACGGCTGGAACGCTGGGGTGATATTCTGCTGATCCGCCCGGATCCGCAGGCGGTCTGGCATACACCGCGCCGCGATCCCCGCTGGAAGCAGGCGGCTGCCCGCTACATCCGTTCGTCCTCCGGCGGCGGGGCGTGGGAAAACCGCCGGCCGCTTCCGGAGGTCTGGTCGATCGGCTACGGCGGGATGACCTTCCGCCTCAAGCCGATGGGCTTCAAGCACACCGGCCTGTTCCCCGAGCAGGCGGTCAACTGGGATTACATGAGCGCGCTTATCCGCGGTGCCGGCCGGCCGGTTAAGGTGCTCAACCTGTTCGGCTACACCGGCGCGGCCACCCTCGCGTGCGCGCAGGCGGGTGCGACGGTGACCCATGTGGACGCGTCGAAGGGCATGGTGGCCTGGGGCAAGGAAAATGCGCAGGCATCCGGGCTGGCCGACCGGCCGATCCGCTGGCTGGTGGACGACTGCGGCAAGTTCGTGCAGCGTGAGCAGCGGCGCGGAAACACTTACGACGCGATTCTGATGGATCCGCCGTCCTACGGCCGCGGGCCGGGCGGAGAGGTGTGGAAGCTCGAGGAGCAGATTTATGGGTTGGTGGAGCAGTGCACGGCGCTGCTCAGCGATAAACCACTGTTTTTTGCGATCAATTCCTACACCGCGGGACTGTCCCCGTCGGTGATGCAGTATATTCTCGGCGCGCTCATTCTGCCCCGGTGGGGCGGACAGGTGCGTTCGGACGAGATCGGCCTGCCGGTGACCGCGAGCGGGCTGGTGCTGCCGTGCGGCGCGACCGCGATCTGGCAGCAGGATGGAAAACCCGGTGACGAAAGGAATGGGCGCACAGGTGGAAATTCGTGAGGAGGAGGCGATCCTCCGTACACAGGATGTGCATTTTCAATACGATATGGGTGAAAATGAGGCGCCCCTGACCGTACTCGACGGGATCGACCTGTCGGTATGGCAGGGGAGCTTTGTCGCGCTGCTCGGGCACAACGGCTCGGGCAAATCCACGTTCGCCAAGCATTTCAATGCCATCCTGCTGCCCTCCGGCGGTACGGTGTATGTCAAGAACATCCCGACGAGCGACGAGAGCCGGAAATTTGACGTGCGCCGCATCGTCGGCATGGTGCTGCAGAACCCCGACAACCAGCTGGTATCCACCATTGTGGAGGAGGACGTGGCTTTCGGGCCGGAAAACCTCGGCGTGCCGCCGGCAGAGATCCGGGAACGGGTGGATGATGCGCTGCGGGCGGTGGGGATGTACGACTACCGCCTGCACGCGCCGGACAAGCTGTCCGGCGGGCAGAAGCAGCGGGTTGCCATCGCGGGTATCATCGCGATGCAGCCGGAATGCATTGTGCTCGACGAGCCGACCGCGATGCTCGATCCGCAGGGCCGGCGTGAGGTGATGGACACCATCCACACCCTCAATCGTGAGCGGGGGATTACGGTGGTGCTGATCACCCACTACATGGACGAAGCGGTGCAGGCCGAGCGTGTGGTGGTTATGGACGACGGCCATGTGTTGATGGATGGCGCACCGCGGGACATTTTTTCGCAGGTGGAACGCCTGCGCGCGGTGGAGCTGGATGTGCCGCAGCCGACCGAGCTGTGTGAGCGCCTGCGCACTGCCGGCGTACCGCTGCCCGACGGGATCCTGACGGCGGAGGAATGCGCCGAAGCGCTATCATTGGTATGGGAGGGGCCGCGCAATGCCGCTGATTGAAACGAAGGGCCTGACCTATATCTATTCGCCGGGCACGCCGTTTGAAAAGACCGCGATAAACGGGGTTTCGCTGACGGTGGAGCGCGGGGAGTTCGTCGGGGTGATCGGGCACACCGGCTCGGGTAAGTCCACGCTGGTGCAGCACCTCAATGGACTGCTGCGCCCGACCGCTGGACAGGTGCTGCTCGATGGGCAGGACATTTGGAAGGAACCGAAAAAGATCCGGGCGGTGCGTTTCCGGGTGGGTATGGTGTTCCAGTATCCGGAGCATCAGCTGTTTGAGGAAACCACTTACAAGGATATCGCGTTTGGTCCGAAAAACATGGGGCTGAACGAACAGGAAATCGATGAGCGGGTGCGCGGTGCGGCCGAATTCGTGGGACTCAAGCCCGAACTGCTCGAAAAGTCGCCGTTTGAGCTGTCCGGCGGAGAAAAGCGCCGCGCGGCGATCGCCGGCGTGATGGCGATGGAGCCGGAGGTGCTCATCCTTGACGAGCCGACCGCCGGTCTCGATCCGAAGGGCCGCGACCTGATGCTCGAACAGCTGCGCCGCTACCGCCGCGAAAAGGATGTGACGGTACTGCTGGTCTCCCACAGTATGGAGGACGTCGCGCGGGTGGCCGACAAGGTACTGGTGATGCATCAGGCGGAAATCGCGATGTACGACCGCACCCCGGCGGTGTTTTCCCGTGCGGCCGAGCTGGAGGCGATCGGGCTGTCGGTGCCGGCAGTGACCCGGATATTCATGCTGCTGCGCGAAAAGGGACTGGATCCCGGCGACAACGCTTACACCGTCGGACAGGCGGTCGAGCGGCTGCTGCCCCTGCTGAAAAAAGGGGGTGCGCCGCATGCTTAACGGCATCACAATCGGTCAGTTTTTCCCCGGCAACTCGGTGCTGCACCGGATGGATCCCCGAATGAAGCTGATCTGGACCATCGGCTACATCGTGCTGGTGTTCATCCCGCGCAACTGGGTCGGCATAGCGGCGGCTATCGCGCTGCTGGTGCTGGCGGTGCTGGTTTCCCGGCTGCCGCTGCGGCTCATTTTCAAAAGCGTCAAGCCGATCCTGCCGATCGTCCTGTTCACCTCGCTGATCAACATGTTCTACGTCAAGGGCGATCCGCTGTTTGACTGGGGATTCATCCACATCACCGTGCAGGGCGTGGTGACGGCGGTATTCATCGCCATACGCATCCTCTGCCTGATCGCGGGCAGCTCGCTGCTGACCTACACCACCTCGCCGACCGCGCTGACCGACGGCATCGAGCGGCTGCTGCGGCCGCTGCAGGTAATTCATCTCAATGTGCATGAGCTGGCGATGATGATGACCATCGCGCTGCGGTTTATCCCGACGCTTATCGACGAAACCGACAAGATTATGTCCGCCCAGAAGGCGCGCGGCGCCGATATGGAAAGCGGTGGACTGCTGCAGCGCATTCGGGCGCTGATCCCGGTGCTGATCCCGCTGTTTGTATCCGCATTCCGGCGGGCGTATGAGTTGGCGATCGCAATGGAATGCCGCTGCTACCAGGGCGGCGCGGGCCGCACGAGGATGAAACAGCTGCACTATGCGGCGCGGGATTGGCTGGCGTTTGCAGTGCTGCTCGTATTTATCGGCGGCATCATCGCGCTGAACTTTGTGATTCCGGCATCGATCTGAACGGGCCAAGGAGGAAGACCATGCACAGACGACTGCTGATCCTGCGGTATGACGGGACGCACTACTGCGGCTGGCAGGTACAGAAAAACGCCGTTTCGGTGCAGCAGACGGTACAAGACGCGATCGAAAGGGTGACCGGGGTGCGTGCCGGGCTGACCGGCTGCTCCCGTACCGACGCAGGGGTGCACGCGGATATGTATTGCTGTGCATTCGATACCGAAAGCCGACTGCCGCCGGACAAGCTGGTGCTGGCGCTCAACGCCTGGCTGCCGGCGGATATCGCGGTTTATGGCTGCCGCGAGGTGCCGGCGGATTTTCACCCGCGCTATACCGCGATGGGCAAGCGGTACGTCTACCGCATCTGGAACGCGGCGGCACGCAATCCCTTTTGGGAGGGGCGTGCGCTGCACCGGCGCGGGCGGATGGATGAGGACGTGCTGAATCGTGCGGCGGCGGCGTTTATCGGCCGGCACGACTACGCGGGTTTCTGTGCGTCCGGCAGTACGGTGGAGGATACGGTGCGCACGGTGCGCCGCGCACAGGTTACACGAGAGGGGGATATGGTTCTCTTTACCGTGGAAGCGGATGGTTTTTTGTACCACATGGTGCGGATTATGGCCGGTACGCTGCTGGATATCGCGGCGGGACGGCTTACAGTGGAAGAACTGCCGGCGATCGTCGCTTCATGCGACCGCAGTCGCGCGGGATTTACTGCGCCGGCATGTGGATTATGGCTCGACAGGGTGTTTTATCCGACAGAATACGGGATAAACTGACGAAAGGAGGCGCGGGCGATGGCAAAAAAACAGGATTTACGGGTAAAAAAGCGGAGGAAACGGGAATCGCCGTATCAAAAGATCCGCGATAGCCTGCAGGTGCCGGCGGATGCACCGGATGAGGAAGGCGTCGAGTCTTCGCCCGTCCGAGAGGTCAGCCGGCAGTCTCGCCGGCGCCGCCGCCGGGTGCTGCGCGTTATTTCCAGGCTGATTATCCTGGCGGCGCTGGCACTGGCGGTATATCTGGTGTGGCAGAATTGGGATAAGCTGTCGCCGGCCAACCTGATTGTCTGGATTGAGGACACCTTTTCCGGCAAGGGCAAAAACGACAGTTTTCCGGTGGAGCTGTCCGGCGGAACAGTGGTCGGTATGGAAGAGGTGGGCGGCAATCTCGCCGTCCTGACCGACACAGATTTCCGGATGTATAAGGAAAACGGCACCGAACTGCTGCGCCGTACACTTGGTTACAGCAACGCACAGCTGTGTGCTGCCGGGGAATATGCGCTGGTTGCGGAGCTGGGCGGCAGCCGATTCCGGCTGGAAAGCCGGGCGGAAACGATTCTGAATGTGACCAGCAACAACCAGGCGGTGGATGAAAACAACAAGGTGGCGCAGATTCTGGATGTGCCGCTGGGCAATAAAATTCTGGCGGCCGATGTTGACAAAAAAGGGCAGATGGCCTTTGTCACCGCCGCATCGCAGAGTTTTCTGTCCGAAGTGGTGGTATACAGCAAAAAAGGCAAGCAGCTGTTCCGGACGGAGGACGCCGACATGATGGCGGTGGATGTTGCCTTGAGTCCGGACGGTACTCAGGTGGCGGTGGCAGGCGTATCCGCCGAGGGCGGTGCGATCACTTCGACGCTGAAGGTTTACGACCTCAGTGCTCCGGACAAGGCTCCCTGGACACATACCGAAAGCGAAACCATGCTGCTGGGGGTGGACTATTTTGCCGGCGGCACGGTGGCGGCGGTGGGCGACAACGCCATCTGGGTCGCCAAGCCGAACGGCGCTTTGTTTGAAAAGAAGACGTACGATGACCGGCAGCTGGCGGGATTTTCCATCGGCGAGGACTCTGCGGCGCTGGTACTGCAGAAGTACGGCAGCAGCAAGGGCGGAGAGCTGATGATGGTGCTGCCCACCGGGGATGTGTCCTTTACCGCGTCCTTTGACGAGGATTTCCGGCAGGTGGTGTCCGTCCACAATGGCGCATTGCTTCTGGTTTCCGGCGGGCTGTACAAAGCCGATCTCAAGGGCCTGGGCACACCAATCGAGGTGGAACAGGACTGCCAGCGGGTCGAAAAGGTGGGCAATACGCTGGTAACGCTCGGCCTGGCTGAGCTGCGCCGGGTGGGATAAAAGCAGAAAACGGGCAACCCGGGTGCCGGCTTTATGCCGGTATCCGGGTTGCCCGTTGCTTTTACTGCTTGCTGTACCGGCAAAACGGTGCGTATGCGGGTGTTGCCACACAATCCCTGCCATACAGCGCCGTCTTAAGAAAATCTTTCGGGATTATACACCGATTTTCCTGCGAACCGATAGTTGTATCAAAAAGAAAAATATGGTATACTGCGATAAGATAATCAGAGAAATCCGGCTCAGAATCGTTTCCGATAGTGGTTTTGCAGGGGCACAGGTTCGATTTTCCGGCGCATGTGCATATTCTGCTATACATAAGGCTTCGGCCTGAAGGAAGGGACGGTCAAACCACATGGCATATATACTGGATGCGGCGGTCATACTAATTTTCCTGTTGATGCTTGTGATCGGCTATAAACGCGGGCTGGTCAAGTCCCTGCTGCGGCTGGGCGGCAGTCTTCTTGCTATGCTGGCGGCTTGGGGAATCGCGGCCGCAGTGGCGGCGCCGATTTTTGATGCCGCGGTGGCGCCCGGTCTGCAGAAGCTTGCGGCGGAAAACATTACTGCCGCTGATGCGGCCACCCTCAATGAACAGCTCACGACGCTTCTCGATAAGCTACCGGGGCCGATCGCAAACGGTCTGGCGGCCTGTGGGGCAGGGTCTGCGGAAGAAATTGCGGCGCATCTGGGCGGCGTGGTCGGCACCACGGCCGATGCGGTGGCAGACGCTCTGGTCAACAACGTATTCCGTCCGGTCGGCGTGCTGCTGATCCGGATGGTGAGTTTCCTACTGCTGTTTATCGTGCTGATGATTATCGCGCATTTCCTCGCCAACCTGATCAGCAAGGTGTTCCGTCTTCCGCTGCTGCGGCAGGCGGACGGCCTGCTCGGTGCGCTGCTCGGCGCGGTAGAGGGTGTTGTCCTGGGGCTGGTCGCGGTCACGGTGATGCAGATGATGGCCGCTTCCACGACAGAGAATGCGCTCATTTCCCAACAGGATATCGAAAGTACCGTTCTCGTCAGTGCGGTTGCGCAGATCAATCCGGTTACCGGAACGCTTGAATCGGTGCTGGAGAACGTGAGGTAACATTCAGGCAGACGGCCGCAGGCCTTTTGCCGAAAGGAATTGTATTATGGTTTCGATTGAATGGAAAATGACCATACCCAATGCTCTGTCGCTGTTCCGTATTGCACTTGTCCCGGCATTTGCGGTGCTTTATCTGTGCAGCGGTCCGGATAACTATCTGCTGTACTGGGCGCTTGGTATCCTGGTGCTTTCAGGGCTGACCGATTCGTTTGACGGCATCATTGCCCGGAAGTTTAACCAAATCACCGATCTGGGCAAGCTGCTTGACCCGATCGCCGACAAGCTCACACAGGTTACGGTGGTACTTTGTCTGGCAATCCGCAATACCTATCTGATCCCGCTGCTGATCATCTGCGTGGTCAAGGAACTCGGCCAGTCGATCGGCGGGCTAATTCTGCTGCATCGGGGAGAAAAAATACAGGGCGCAAAATGGTATGGCAAAGTATCTACCTTTGTTTTCTATGGCGTTATGGCGCTGATCGTCCTTTGGGACGGCATGCCGCTGTGGCTGTCGATTGTGCTGGTGTCGATTGTAGCGGCACTGATGCTGTTTGCGTTTTTTAATTACATGAAAGTATATTGCCGCATCCGGAAAAATCCGGTGCAGCAGGACAAGCCGGAGAATTCCGGCACATCCGCGTGAAAGCGGGGATGGATCATGCGGCGGTGAATCCGGCCGCCGGAAAGGTTTGGTAGGCGGGTATGGTTTGTTCACGGTGCAAAAAACGCCCCGCGGTGGTGTTTATCACCCGCATGGAGGGGGATAAATCGATCAACGAGGGGCTGTGCCTTGTCTGCGCAAAGGAGCTCGGCATCAAACCGGTGGAGGACGTTCTGCATCAGATGGGAATTTCGGATGAGGATGTCGAGCAGATGGATGAGCAGCTTACCGAGATGATGGCGCAGACTGAAGAAGAAGGGGAGGAAGGTTTTGTACCGGGCGGCGCAGCCACCTTCCCGTTTCTGCAGCAGCTGTTCGGAAACCTGCAGGGCGGTACCGACGGCGCACAGGCGGCATCGGGGCATCCTTCTGACGCCGGCGACAAGGCCGCGGAAAAAGAAAAAAAGAAAAAGGAAAAAAAGCGGAAATTTATCGGCCAGTATTGTACCGATCTGACCGGTCGTGCCCGCGAGGGTAAGATCGACCGGATTATCGGACGGGAACGTGAGATTTACCGCACCGTCCAGATCCTGTGCCGGCGCACCAAAAACAATCCCTGCCTTATCGGCGAGCCCGGTGTGGGCAAAACCGCAATCGCGGAGGGATTGGCGCTGCGGATTGCATCGGGTGACGTACCGTCCCGCCTGCGGGATAAGGAACTGCATCTGCTGGATCTGACTGCGCTGGTGGCCGGAACCCAGTTCCGCGGTCAGTTTGAAAGCCGCATCAAGGGGCTGGTGGACGAGGTTCGCGCGGAGGGTAATATTATCCTGTTTATCGACGAGGTGCACAATCTCGTCGGCACCGGGGATGCGGAGGGCAGCATGTCGGCTGCGAACATCCTCAAGCCGGCGCTCTCCCGCGGGGAGATTCAGGTGATCGGCGCGACCACCTTCAACGAATACCGGCAGCACATTGAAAAGGACGCCGCGCTCGAACGCCGTTTCCAGCCGGTCAAGGTGGAAGAACCTACCATCGACGATGCAGTGGAGATGCTGAAGGGGATCTGTGGCTATTACGAGACATTTCACGGGGTTAAGGTGTCGGAGGCGCTGCTGCGCCGGGCAGTCGTGTTGTCCGAGCGCTATATTACCGACCGTTTTCTGCCGGATAAGGCGATCGATCTGCTCGACGAGGCCTGTGCGGCCGCGGCGCTGCGCAACAAGGCGGCGGACGATTATGCCGATCTTAAGCGCCGCTGCGAGGAACTTCGGCAGGATGAGGAAGCCGAGATGGCGCAGGAAACCATCGATTACGAAAAGCTGGCCAACACCCGCGCTGAGCTGATGAAGGTGGAGCAGAACAGCGAAGCCATCCGGGTGCAGGCGACCGAAAACCCGCTGACCGAGGATGATCTCGCCGGCGTGATCGAGCTGTGGACCGGGATCCCCGCTTCCAAGGTGCGGGAAAACGAGCTGGCGCGGCTGGCGGAGCTGGAGGGCCATCTCCGGGAAAAAATTATCGGTCAGGATGAGGCGGTGGCGCTTGTCGCTGCGGCGATCCGCCGCAGCCGGGTGCAGATCAGTCCCCGCCGCCGGCCGGCCTCTTTCATCTTTGTCGGCTCCACCGGCGTGGGCAAGACTGAACTGGTGAAGGTGCTTGCGGCCGAGCTGTTCGATACGCCCGAAACCCTGATCCGGCTGGATATGTCGGAATTCATGGAGAAGCACGCGGTTTCCCGGCTTATCGGGTCGCCGCCAGGCTATGTCGGCTACGATGAGGCAGGGCAGCTTACCGAAAAGGTGCGCCGCAAGCCGTACTCGGTACTGCTGTTCGACGAGATTGAGAAGGCCCATCCCGATGTGCTGAACATCCTTTTGCAGATCCTTGACGAAGGGCGCGTAACCGACGCGCACGGCCGGGTGGTCAATTTTGAAAACACCGTGATCGTCATGACCTCCAATGCCGGCAGCCAGTTCCAGGAGAATCTGGTCGGCTTCGGCCGCACCGATGCACAGGCCTCCAAGGACAAGGCGATGAAGGCGCTGCGCGACTTCCTGCGGCCGGAATTCATCGGCCGTGTGGATGAAGTGGTTTTCTTCAAACCGCTCGATGATGACGCGCTGCTGCGCATCGCCGATCTGATGCTCGGCGAATTGAAGGGTCCGCTGGAGGAGCGCGGAATGGCGTTCATGTGGACGCCCGAGGCGGCGGCCAGGCTGGTGGAACTGGCGCACGGCAGCAAAAGCGGTGCGCGTGAACTGCGCAATGTAATCCGGCGGCAGGTAGAGGATAAGCTGGCCTCGCTGATCGTGGAGCATGCGGATGCGCCGCTGTCCGGTGTGTCGCTGACCGTTGACAAGGAAGGGCAGTTGACGCTGACGAGTTTATAACGGATATAGCGGAGGGAATACCATGAAGACGGTGCTGCTGGTGCTTGGCATTGTTTTTGCTGTGCTGACATTCGCCGGCGCGGGATACGTGCTGTATACCGGCGGCAGGGCAAACGCCGGTTTTGCGGTTATCCCGATGGTGTTTTGCCTGGCCTTTTTCCAAGGCTACCGTGTGAGCAGGAAAAAGGGGTAGCGGCTGCCGCGGAAAATCTGGATAAAGACGCGTTTGCGGCAAGGAAAAAGTGCTGATCCGGCCGCGAATGCGGCCGGATTTTTCCGCATATGGATGGAAAGATACGGGCGCGGAACCGTTTCCGCTGGCAATGGCGGTTCCGGCCGTCATTGCGTATTATCGGAGAAAGGAGGAAACGGGCATGGATGTGCGTGTAGGCGATACGCTGGAGATGAAAAAGGCGCATCCCTGCGGCAGCCATCGGTTTGCGGTGCTGCGGGTGGGAATGGATTTTCGGCTCAAATGTGAGGGGTGCGGCCATGAAATGCTCGTTCCCCGTTTGAAAATCGAGCGGCATATCCGCCGCATCGAACGGCCTGAGCCGCCGGCTGAAGGGTAGCGGTGTCGATTCACCCGGAAGGGGCATATGGCCTGCGGGACCGGTTTGCGGATTATCGGAAACCGGCTGCTGTGGGCACATCCGCCAGAAGATCGTAAAAGGGGAGAAATCGGCATGTTTGAAAGGCTCGGCGAAGTGGAAAAGCGCTATGAGGAAATTGCGCAGAAGCTGTACGATCCGTCGGTGACGGCGGATGTGGAGGAATATACCCGGCTGATGAAGGAGAGCCGGACGCTGGAACCGATTGTGGAGAAATACCGCGAATATACGCTGGCCTGCCGGCGGTGCGAGGAAGCGCTTGCGCTGCTTGAGGAAAGCGGCGGCGATAAAGAGCTGCGCGAACTGGCGGACCGCGAGCTGGAAGAAAACCGCACGCTGTCCGAAAAAAGCGCGGAGGAGCTGAAAATCCTGCTGTTGCCGCGCGACCCGAACGACGAGCGCGGCGTGATCATGGAGATCCGCGGCGGCGCCGGAGGTGAGGAATCCGCTTTATTTGCGGCGTCGCTGTTCCGGATGTATTCCATGTATGCGCAGGCTCACGGTTTCGCCGTGGAGGTGGTTTCGGCCAACGAAACCGAGCTTGGCGGGCTTAAGGAAATCCATTTTGAGGTCACCGGGGACGGCGCATACAGCCGGCTCAAATTTGAAAGCGGCGTACACCGGGTGCAGCGGGTGCCGGAGACCGAGGCCGGCGGCCGGGTACACACCTCCACCGCGACGGTGGCGGTGCTGCCGGAGGCCGAGGAGGTCGAGGTGGACATTGATCCCGCCGACCTGAAGATCGACACCTTCCGCTCGAGCGGGGCGGGCGGGCAGCATATCAACAAGACTTCTTCCGCTATCCGGGTGACCCATCTGCCTACCGGTATGGTGGTGGAATGCCAGGATGAGCGCAGCCAGTACAAAAACAAGGATAAGGCGCTGCGTGTGCTGCGTGCACGGCTGCTCGAAAAGGAGCGCAGCGCCCAGCAGTCGGCGATTGCGGCCGACCGGCGCTCACAGGTCGGCACCGGCGACCGCAGCGAACGCATCCGCACCTACAATTTCCCGCAGGGCCGGGTGACCGATCATCGTATCGGGTTGACCCTTTACCGGATCGATGCGATTATGAACGGCGACCTCGATGAGATCATCGACGCACTGATCACCGCCGACCGGGCTGAAAAGCTCAAATCGGCCGAGGAAGCCTAGTGCCGATGGGACAGCGATGCGGTTGAAGATGCAGACGGGAAACGAGAAACAGCAGAAGGAAAGGCGTATCGGAATGAAGCAAGGTGAAACGCTGCGGCTGTGCAGCCGGTCGGAGGACGTCACGCGTGCGGGTGAGATCCTGCGCGGCGGCGGTCTGGTGGGCATCCCCACCGAGACGGTATACGGGCTGGCGGCAAATGCGCTCGACGCACAGGCGGTCGGGCAGATTTTTGCGGCAAAGGGACGGCCGCAGGACAACCCGCTGATTGTGCATGTCGCGCGGTGGGAGGATATGCTGCCGCTGGTGACCGCGGTGCCGGAGGCAGCCAAAGCACTGGCCCGGGACTACTGGCCGGGACCGCTGACCATGATCCTGCCGCGCAGCGGCAGGGTGCCGGCAGTTGTCAGCGCGGGACTGGATACAGTGGCGATCCGCATGCCGTCCCATCCGGCGGCGCGGGCGGTGATTCTGGCGGCCGGCGTGCCGCTGGCGGCGCCGAGCGCCAACCGTTCCGGCAGTCCCAGCCCGACGACCGCACAGCACGTGCTGGACGACTTGGACGGTCGAATCGAAGCGGTGCTGGACGGCGGGGTCTGTTCGGTGGGACTGGAATCCACGGTGGTGGATCTGACCCATGATGTGGCGCGGCTGCTGCGTCCGGGCGCGGTTACGGTGGATATGCTGCGCCGCACCCTTGGCGCGATTGAGGTGGACGACGCGGTGACCCACCGGCTGCGTGATGGCGCCGTAGCGGCGTCGCCGGGGATGAAATACAAGCATTACGCACCGAAGGCGCAGGTGACCTTGGTATGCGGAACGCCGGAGGCTTTCGCCGCCTTTGTCAACGAACGCGCCGGCCGGGAGCCGGAGGTGACGGCGATGTGTTTTGACGGCGAGGAGACGGCGCTGCAGGTGCCCTTTGTGACCTACGGCCGCCGGGACAACGCGGCCGATCAGGCACAGCGTCTGTTCGATACGCTCAGGGCATTGGACGAACGCGGGGCAAAACGGGTATACGCCGCCTGTCCATCGGAAGATGGCGTGGGGTTGGCGGTTTATAACAGGCTGCTGCGTGCAGCCGGATTCGAGGTGATCCATCTTGATTGAAAAGGTTTATCTGGTGGGACTGACCGGTCCGACAGGCTCCGGAAAAAGTGAGGTTTCCCGCGTGATGGCGGAGCGGCATATCCCGGTGATCGACGCGGATGCGCTGGCACGGGAGGTTGTGGAACCGGGCAGTGAATGCCTGAAGCGTCTGGCGGAGGAGTTTTCCGAGGACATCCTGCAGGAGGACGGCAGCCTCAACCGGCGGCAGCTGGCCAAACGGGCCTTTGCTACGCCTGAGGATACCCGGCTGCTCAACAGCATCACGCATCCGTATATCATTGAGCGTACCAAGCAGATTTTGATGACTCTTGAGCAGATGCGTGAGCCGGCGGCCATTCTGGATGCGCCACTTCTGTTTGAAAGCGGCATGAACGCTGTATGCGAGTTTACCGCGGCGGTTGTGGCGCCGGCAGGACGCCGTCTGCAGCGGATTATGCAGCGGGACGGCCTGACCGAAGCGCAGGCGCGCGAACGCATGGCGGCGCAGCAGGGGGAAGAATTCTATATTTCCCGCGCTGACCGGGTCATTTACAACGACGGCTCCCTGGAGGCACTGCATGCGGCGGCCAATGCCCTTGCAGACGACATTCGGGAGTGGTCGCATGGCTGATACGCGCCGCCGCCGTATACCGGTATGGCTGGAACTTGTGCTGCTGCTCGTGCTGCTGGCTCTGGCGGCATGGGGGCTGCGTGTAGGCTACATCCGCTACATGCGCAGCGCGTATCCGGTGGAGTATGAGGCGTATGTGGAGGCGTATGCGGAGGAATACGAGCTGCCGCCATCTCTTCTGTATGCGGTGATCCGTACCGAAAGCGAGTTCAATCCTGATGCGGTTTCCTCCGCCGGTGCGGTCGGGCTGATGCAGCTGACCGAGGACACCTTCAGCTGGGCGCAGTATCGCTGCGGAGTGGAAGAGGAGCTACCGCAGGAAAAACGCTTCGATCCGCAGACGAGCATACATTACGGTTCGTGCGTGCTCGCCCTGCTCGAGGAGATGTACGGGGTGCGGGAAACCGCGCTTGCCGCCTATAACGCCGGCATGGGCAATGTCAACCGTTGGCTGACCGACGAGATGTATTCAGACGACGGGCGCACGCTGAAGGAAATTCCGTATCCGGAGACGCGGCAGTATGTGGAAAAGGTGCTCAAGGCACAGGAAATGTATCGACATCTGTATGGCATAGAATGAAGGCTTTCGGCAGACAATAATACCGAGAACGGGAAAGGATGGATTGTACATGGAAAAGGAAAAAAGCGCTGCGGCGCTTTTGCAGGAGAAGCTTTGCTATAAGCCGACGCAGGCCGCGATGAAGCTCTCCGAGGAGGAAATCGCACAGGCCGACCGGTATTGTGAGGATTACAAGAAATTCCTCGACGCGGCCAAAACCGAGCGGGAAGCGGTGCGCGCTGCGGTGGCGGCTGCCGAAGCGGCGGGTTTCCGCGCCTTCGACCGGAAGGCGCCGCTGAAGGCCGGAGACAAGGTGTATTACAGCAACCGCGGCAAGTCGCTGGTGCTCGCGGTGATCGGCAGCCGGCCGATTACCGACGGTATTTCGATCGCGGCGGCGCATATCGATTCTCCGCGGCTGGATCTCAAACCCAACCCCCTGTATGAGGATCACAATCTCGCGTATTTTGACACCCACTATTACGGAGGAATCAAAAAATACCAGTGGACGGCGCTGCCGCTGGCGCTGCACGGCGTGATCGTCCGCCGGGACGGTTCGGCGGTGAACGTCTGCATCGGTGAGGATGAGAGTGATCCGGTGTTCTGCGTGACCGATCTGCTGCCGCATCTGGCGACAGAGCAGATGAAACGCACCGCGACTGAGGTTGTCCGCGGTGAGGATCTGAACATCCTCATCGGCTCCCGGCCGTTCCGGGACGACGAAGGCAGCGAAATGGTCAAACTGCGCATCCTGCAGCTGCTCGAGGAAAAATATGGCATGGAAGAGGCCGATTTCCTGTCGGCGGAGCTGGAAGCGGTGCCGGCGCTGCGCGCGCGCGATGTCGGGCTTGACCGCAGCATGATAGGCGCCTACGGGCACGATGACCGCGTATGCGCCTATCCGGCGCTGACGGCTATTTTGGGATTGAACAATCCGGCCTTCACCGCGGTGACCATTCTGGCGGACAAGGAGGAGATCGGTTCCGAGGGCAATACCGGCATGCAGTCGGCGTTCCTGCGTTACTTTATCGCGGATATTGCCGCGGCGTTTGGCGAGGAAGGGCGGCATGTGCTGCAGAATTCGGTATGCCTGTCGGCCGACGTAAACGCCGCTTTTGATCCGATCTATCCCGATGTGGCGGAACTGCGCAACTGCGCGCAGCTCAATCAGGGCGTGGTACTGACCAAATACACCGGTTCCCGCGGTAAGTCCGGTACCTCGGACGCTTCCGCAGAGCTGATGGGCCGGGTGCGCCGGCTGATGGACGGCCAGGGCATCATTTGGCAGATCGGCGAGCTCGGCAAGGTGGACGCCGGCGGCGGCGGTACGGTGGCGATGTATATCGCCAACCTCGATGTCGATACTGTGGACATGGGCGTACCGGTGCTGTCGATGCATGCGCCGTTTGAGGTTGTTTCCAAGCTTGACGTCTATATGGCACACAAGGCGTTTTCCGCACTGATGAACCGCGGGGAATAAATAAAAGCCCATACACTTTGGTACCATCGGTTAACAAAGGACTTGCGTTTTTTCGAGGTAAAAGCAGGCGCTGACAGCATTGTCCTCGTTGCCGGGCGCCAGCCCGGGGCGGCCTCGTTCGCCTTGTCAGCTTCCCTTTTTCCACTCGAAAAACTCTGAAAGACCGGATGGCGGAGCAGAAGTCTTGCTGACAAGGTCACAGGATGCAGGCGGGCTGACGCCCGCCGAATCCGAGAACGACGGCAGCGGGATTTTTGACCGCCATCCGGTGTAATTCCCCTTGTTAATCGATGGTATGTGTTTTTTTGGGAATAAAACAAAAAGACAGATGGTTTTAGCCATCTGTCTTTTTCCATAGAACAGCTTCCTGTTGGTATTTATTTTACTGGCTCAGCCGAGGGCTTAAGATAAGCGGGTTCGAGCCGGCTTATCTTATCTTCAGAGGACTGGTGCATAGGGAGTGCTTGAGGGCTGTACGATACTGGGAAGGGGTCTGCCCGGTTTGTGCTTTGAACACCTTATTGAAGAAGGAAAGATTATTGAACCCGACCGACAGCGCGATTTCGGTGATGCTCATGGCGGTGCAGGACAGATAATAACACGCTTTTTCGATGCGAAGGCGATGCAGGAAGCCGATAACGGTTTCGCCTGTACATTGCTTGAACTGTGCCGTGAGACTGCGCACGCTGTATCCGGAATCCAGCGCCAGCTTTTCCAGTGTCAGGTCTTCGTTATAGTGCTGTTCCAGATGATCGATGATACGGAGAATGTGCGGCGGACCGGCATAGTGTCCGACCGGACCGGCGTGTTCTTCCAGAAAGCGTCCGATGGTGTTGATCAGCAGAAAAAACAGCAGCAGGCAGGCGGCATCGCCGGTTGCCGAACGGCCCGAAGTTTCCCGATTCAGCAGGCGGATATAGGTTCTCAGAAGCTCCAGCCGCATAGGGTCGGTGATTGGGTGAAAGGGATACCGTTCGGCATAAGGCAGGGATGGGCTGAAAAGCAGCTGTGCTCCGGACAGATTTTCATTCATCTGTACAGGAAGATACCGAAGGATGGTGGGATCGAACAGAATGTTTTCCACTGTTAGCGGTTCTCCCTGCAAAGCGAAGGTATGCTCTTCCCCAAGATTGACCAGAAATACCTGTCCGGGCGACAGCGGATAGGAAAAAGCTGTGCCGTCGGGAAGCCGTACATGGTGAACGGCGTGACCGGACTGTACAACGGTAAGTTCCGCAAAATCGTGGGAGTGCATAACCAGCGTACTAGGACGTTCCACATGGACACAGTGCAGCACTTCAAGTGGAAAGGCGTGCGGAAGATACCGCCGGCCTAAAATGGTTTTCATGCACTTTTCTCCTTTCCAAATCGAATGATATAAGAAATTAATTCCAGTATAGACTATCCACAAAGGATTTACAAATCCAGTTTTTTACATTTTATTGCCGGATCGCATGTGTTAATATAAAATTTTCTGCCGGATAATCCTACCTTTTCTTTTTCCGGATTGGTATACTGAAAATACAATCGACAGAATAAGGGGGAGACAGGATGAAACAGGGAAAACGCCGTTTTGCCGCTTTTTGGCGGGTGCTGTGTGCGTGCGTGTTTTTTGCCGGCAGTTTGGCTCAGCCGTTTTCCGGGCTGATCGCCGGTGCCGGCGCCGCCGATGTATCCGGTGACAGGGTACATTACGGGGTTGCGGCAGCAGATTTCCAGCTGGGATATACCGGCTGGGGCGATAAGATCGCATTTTCGGACAGCGCGGCCGGCGGGGTGACGTTCACGTTCAAAAATGCGGCGACCAATGTGCGCGGCGGCATGGCCAGCCGCAGCTTTACGCTGGACGGTCTGCATCTGACGTTTGACAATCTCCGGGAGGTGCAGGCGGGCAAGGGCACGTTTGCTCTGATTATCGGCAATAAAACGGTTCCGGATTTTTCCGGCAACAATCCGGTGCTGATGTTCTGGCTCGACACAGATACCGGTACCGTCACGGTTCAGCCGTCTTATGAAACTATTCTGCAAAGCGATGCGCTCAAAGCGGAGAATCTCGCGGGCAAGGAATGGGATTTCCAAATCAGTGCGCCGGATGCGGACGGCAGCCGGACGCTGACAATGGCAGGGGTCAGCGGTATGCTGACCAGGGCACAGGTGGAGGCGGCGACTAGCCTGACCGATCTGAGCAAATGCTATTTTTCGTTGTCTGGTATAGGTTCCTGTACGCTGGCAATTGATTTGGTGGCGGTGCATGACGGCACAGTTCCCTGCCAGGAGGGCATAAGCGGGGAAATCTCTACCGGCACGAAAGACCGGCAGTACTACGCCCCCTCCTCAGCCTCCATGAAACTGGGATATACCGGCTGGGGCGATAAGATCGCATTTTCGGACAGCGTGGCCGGCGGGGTGACGTTCACGTTCAAAAATGCGGCGACCAATGTGCGCGGCGGC
>CAJKBW010000027.1 GCA_905198295.1 uncultured Oscillospiraceae bacterium | reverse complement strand
GAGTTTTTCTGTGCTTTCGGGTTCTACTTTTTCATTTTTACTTTACAGTGCCCTTAAAAATATTCCGCCGTGCGTCACGAAGCGGATTTTTTCTTTTTGATCAGAATAAACGCCGCTGCACCGCCGCCGAGCACGACAATGACCGCCGCCACGATAATCACCGGAACCCAGTTGAAGCCGCCTGTGCCGTCGGCATCGCCGGACGCCGTAGTGGTGGGGGCTTTGGTCGTGGGGGCTTTGGTTGTAGGCGTGCTGGCCGGATTGCCGGAGGGATTTCCAGGCTGCGAGCCGTCCGGATCGGAAGATTCCGGCGGAGCCGGCGGATCGGTAGGCTCGGCCGCGTTGGCGTTGCTGATTTCCGCCACCGACAGCGAACCGCTGCCGCCCTTTTCCTTATATATCCCGAAGGTGAAATAGCACTTGCCGGACGGGGACAGGTTCGCATCGATCTTGTCGGCCGGCAGCTTGATCACCGTGCCGTTGATGTCCATTTCATAATTGCCGTCCACCTTGCTGAACTGCATGGTCAGGGTCGCCGGCCAGCCCTTAAGGCCGATGGATGCCGACGGGAAATAGACATTTTGTTCACTGTCGCTCATATCGTCTGCCTTTTTCACATACAAAGACAGCCCGTCACCGTCGTGATCCAGCCGGAAATGTACCCCGGTCGCGCCGTTGCCCCAGTAGTGGCCGGCCTCCTGTGCGAAGGTGAACCACAGCCCGCGCCCGTCGCCGGAATCCTGTGGATCCTTCGCGCCGATGTTCAGATCCTTCAGCACCACCTTCAGGCCGTCCAACACCACCGGCTGCATGTAGGTCACCCGGTTGCCGATGCCGCAGCCATCCCAGCTGATCGGCACCTTGCCGTCCGTTTCGGTTCCGACAACCGAACCGGTACCGAACACGTCGATGAAATCAGCCGCTTTCAGTTCCGCTGCGGATGCCGGCAGACAGGCTGCCGTCAGAAGCGCCGCCGTCGTCATGCCGGCAAGAAGGGATTTCCAACGCATTTTTCTCATTTCTTTAACACCTTCCTAACACAATTTCGATCAACTGAGCTACATTCAGTTTAACATTTTTGTTGCTTTATTCATATAACATACAGGACTATTCATATAATTATTTGGACTATATTTATCACAGGTATACAATAACGGAAGATAATCCCATTTTATATTTGCATTTCGCTCAAAAGGCATGTATAATTTAAGGGGATGAAAGCAGCAGGCCGGCCGCCTTCTTCTCCTGTCCAGTCTGCTGCCCGAAAAGTGTACCGCGCAAAGCCGTCGTCACAGCGGATTTTCGCGCGCGGCAGCGTATGCGCTGCCAAAAAGGGGGATGTCCATGCCTTCGGCTAATTCGCTGTATACATCGCTTGCCCATAAATTGTACAGCCAGGAGCTGCCGCTGCGGCTGATCCGCCGGATCCATGACAGCCAGTCGGTGGACCTGACTATGCATTCGCATGATTTCATCGAACTGGTGATTATTACCGAAGGGTGTGCAACCCATCAGGTGCAGCTGACGAACGGAACGCAATATCAGTGTCCGATCGGCAAAGGATCGGTGTTCATGATGAACATCGGCGAATCACACCAGTATGTCCTGGCTCCCGGCCAGCGCATCGTACTGGAAAACATTATTTTTGATCCCAGCATCCTTAAGTACCTGTATATACGCCCGGAAAACGATGTGCATTATCTGGACTTTATCTACCTTCTGCCGCAGCTTGAACCGGCTGTGCGCTTCAGTGCGCTCACACAGCTGGACGACGAAGAGCTGCAGAAACTGATCGTGCTCATCCAGCTGTTTGATTCCGAACAGACGGTCCAGCGTCCCGTCGGCAGCTCGGTGATGATTATGCTGCTTGGCGCAATCATCGCGCTGGTATACCGTCAATACATCGAAAACAGCGGCGTATCCCTGTTTGACCGGCCGAAGGTGGAAGCGGCCAGCGTACTGCGTGCGGTAGGGTATATACAGCAGCATTACAGTGAAGATATTTCTCTGGAGAAGCTGACCGGAATCGCCATGTGCGGCGAGCGGCATCTGACGCGAAAATTTAAGGATATCACCGGCCAGACCATCACGGAGTATATCCGTGAACAGCGCATCGCCAGAGCCTGCTATCTCCTGCGCAACACCGATATGAAAATCAACGAGATCGCCGCTCAGGTCGGCTTTAATGACTGCTCGTATTTCATCCGCCTCTTCCGCCAGAGCATACAGCGCACCCCAAAGGAATACCGCGAACGGGAGGATTAAGCCGCCGGCATCTGTCCCGCCTTTTCCACCAGCCGGCAAAAGCGCCCCGCTCAAAAAAGAGCGGGGCGCTTGATTTTAACCGGCGGCCTTCGTATAATGGATAATTGAATTTTTCATCTGTACCCGAAAGGAGGGCGCCCATGTCGCTGCGTGACCTGCGCAAAGGCTTCGTCGATACCCTGCCGCTGGGCGTCAGTGTGACAATATACGGTCTGGTCTACGGCATGGTCGGCCGCCAGGGCGGGCTGCCGCTGTGGCTGGTGGTCGGTATGTCGCTGGTCGTGTTTGCCGGTTCCTCGCAAATTATGGCGGTGGAAATGCTGTCCGGCGGTGCCGGGCCGCTGTCCACTATCGTGACCGTGCTGGTGGTCAACCTGCGGCATATCGTTATGGGGGCCGACCTCGCCCCCTATTTTGAGGGCCAGCCCGCGCTGAAAAAATGTCTGGCTGCCTTTTTCATGACCGACGAATCCTATGCGTCCAGCTACACCCATTTCCGGCTCGCCGCATCGGATGAAGGCGAAAACCGCCTGCGGTATATGCTCGGCGCCGGCTGGAACATTTATCTGTTCTGGGGGCTTTCCAGCGCGGTCGGCTATCTCAGCGGCAACCTCATCCCGGAAATCCTTGAACCGGCGTTCAGCTTCGCGATGGCCGCCGCCTTTTTGTCGATGCTGCTGCCGATCGTGCGCGACCTGCCCACCGTCGCCGCCGTGCTGACCTCTGCTGCCGTGGCGGTGGCCGGTGCACTGTGGCTGCCGGGCAAATGGTATATCCTGCCGGCAACCTTCGCCGGCAGCCTGGTCGGCTTCCTCTTCGGCGAAGCGAAGGCGCGGCGCAAAAAGGAGGCACAAGCATGACCGTCTGGCAGGGTCTTGGCGTATTGCTCGGCTGCGCGGCAGCCACCTATCTCACCCGTATGCCGGCACTGCTGCTGTCCGGCCGCATCAAAATCCCGCCCAAAGTGAAACGCTTCATGCCGTATATCGGCCCGTCGGTCATCATGGCGCTGATCGCCCCGGCCGTGTTTGTCGTCGACGGCGGCCTTGCCCTCAATCCGCTGACAAATATCTATATCGGCGCCGCCGCGGTAACGGCGGCCGTCTCGCTGCTGTGCAAAAAATCTCTGGCGGCCATTCTGGCCGGCATCGGTGCCGCGTTCCTGCTCTCTCTGCTGTAAAACAAAACCCCCGGCTTCGAGAAGCCGGGGGTTTTGTGATGATCCGCCGCTGTTGTCAATCCACGGTGTTGTCCGCCAGAATCTCCGGCTTAACCATAGCGCACGCGTACAAACACGACCCGATTTCGGGGGCGGGAGAAAAGCGTGACGTCGTTGCCTTCCCTCGGAATGCGCCGGCATGGCGCGGAAAGCGCGCCTTGTCCCGCTTTCCTCATCCATTGCCGCGCTTCCCCTTTTATTCCGCTTTATCCGCCCCATAAGCGATCACGATTCCGCCGTCCCCGGCATACATCGTGGACAGCCCGCCGGTAGGCGACATAATCACCTCGCGGATGGCCGGACAACGCTCCAGCAGATCGCTTCTCAGCTTGACGGCCCGCTCCGGACAGTTGCAGTAGGTCATCACCAGCCGGACGGTCCGCCCCGGCACATCCGCCGTTTCCTGCGCGATCAGGTCGATCATCTTGCTCAGCGCATTGCGGTTGCCCCGCGCCTTGGACACCATCCGGATCTCGCCGTTGCCGTCATCCCCCATCACCGGGCACAGCGACAGAATCGAGGCCACAACGCCGGATACCTTGTTCAGCCGCCCGCTTTTGACGAAATTGCTCAAATCCTCCAGCACAAACAGCGTGTGGGTACGGCGGATATGCGCCTCCCCCTTTTGGACGAGGGTTTCAAAATCGTCGCCGGCATCGATGCACGCCTTCAGGTAAAGCGCCAGCAGCAGCTCGCCGGCCGCTGCGCTTTTGGAATCAAAGATGTGAATTTTCTTTTCCGGAAAATCCTCCATCACCATATCCCTTGCCACACGAGCCGCGTTGTACGACCCGCTGAGCTTGGCGGAGAGGGTGATCACCACACACTCCTCTGCCTCCCGCATGAACGCCGCGAACTCCTCCGGCGAAGGGCACGCCGAAGACGCCCCCGCTTTTTCCGCCTTCATCGCCGCCAGCAGCTCCGGCACCCGAATCGCATCGTCGTCGACAAACAGACGCTCTCCAACCTTGACCTTGAGCGGCGCCTTGCGTATACCCAGCCGCTTTTTCAGCTCCGGGGTGGTGTCGCAGCAGCTGTCTGCAATCAGTTGTATCGCCATGAAATTGCCCGCCTTTCCGTCACGGCTCCTTGCCCCGTGATCTTTGAAACTGAATATATGCCATTATCCTCTCAAGAATAAATAGAGAAGAAAACGTTTAAATCTCGTTATCAAAACAATAATACCATGTCACACGGCATGAGTCAATGGCTTATCTGTGAATTCCCGCGACCCGATTCGACAGCGGGTCACTGCGGCGGCCGGCGGCGGACATAGTGCCGGTAGCCTAAGAAGGACACCGCCGAGAGCAAAACCACCGCAGAAAGGGAGAGATAGAATTTAGGAGAGGTCCAGTCGGTGATGGATTCCCCCAGAAAGGTCGCCGCCGCCATCGTGGGCAGCAAACCGAGCATGGAGCCCGCCGCATACGGCAGAAAAGCCGTGCGGGAGGCCCCGAGCACCATGCTGACGATGTCGCCGGGCAGAAGATTGATCACCCGCAGAAAAAAACAGAAAAACAGGGCGTGATCCGCCTTGTGGGCGTTGATCGCCTGTATGCGGACATAGCGCGCGGTCATGCGGTCGATAAAGGAATGGCCGGCCAGCCGGCCGAGCAGATACGGCACCGTAATGCACACGAGCAGCCCCGCCGTGTTGACCAGCAGCGCGGCGGGAAGCGGGAAGAGTATCCCGGCGCACAGGTAGAGCACCAGCAGCGGAAACACCACAGACAGCGACTTGACCGCATAAAAGCCAATAAGTACCAGCGCGGCTAACCAGGCGTTTGCCGGCGTATACTGTAAAATGTCCTCCACCGACATGCCGCGCAGCCGGCGGCCGAAAAGCAGGATTCCTGCAGCAATCAGCAAAAACGGCAGCAGCCGGACCGCCCAGATCCACCAGCTGTCCTTTAATGCTTTTTTCATGGCATTCCCTCCCTGCGCCGGATTTCCGTTTTTTCGGCAGCGGTTTGCATTTTCACAGCAAATATGCTACTATACGTTTTAGTTGTCTTTTATCCTATTCTGTAAAGCGGGTGATTGCTACGCGTTCAGACCATACCGCGGGCAAAAGCCGGAAAACGGCTTTGATACTATCTCTTGTGATTATCCTGACCGCACTGCTGACCTGTGCAGCAGCGGCGGCCGTCTATTATTACCGCCTGGTGAACGGCGGCACTCCGACCACCAACATGTCCGCCCCGCCCAATTATTTCATCAACGCGCCCGCCCCGTCGGGCAGCGTATCGTGGTCCGCGCAGGGCACCGTTTTGGCGCAGACTGAACGGGCGCCGGACAGCTATCTGGAGGAAACGGTCTGGGTCGGGGACTCCCGCATCGTCGGCATGGCGCTCAATAATATGATTAAAGAATCCAATGCTTTTGCACAAACGGGGCTCAGCCATGACAACATCAACGCCGTTTCCTGCGTAAAAATCAATGGCAGAAGCTATACCATTCCGGAGGCCGTGGGCATTCGCAAACCCAAACGGATGGTGATCGCCTTCGGCATCAACGGCATCGCCTGGATGAACGCGGACGACTTTATCGAATCGTACACCCGGATGGTGGAAACCCTGCGGCGCAAGTCGCCGGACAGCGTGATCATCCTGCAGGCCATCCTGCCGGTTTCCTCCACCTATGAGCGGAACGAGCCGCGCGTGACCAACCGTAAAATCGACCAGTACAATCAGCGGATCAAGGCGCTGGCCGAGGAAATGGGGCTGTACTATCTGGAGTCCGACACGGTGATGAAAAACACCGACGGCTCTCTGTATTCGGCGTATAACAACGGCGACGGCCTGCATTACAACAAAGCCGGCGCGCAGGCTATCCTCGATTATTTCATGACCCATCAGGCACCCTGACCGTATATAGTATACCCCTTTTTTCCCTTCGGGACAAGCCGAAGGCAAAACCGCGGCGCACAGAAAAACGTTTCGTTTTGCTGTGCGCCTTTTGTTAAGAGGCGCAGGCGCCTTGCCCCGCTTTTCTCACGCCTGCGAAATCGGGATTTGTTCGCTCCTGCTCATCTTAAAGGAAGTGAAGGGCTTTGAAGAAAAAACAGCGTATAGGGCTGCTGACCGCTTCTGCCGCCGTACTTGCCGGCATCGTCGGCTGGATTGCCTGGGGGAATACCGCACTCACACAAACCGCGCTGACCGTCCGCAGCGAACGGCTGCCCGCCGCCTTTTCAGGCTTCCGCATCGCCCACATCTCCGACCTGCACAACGCGCAGTTCGGCGAGAATAACGAAAAACTGCTCGAGCTGCTCCGTACGGCCGCCCCGGATTGTATCGCGGTCACCGGCGACGTGGTGGATTCCCGCCGCACCGATTTTGATGTTGCCGCTGCCTTTATGGATGCCGCAGCCGAAATTGCGCCGGTGTATTATGTCACCGGCAACCATGAGTCCCGGCTTGAGGACTACCCCACGCTCGAACAGCGGTTCATCGACAGCGGGGTTACGGTTGTGCACAATGCCGCGGCAGACATCGTGCGGGATGACGCACACATTCGCCTGATCGGTATCGATGATCCCGATTTTTTCGCTGCCGAGGAGGAAGAGGCTTATTTCCGCACCGCGCTCGAAGCGCTGACCGGGGAAACCGTGTTCACGGTTCTGCTTTCCCACCGGCCGGAAGGATTTGCGGCATATGCCGCGCAGAATATCGATCTCACCCTGTCCGGGCACGCCCACGGCGGGCAGATCCGCCTGCCTTTCGTGGGCGGCCTGGCGGCGCCGGATCAGGGGGTGTTTCCCCGGTATACCAGCGGTCTGTACACAAGCGGCACTTCCCATATGGTGGTCAGCCGCGGACTCGGCAACAGCCTGTTTCCCTTCCGGGTGAACAACCGGCCGGAAGTGGTGCTGATTACTCTCGAGGCAATATAAACGGCCGGCAATTCATTATGAATTGCCGGCCGCAGTTCTGGGGAGCACTGACAAAAACGATCCCCCAAAAAACAGGAATTTTCCATTTCATATATCTCATTTTTGCGTTCCAAACTCTGCCCTCTGTTCAATGTCCGTATGTCTCGTAATAGGTGACAATGGCTTCCGCGTTGATCGCGCTTTCCCACGGACGGCATCGGGTATTATAGGGTATACCGTTTTGATAAAATTCGCACCATACGCCGGATTCATCCACGACGGAAATTGTCAGTTTGCAGATATCCTCCGCCATCGGATGGCCTGCCTTGGCCAAAGCATAGAGAAAAAGCCCATAATCATAGCCGACCGCTTGACCGTCTGACAGACCTGACGGCATTTTTCCATCTTCCCGGAAGGAACGCACCATTTTTTCGAGCTGATTGTTTCTTATTTCATCGGGAATCAACGGCGAGCCCACATAAAATGGCATCAACTGGGAGGCGGACAGCTCAAGGCTGCCAAAGGGGCGCGGCGGCAGCGGCTCATGCAATCGGCATTTTTCGCACACATACCGACCGTTTTCATTGCAAAACAGCGGAACAATATAGTCACCGCAGTCTTCGCAAACCCCATTGCGGCGCGCAGGATAATCGGCTGCATCCAGACGCTCAGGAATGTTCGTCATAAAGTGGCCGTCGCGAACGAAATTCTGCCGATAAGTGCCATCGATTTCCTCCAGCACGGCATCGTATCGGTTGTCACCGGTTACCTGACGGTAGCGGCGGATGCTCTCCGCCAGCAGCATGGTGGCCTCCGCACTGCCGTCAAGCAGCGCAAACCGCGGCAGAAATCCAATGGCAATATAGGTTTCGTCGCCGTTGAAAGGCAGCATTCCGTTGCGCAGTTCTCCGATCTGTGCGTCGATGCACCAGTTGGCCAACGGCAGCATATCCCGCAAAAACTGCTCGTTATGGTTGACCGCATACACAGAAAACACCAAGACCGCCAGATAGCCGGTGATTTCGACCCGGTCGTTTTCATGTATATGAAATATGCCGTGATGGTCGATGCTTTGCGCGTTGTGAATCACGCCGTATTCATCGAAGTAGGACTTGTAAAAATACATCAGTTTTTCGGCTTCCCGATAAAACCCCATGGCCAGCAGGCCGCGTGCAACACCGTATTGATCCCGCACATACGCCAGATGATAGTTATACCCCGCCAACACCGCGCCTTCTGCCGCCTGCTGGGACTTTATCATAACGGCGACATTTTCACAAATCGCGGCCAGATGGGCGGGAAGCGGCTTCATCTGGCTCAAAAACGCTTTCCAATAGGCGGTGACGCGCTGTACCGCTGCGGCAAGCTCAGTTGCCTCCGCTGCGGCTATCGCCTCGGGTGTTGCCGCCACATATATGGTTCCTCCACCGGCTGTAAAGGTTAGCCTGTATTGATGCCCGGTCACGCGGGAAACCTCGACTTGTCCCGTTATGCGCAGATACCGCCGGGGATGGATATCAACCGGATAGATATAAAAATTGACGCCGTTTTTCGCTTCAAATACCAGCGTTGTTTCGGTGGATTCCTCCGCAACGAGAGAAAACACCGATTCGATGTCCAGCAGCATTTCAAGGTTATCGGCAGTTTCCACCTGACGGCGGAAGCAGTGGGTACCGACATCCACCATATCGATGATACGGTCACCGTTTTCAAGCGTATGTGTCCAGATGGCGGTGCCGTCTAACCGCTCGCTGGTGCAGGCGTCCACCGAAGGCAGCCGGATCTCACAAAAGCTGTCGGCGGAAAGCGGATAGGCCAATACCTGCTTGATCTCCGGGCCAAATCCATATACGACAACGCTGCCGTCGCCGATGGCGTGAATCGCCCCGCTGTCTGTTTGCCTGTTCCAATTTCGAATCATATTATCCTCCTCGCTTCTTTTCCGGCGGCTTGGCCAAACGGCCGGTTTCTGCGATACTCTTTATTTCGGAGAAGCGTATACCAGCGGCGGCTCAAGCAGGCCCTGTGGGATTAAAGTGTACCCATCCCGGCAAAGCAATCGCTCGTCCTCGGTCTCAAAGTTGTCCGGTTCGCAAATTTCGACGGTAATCGGTGCGAAGTGCATGGGACCAAAAGTGTTTCTTCTCGTCAATATGCAGGTCACGGACAGGCAGCCGTTTTCCTTCAACCCGGCAATATCCGCTGTGTAGGGCGGCGCAAACAGGGGGACGTTCTTTCCGTTTCCGTCCAGCTCGATAACCGCCCCCTCAAAAGAGGCCAGCTCAAGCGTATCCGCATCGGCGGGCAGATTTTCGGCATAATAGGTGATTCCCGCCCCGTAAAAGGGGAAGCCCTGCCCGCGGATATCCCCCGGCATCAATGCCTCGGGCATGGCGGTCAGCACAGCGTGGGTACCCGTCAGCCGCACCCCGAATTCGCCCAATAGGAAAAGGGCTTCGAGATTGATATCCTCCCGCATATCCGTCGTCAGTTCAATGACATTACGTCCTGCCGCGCAGCAGGAAAGCTCCACATCCATCACCGTGAAGCATACATCTACCCAGCGCTCAGCGGCAGCGTGCAGGGCATCATCATGACCGTTTACGGTTATCGAAAATTTTTCGGGGTGTTCTATGGCCAGCTGCAGTCTGGCCGGCATCGTCTCCACGTCAAAGGAAAAACGCAGGCGGACCCTTCCCATCGCGGGATGTTCCTTATCCGCGCAAAACCACGGCTGCAGCATATCGCCGCCGCGCAGTCTCATGCCCAAGCGGCGCCGGATATCCCGATCCGCCAATAAGACATCCTGACGACCGAGGGGCTCGCCGTCAATCGCGTATTCCGCCATATCCAGCACGCACACATTCGGTTCACTCAACCGATAGCGGAACGGTCCGCACAGCGGCACCTTTTCCGGCGTCTTTTCCGGCGCAGCACAGACAAGCGCAGGCAGCTCGTTTGCGTCACGCAGCCGTAAGCACAGCTCCATTGAGGGAGCAAAATCCACCGTCATGTCCGCCGCATGCCCCAGCGGAACAACCTGTCCCGTCCGCACATCCCATTTTTCAATATCCACCGGCGCATCAAATCGCAAAGTGACGCCGACGGCGGAAGACTCTGTGTCCATATTCATCAAAACGGCCATATACTCTCCCTCACACTCCCGCAGCTGAAGGAAGATTTTATCAAACCGTTTATCGATATGGACAAACGGCGAGCCGATCCGGCCGGCGATCTCCGGGATAGACACCCGCTCGCCTAAAATCATAGCCGCCGCATCGGACGGGACGGCATCGACATATTGCGGCGGTGCTGCCGAAAAGAGCACGCGGCCGCCGCGTTCGGCAAATGCCCGCAGCAGTGCCACCGTATCCGAACGGATCGTTAACATATACGGAACGACAACCGTGCGATAGGTCATCGCGCCGACCCGCAGAACTGGTGTACCATCCTCCAGTGTACGGACTTCGCCATATTTTTTGAGATAGTGTTCATCGCCGTAATCGAAGTCAACACGACCGCCGGCCAACGCCAAGAACAGGGATTCATAATGCTGCTCGACCTGCTGAACATCTTCATCCAGTGTCGCCATACCAGCATCCGACCATCCCGGATGAATGACCGCCCACACGCTCTCTACGGGATTGATTACCAAGGTGTCGCACACCGGAGTTCCGGCCGCCAACAGCATATGAAGCCGGGAAAAGTACTCCTCGATATGGTGATACGATTTGTACCACGCGCTTTGGCAGGAGATGCTCGCCGGGAAATCCCGCTTTGCCTCTCCCTCCATCGTATACCAGCTGAGGTGCGGACAGCGGATATTGGCGCCAAACAACGCCTGCCAATCCCCGATCTCCTTGTGTGACCGCAGGGACAGCTGCCATCCGGTACAGCCGTAAAGCTCGGTAAGTATCCGGTTTTTGCCAAGCTGCCGCGCGGCGGAACGCAGCTGCACCGCCACCCAATAATTCCGCCGATGCTCACCCAGCCAATCCATCCCCGGGATATCCATGAACTCATATGCGCGCATCACCGAGCCAAGCATGCACGCCTGGGTGGTAAGCGTGTCCTCGTGCAGGACATGGCCGGTAAACAGCATGCCATGTTCATGACACCAGTCCTGAATGGGAAGGAGAAAGTTTTCATTAAACAGTTCCTGAAGCAGCTCCATGTACTGCCACTTAACCGGGCTGCGTTTTTCCCCGTTTTTTTGCAGAAACAGCTCCGGAAGATGCGCGGACAGATCGTATCCGAACCGATTTGAAAACGCCTCGAACAACCGGGGCGTATACGGCAGGGCATGGCTGAAATCCTTCTTGTGCCCGAAAGAACACATCACCGCACCCCGATGGGGTTCATCGGTAAAGATACCTTTTATGGTACTGCCCAGCCGCTGCCCGCACTTTTCGGCATAACGCTCGTGTGTCATACGGATAAAGCATTCGGTGGCGTCGCGGTTCATGGTGTCGACATAGGTATTTCCGTTGTAGACATCCTGATTTTCCATCGGCTCGACCGAAAACCATACGGCTGTTCCCCGGCAGATGTCGCCGCGCTCTAGTTGGCGGCACCGGGTAAAGGCCTGTCCTTCCAGATCGGTTTCAAAGGCAAACCGTGTATCCTCGGAAAAAACAAAATCCGTCCCAGGCTGAATATGCATGACCAGGTAATGCATCCGGTATGCCGGGTTTTCCGTAACACGGCCGCCGGCCGTGCCGGAAGGCCAGCGGTCCTCGTCGTACAGCCAGCCCTCCATCCCCTGCCGTTCGCATTCGTCCGCACAGGCGTTTACCAGGGAAAACCATTCCTCTCCCAGATATTCTGTAATCAGCCCCGTACGGGAATGAAAAAAAGCGCCGCCCATTCCCATTTCCTTAAAAATTTGCAGCTGATATTTCAGCTCTTTTTCTTCCAGCTTGCCGTTCCACGCCCAAAAAGGCTTGGAACGGTACGGGGTATCCGCGTTTTTAAATGCCGTTTGATCCATGCGATTTTGCATACAATACGCCTCCTGCGGAGAGAAAATTACCCATAAGGGCTCGGACATCCGCTTGTGCTTGCCGGAATCAGCCGACAAGCCCGGAATTCTCTATGCTTTCCACAAAAAACTTCTGGGCAAATATATACAGCACAGCCAACGGCAGTATGGCCAATATGGCGGCCACGTTGACCATGTTGGCGCCCATGATCTGGGTTTCGCCCATCTGTGCCAAATTGATGACCGTGGGAAGCACCGAAAAGCCCTTGAAAAATAACCCGTTGTAGTAGGTGTCCGTCCACTGCCAGGAGAACGACAGCAAAAACACCGTTGTGATCATCGTGCCCGCTGTGGGCAGCATGATATGGAAAAAGGTTTTGAACGGACCGCAGCCGTCAATCGCCGCCGCTTCGTCCAGCTCATGCGGAATGTTGCGGAAAAACTGGCGGAACAGGAAAATAAACAGGCCGTTCTTATATCCCATGGCCGTAGCCGACATGATCAACAGCGGGTATGGTGTATCGATCAGATTGATAAATCCGAGGAAATTACGGAACTTCAGATACAGCGGCACCAAAATGGTCTGCGGCGGAATCACCAGCATAAGGATGACCATGCCGAAAATCAGGGCATTGCCGCGGAATTTGAATCGGGCAAAACCATAGCCGCCAAACAGCGCTACCGCCGTCTGCAAAATCCCAACACCAAGCGAGAGGACAAACGTATTGCCCAGCGCTTTCCAGTAACCGATCTTTTCGATGGTTCGCTGGACGGTGAATAATGTGAAATGCTTGGGAATAAAGCGCACGGTAGGATCCAGAAAATCGCTCGAATCCTTCAGACCGTTCAGGATCTTCACAATGAAGGGGTAAAGGATGATATAGCAAAGCCCCAGCAAAATCACTGTGCGGATAATCGCCCACAGCATACGGCCGATCCGGCTTTTGAGCGCCGTTCGGGAACAGTGGAGAATCGTTGTCATATTTCACCCCTCCAGATATTTGCTGCGTTTGGAAATGATGATCCACACCGTGCCGAGAATAATCCCGACCAGCAGGCAATAGATCCATGACATGGCTGACGAATACCCCATCCTGTTGTTGGCAAATGCCTGTTCCTGAATATAGGCGGACAGCCCATAGGCGGGATTGGCAAACGAGCAGACAACCGTATATACGATATTAACCAAAATGGTCGGCATAATCATGGGGAACGTAATCTTCCAGAACTCTTCCCATTTCGTCGCACCATCCATCTGGGAGGCTTCAAAGAGCGACTTGGGGATGGTTTGCAGCGCCGACAGGAATATCAGGATCTGCACGCCGGACTCGCTGATGATACGGTAGGTGTTGTCGATCGCATACAGCAAAATATTCGTAATACCGGTCGCAACATTCATATCCGCCAGCAGTTCCTTCAGGTCAAAGAAGGAGGCCATCCCGCCGCCGGAAAACGCGGAGGCGATCGAGCCGACGGTATTGCCTGAGCTGTAAGCTTCTGTCAAAACATTGCTGGTATCCACCGTGCTGATGATACCGCTGCTCAGAACAATCGGCAGGAAAAAAATCATACGTACGACGCCCCGTCCGACGAATTTTTGATTGAGAAGCGTCGCCACAAAAAAGCTGAATACCATAATGGTGAGCGTATCCACCACCATGCCGCGAATGGCATTGATCAAAACCGTGCGGTATGTAATATCGGTCTGGAATGCCCTCAGATAATTAGCAAAGCCAGCCGGCTCCCGGGTAAGGGTGTTGAAACCGATGGTAATATTCTGAAAGGAATACACCATCGACTCAATCAGGGAGGGAAAAAAGAAGAAGAGCAGCCCCACCAGACACGGCAGAATAAAAACATAGCCTACCCGGTTTTTATTCGTGGTCAGTTGGCTTTTCCTTGACTGTATCCGCATGCTCATTCCCCCTTTTTCCACAGGAAGTCCATCGCTTCCACCGATTGACCGTCCGCCACTGCCGCCTGCGTACCGTAGTTGATATAAACGATATCACCATTCTCGTATTCTACCCGTACCAGATCGTCTCCAAGCTGCTGGTGAGATTGCATACGCACACCGGCAATGCTGTCATACAGCGCCGAAAAGCGATCATAAACCGCGATGATTTTCTCCTGCCACTCCGCTGCAAAGGCAGCATAATAGTCGTGGAACTTTGTCTGCGCCAACAGCAGCGGATCATCGAGCATCAACTGGAAGCGAAATGCCGCTCCCGTTTCGACACACCGCAGCAATGCCGTCTGATAATCCGAAGCGGTATTCAAAAGCGAACCGGAATACGCCACATAGCCATGAAGCACCAGGCCCGCGAAAGGTACAGATGCAGAAAACAGCCGGTTGCTGCTGTTGATGACCGGCAAATTGGTAATGCGGTCCGCATAGGGCAAGGCATACTGATTGCCGCCGCTGATTTTGAGGGTCAATCCCTCGGCTTTCATTTTTTTCAGCGCATCGCCTACCAGTTGAGCCGATCTGTCACGATTCAGGAGATTGCCTTCTTCATAACTGCCGTACAGCTTATCTCCCGCCGAGGCAACCAGGACGGTGTCAGCGATTTTGCGGTAGTTGGAAATAAACATTCCCGTGCGGCTTTCCAGGTACAGCGGGTTGAGCAGATAAATATCAAATTGTTTGTTCGGATTTTGCGTGGCCGGTGTGTAAACATAATAATGCGCAAAATCCTGATTGATCATCTGTGCCAAATGAGAACTTTGCTTCAACCCGTAGCCATCGCTTGCCACCAGCAGCAAATCCGCTGACGGAAACAAAGTATAGCCGTACTCCCGCGCGGTATCGCACAGGGCGGATAGCTCATCAAGGGAACCGAGACTTTTTTCGGCCTTGATTTCTCCCAAGATCCCCTGTTCGATACCGCCGTTATGCCAGCCGGTCAGCGACACATCCATCGCTTGAACGCCAGCAGCATGCATCGTATCCATCCATGCGCCGATTTGCGCATAACTGGAAAGCGCAACACCCGTTTTCACCGGAATCCCGAAACGCAGCTGTGAGGTACGGATCCCCCCCAGCATTTCAACATCGAGCAAATGCGCCGTGTCTTTTTTATCCGCATTTAATACGCCGGTCCGTTCCAGATAGGCGCGATAATACCGTGCCATTCCGTTGTAATCGGCATTTTCTCCGTACAGCTGATGGTACCTCACCGCGAACACACCGGTCCCCTCCGGCTGAGTAAAAATGGTCTGATTTTCACGCTTGACATCCGTACCGTCGCTGCGGGAATCAATGGCGCGGGTTGTAAACCACAGATACACGGCATTATGATCCCGTACCGTGGACGAGGGCGAAGCCGTAACCCCCGCGGTCGCGGCGCCCGCTTCCGCAATGGCAAAAATACCGCGTTCTCCATTACGGATACCCGCCACCGGGAACAGCGCCGACACCTGACTGTCACTCACGGTTTTTTGTGCCAAAGCATAATCAATTCCGTAAAACGGCAGCTCATACTCGCCGGTGCTGCTCCCCTGCACCGTGTGATCAATCAGCGCACCGCTGCCATCCGGAAGAAAGGAATACCCCGTGCCGGAAGCACTCATCAGCTCCGGCAAAATGATCACCTTGGCAATACGGCCGTTCACGGATTCCTGGATCTCGCTTTTGTCCACCCAGACGATCAGATCGGCACCGTCCAAAGCATAGCAGAGCGTGACACGGAAGGACGGCGCAGTGGTGACCACGGCGTCCGAACCGCCCAAAGCCTGATTTTCTTCTTCTACGCGTTCGACTGTTACACCGGCGGCCTTAGCAACCTTTTCCATAACCTTCAGCTGCACCGCGGTGATGTTGTCCTCCATGGCGTAAATTTTACCAAGTGATTCCAGATTCGGATAAAGCGCGGCGTATTTGGTTTTTTCCGCCTGCGTGAGCTTTTCCCACTCCAACAGTTTATACAGGCCCTTGAATCGCTGCCAATCGGTTTTGGTGATGGCCTTCTGCCCGATCAGCTCAGCAGAATCCTTTTCCAGAGCTTCAAAGGTTTCCACCCGCATACCGGAATAATAAATACGAACCGCGTCTTCGCTCTCGCCGAATTGATAGGTCACGGATGCTCCGGCATCCGTTTTCTCGACCTTAACCTGATTTTTGTCATCCCCGTTATAACATTCGGGATAGGACGTGGCCTGCACCAGGACGCCGTCGTTATTATAATACTGAATCAATACCTGCGAATGCGAAAACTTGATCTCATCATTCGTAAACGGCTTATCGGTATATACGCCCGGATTGGAATACAGCAGGCTGCCGGTGCGCTTATCCAACAGGATAATGTCATAAGCGATCCCCTGATAGAGCACGGCCTCCTCCGTCTGACACAGGATGGAAAGCCCCTCCAAAGCGGCAAGCTGCTCGGGGGTAGCCGCCACCGTCGAGAGATCCAGCGACGGATCAAGATCGTTCAGATATCCTCCTGCCGGCACGGAATAGGTGTCCGCTGCCGAAAAATCCGTCGAGTGGATTGTATTTCCGCTGCATCCGCACAGTGTGCCGATCAGCAGCGCCGCCATCACCGCTCCGGCCGTCCGCCGTTTGATTTTCATGCAGTTCATACCAGTCTCCTCACATTCGCAACGCGATTTCCTGCATGACCGTCGACACAAAGCCGATCAGCTGCTGCAGCAAATCAAAAAACAACAGCCCGATATAAGCCATGATGCACATGCCGAAAACAGTGAAAATCGAGATAACTACCGTTTTTCCGAAAAAGTACTGATGGGTAGTCAGCATCCCAATAATGACCAACCCCACCGTCCACCAGACACCGATATTCATCAGCATGGAATATAAGGTGGCTTCCGTCAGGACAAAAAAGTGGCTGAGCGGAATGAGGGCAAAGGAAAACACCGTCATGGGTACCAAAGCAAATGCCGTCGCTTTGAAAATGTCCCCAAAAGTTCCTTCTCCGTCAAACAGGCAGGTCAAGCACCAATTCGATAGGCACCAGCCGAAAAACAGAAAAAACCACTTGAACAATTCCCGAAACAGATTGAAGTCATCCAGCCCTCCGTCCGAAAACAAATAGCCGGTATACAGGGAAGAACAGATCTGGGACAGCAAAAAAGCAATCAGCAGAATACCCGCCGTCAGCAAGCTTCCCTTTTTTTCGTGCTTAATGTCCCAAAATCCTTTGAAAGGATGGAACAGCAAATAAAAGGCATAGCGCAGTTCTTTTCCCACAGGAGGCAAAGAGGCAGTCTGCGACAGACTGGTTTTACTCATGGATTATTTCCCTCCCGTTTCGCTGTCATGGCGGCTGCAATACCGAATTGCCCTTAGCAGCCAATGTATTGCGATCAGCAAGATGGCCAAACCGATGATGCCGAACAGAATGACCGGGAAAATCTGTCCCATCTGTTCTTTGCGCTGCAGGGCCGCCGCTTCGGAGTAGAGCGCCTTGCTGTCCGCATACTGAAAATATTTCTTGGCATTTTGATAGTCTTTTTGCTGCATGCAGGCTTGCCCCAGCCCGATATAGGCATACTCAAAATTGACATTCTGCACCGCCACCTGTTCCCACAGATGGTAAGCGGTTTCAAAATCGCCCACATATTCTGCAGAAACCGCATCCATCAGCAATTTGCCGTAGTCTGTTTGCTCATAAACGAACAACGCGCCCAACAGGCTGTCCAGAACCAACAACCGATCCCCCTGCACGGCCAGCGAAACGGGACGGCGAAAATCATCCTTTTGCGTGCCTATTCTTCCAAAACCACACAGCAGGTTGCCATTGTCGTCATACAGAAAGATGTGGCCGAGCGTATCGTCCAGCAGCGCATAAACACCGTTATTGCCGATTGCCACATCGACGATTTTGGAAGGCGTTTTATCAAATACCAGATCACCGAGGGGCGCATAGGTGCCGTTGCGCTTAAGCACGTCGGCGCCGGAGCTGTTAAGCTTGCGGATGGGGGTGGTGTAGCCGCTGGTATCCTTGGCGTTGATGGCCGTACGCACATCTTCCGCATCCAGCGCACTGATGGTGCCGTAAATATAGCCCTCCGCATTGACGGCAATATTGCTGTATTCGGTCGGAACAAATTCTTCCATCTTGCTGATCTGCTCTTTGGTGGAGAAGCGTCGCCATAGCAGGGTCCAGAAATCCACTTTCACCTCCGGGGCGCCGATATAGCCGACAAATTTCCCCTGGGCATCGAGCTGAATCAGTCCCATATTGATGTTGCGCGCGATCACATACAGACGGCCGACGCTGTCTACCGTCAGCTTCGTGGGCATAAATTTCGTGCTGTCATCTACGCCGGTCATTCCGGACGGCCGGCCGATTTCCTGCAATAAAACACCGTCCGCCGACAGGCGCAGAATGCGGGAATTGCCGGTATCGGCAATGAGGATCTCCCCGTTTTCCTGAACGAACAGCCCTTCCGGCTGATTCATCGTTGTAACGGTTCCATCCGCAGCGGGAATCTCCTGAATGACTTGCTGCAGCGCATAGTGATCATCATAAACCAAAATACGGGAATTGCCGGTATCCGTGATATACAGCTTTCCATTCGCCTCAAAAAGGTCCTGCGGAGCGGACAACGCCATATCTTCGGCGGACAGGGAAACCGTTGTTTTCAGCTGAAAAGCCGCCGTAGAGGGCACATCAATGCCGTCCTCGTTATAAAGAAAAGAATCGGATATCAACTCGCCGCCCCAAGCGGATGCCGAAAAGGTATTGACCGTCAGCAGCATCGCCATCACGCTCAGAGCGATCCGGTAAAAAAATCTTTTTTTCATACCGGCACCTCAATCTTTCATACCGGAAGTGGCCATCGTTTCGACAATATTGGATTGGGAAACGATGAAAAACAGCAGCGGCAGCAGAAACGACAGTACGCTGATGGCCGAAGCTACACCCGTACGTGCAATGCCGCCCGCTGCGATCTGGCTGAGCGCATAGGGCAATGTCTTCTTCGACTCACTGTATATATACGTCGTGCTGGAAATGCCCCATAATCCCTGCACGCTGAACATCGCCAATGTCAGCCATGCCGGTTTTACCATTGGCATTACGATGCGAAAAAATTTGGTCATTTCCCCGGCGCCATCTATGGAGGCGCTCTCCAGTATGGAGGGATGGATCATCTGATCCATAAATTGCTTCATCAGGAACAGCCCTAAAGAGGCGCCGACAGCCGGCAGGATCAGTGCAAACATAGAATCGATCAGCCCGATCTTGTTCATGACCATATAACTTGGGATTGCGGTTACCGTACTGCTGAACATCAGTGAAGTAACGATCAGGCTGAAGATCAGCTTGGATCCGGGAAAACGGTACTGACTCAGAGGGTAAGCACACATCGAAGCCACCAGAATGTGTCCGATTGTTCCCACCACGGTAACCAGAAGTGAGTTGACAAAATAGCGGGATAACGGGATAAAACTATCCGACATAGCCGCAAACAGCTGGCTGTAGTTTTCCAGAGTAGGTGAAGCCGGAAACAACCGCGGCGGAAAGATCCACAGCTCATGATAGGGCTTAAAGGAGGAAAGCGTCACATACAGCATCGGAAACATCATCAGCAAACCGAACAGCGCCAAAAATAAGATCATCAGGAGATCTCCGCCAAAAGAGCGGGAAACTTTTTTCTTATACAATTTCATTGTCATAGCCGTTAACTCCCCACCCTATTCAAAACGAACTGGATAAGCTTATTGGTTCCGATCATCATCAGGAACAGCAAGGTCGCAATAGCGGAGGCATATCCCATTTCGTACCGAGCCAGGCCGAAATCGTTCATATGGTTGATCATCGTATGCGCAACATAGTCCACTGTCGGGAACCCGGCAATCGCGTCAAACATCGCGCCGCAGGAAAAGGCACTGGTTATGCTCATCACCGCGCCGAACATAAGCTGCGGCTTCATCAACGGCAAGGTGACAAACCACAATTCTTGCCATCGGTTCCTGATGCCGTCGATTGCTGCCGCTTCGTAATATTGTTTGTCCACGCCCTGCAAGCCGGCAATGAAAGACAAAAACGAGGTGCCCAGACTCATCCAGAGCATAATGACCATCAGCAGCGGAACGATATAGGCCGTGTCCTGAAAGAACTGAATCGGCGTGGTGATTAAGCCGAAACGATACAGGGTACTGTTGATCAGGCCCTGCATATCCCCGCTGAACAGGAACCCCCAGATGATCGTCATACCGCCGGTAATGGACGGCGCATAGAAAATAATGGTGAAAAACACCCGCAGCCCACGGGTCAGGTCGTTGAGCAGCCAGGCCAACAGCAGGGAAAGTAAATATCCGCCCGGCCCGATTACCACAGCAAACATAATGGTGTTCACAATGGACTTGATGAACAGCTCATCATTAACAAATAAGTTCACATAATTCTGTATGCCGATCCACTGCGGACTTTCCATAATGTTAAAGGAGGTGAAGCTGATGCAGATCGCAATAATGACCGGCAGAATGATAAAGGTGGTGAACAGCAGCAAATACGGCAGCATAAACAGATAATGCTTCCAATGCTTCTTTGCCTGATACTTCTGTACCCTCAAATCATGTTTTATTTTTTGGGAAATTTCACCTGGTCTGAGAAATGACATAGCGTCTGCCCCTTTTCAATTATCCAGCCCTAAATCGCGACGCTTCCGCGCGATCTCCGTATTCATCTGCTCCACATACCCGCGCAGCACCTGACGCGCATCGGAACGGTTGTTGTAAACATTCTTTATGGCAAACTCAATATTGCGGGTAACCATATAACTGCCTGGCACCTGAATGATCCCCTGCGTGGCATGAATCTGTGATTTTAGTTCGTTCAGCTCCTCCGTTTTCCATGGCAGCAGCTCCATTGCCGCCAGGTTGGCGGTGTTGTAGCGGGCGCCGGATCCCAGAGTGCTTTCCAGTTCCATGCCGTAACGGTATTGCGTATCCGCCTCGGTCAGCCAGCAGAGGAACTCCCAACACGACTGCGGATCGGCGGCTTTACTCATAATGACGGCGCCGGTGGCGGAAAGCGGTACGGAGCGGTTAACCAAACCATCCGCCCCCAACATGCCGGGCACTGTGCGCACAGCCCACTTACCCTTGATCTCAGGGGCCGAAATCTGCAAAAGATTATAGGTGGCGATGTCCACAATGCCGAATGCCATCTCCCCCGTGCGCAGCCGGTTCTCAAAGCTGAAAGCATACGGCAGCCCCTCATCGGTATAGTAGTGCATCATCTCCGCAAAAGCGTCTAAATTAACACGCTCATTCATTCGGGTGGAATCACGGTTATCGGAATATACCTGACCGCCTTTCTGATAAAGAAACGTGAAATAGGTGTTGATTGTTGCCTGCAAACCAATATCGATATGGTTCATCTGTAAGGTGGGCAGCACCCCGATAATGTCATCCCACGTATTCAAAGAACGAACATCAATTCCCAATTCGTTCAAAATATCGCTTCGATAAATCATAATCGGATAACTGATGCTCTGCGGCAAAGCATAAACCCCGCCGTTATACGTAAAGCCCTCAAGCGCAGATGGCGGGAACCGGGCAATAACATCGGCGTAGCCGGGAAATGAGGACAACTCCAGCACCGCGTTTCGGGCCGCATATTCCACCGGATCCCCGGCGCCAAGCTGCAGCGCAACATCCGGCCCGCGTCCGGACATCATAGCCGTCTGAATGGTGCCTGCCGGCACCAACCGCAAATCAACGGCAATATTCTTCTGGGCGGAAAAGTATTCGTTGACCAGCTGCCGCAGTATCCTCGCCTGATCGCGGCCGCCGTCTACGCTGTTGCCCAGCCAGACTTCAATCTGCTTATCATAGTTTCCGGCGGAGCCGATGGTATCATAATCGGTGATATAGGAGTATATAAACCGCAGGAATTCAAAGCCGATCTGTTCCCAAAAGCCCATCTCCGTACGGGGCAGTTCCGTTCCCTTCTCAGCTAAGTATAGGCAATCCAAAAGCAGCGGCTGTTGCTGCGCGTAAATGATCTGGCTGGCCAGATTGGATAGGCTGTCACGGAAGTATGTAAAATTCTTGGGGATGAGCGATGGATCATTTGCCATCTTTTCCAGCAGGAACACCATTTGATCCATCTGGGCAAGCAATTCATCGCGATCGCCGGCAACCGCTTCCCATTCCTCCGCCAGCTGATCCATTTGCCGTGCCACGTCAGCAAAGGTTTCCGGTATTTCCGGCATATATTCTTTGATGCGATAGTCCCGATTCAGATCCGGCTCGGTGCCGAGCAGGGTCAATAACTGCCGATTGGCAGCGGCTAACCGGTCGACCTGCGCCTGCGCACGGACGATTAGAGGCGCCGCCTGTCCGAGCGTGACCTCCAAACGGATTTCAACCGATCCCGCCGGCAAATAAAAAAGGCAAGGTTCCTGGTTTATGGCTAAAAAAGTTCCCTGCCACTGATTATCATAAGTAAAGGTCAGAGAGCGTGCCTCATCAAAAGGGATCTCCCCATTGATATACAGGCAGCGGGTAACGGGCATTCCTTTCGATATATTCTGACGGAACCGCAGCCCCAGCTGGTAATAGCCGCTTTCCGGCACTTCCAGCCGCCAACTGATCCATTGATGAGCGGATTGCCACTTGGTTCCGCCGACGGAATTCAATCGTTCTTTTCCATATTCAAAAGGAGAGGTCAGAGGCGATGAAACATCGCTTTGGGGATAAAGAGAAATATCCGATTTTTGATACAGGGCCTCCGCCTCAATGGTGGCAATCCCGCCCGTCAAAGCATTGGCAACGGGTTTCGCGCCGGCGGCGTCGTGATACGCCCGGTAATCGTCATAGGATTTCAGAGACTCCGTTTTCGTGGTGAGGGTAAGTGCCGAAAGCGCCAATTCCCCCTGCAGATTTTTGATGCCGATTTCGTGAGAACCGGCTTCCAGATAAAACCGCATTGGACCGAACAGTCCCCCTGCGTCTGCCAACGTGGCGGTAAGCCATTCTTCGGTCGCCTGGCTCTTGGGACGGATATCCACACCGGATACATCCTGTGTAATTCCGCCGATATCCTCATATCGGCGTCCCAGCGCTATGCCGGATGCCTCTTTAAAAGACGTTTCTCCGTCTATTGATAGGGAAATCTGCAGTGAGCCTTCCCGTACACCGTTATAATATTGCAGGACAAAATAGTACCATCCGCTCTGCGGTACCTCCCCGCGCCACACAGCGGTATCGTTCTCTGCTATAGAAAGCGCATCCATGCCCGCAATGGAGGTTATTCCGGTCGAACACGAGGCCTTCTTTATATCCATTGGGATATCCGCAGCTTCCATAACATTTTCTTCGTGCCCGGCAAGATAGGCAGCATAGCCGATCCCGTCGCCGTCCGAAAAAGTGACGTCAGCATCGGCAGCGCTTGCCAGACAAGGGGGGGCACCCATTGGGAAGCTCATGCCAAACACCAGCAAAGCCATCAGCACAGACAGAGTTCGTCTTTTGTTTTGCCATCGGTTATCCCTCATAATATCTTGCCTTTCTGCACATAAATAAGTCTTTGTGCGGAGCAAAGATCTCGTTTCTCTGCTCCGCACAAAGACGCGATCAGTTGAGATTATCGTCCAAAATTGCCTGCATCAAGGGACTGATCCCGTCCATAGACTCTTTCGGCGTTTTGGACATGCGCTGGGTGGAATCCATAATAGCATCCGTAAATCCGGAACCTAAAAAGCTGGTGTCAAATGAACTGTTGACCGGATTTTCGTACATTAAGCGGAGCATTTCCAGCGAGTCGTCGTCACGGAGCACCGGCGCATATTCTTCCTCTAACAGCTGAGACAGATCCTTCGCATTTTTAGAAGCAAAGGCAACCAGAAGTTTCGCAACGTTTTCGATATCCGGGTCACCGTCCAGGAAAGAGAAATGGGACTGGTCATAGATGATACCGACGCATTTTTCGGCATCCGGTCCCTTGGGCAGCGGCAGCAGGCCGAAATCATCCTCCATATAAGCGGAGAAAATATCCTTGGCAACCCAGATCTCGCCTTCATGGAACAGCTCTTCACGATTCATGAAGCTGCGGGACTCGGTAATCCCCCAGTCATTTCCGACGACATCCGTTCGGATAAGCCCTTTCTGCCGATAGTCGCGAATAAACTGCAAACCGCTCAGGAAAGCGTCATCCGTGCCGGTAAAGCGATATTTCCCCTCCGCATCCTTCGTAACAGCCGCGCTGCCGTTAGCATATCCGTAGCAATGCGGGCTCAAGCTGCCGGGAATCATGCCGAGTGTCGCTCCGTTGGTGCTGTCGACCGCTTTTTGCGATACCTGTTCAAACTTTTCAAATGTCCAGGTACCGTTGCGCACCGCATCATACAGATTTTCAATCCCAAGCTGATCCGCCAACGTCTTATTGAACGTCAGCAGGTGCATGTTGTAGCTGGATTTATCATAAGCTACCGCGTACGGCACGCCGCCAATGGTGTTGGTTTCCGTAATAAAACTGTCCCACGGCAATGTATCGTACTTAAGGCTTTCTATTTTGGAAACATCGGCCGCCAGGCCGCTGAGGTAAAATTGCGGGGACGAATAATTGCCCATATAAATGAGGTTGGCATAAACGCTGCCGGCCGAAGCCGCAGTAGCCAGCTCCTGCATAAAGTTCAAATTATCCATCAGCACATACTGGAAAGAACAATTGAACTCCTCCGCTATGGCATCCCATGCTTCTATATCGTATTCGTCGCCAAAGCCGCCGATTTTGATGACCTTTTTTTCCAAATCGACAACTTCATAGGAAAAGCCGTTGTCGCTGCTGTCCGGGGCCGTTCCCCCACCGGATGAGGTGGTCTCCGTACCGCAGCCGGCCAACAAGCCCGCACACAGAAGTGCTGTCAGTAATAATAAGGACACTCTGCGCATAAGCGCTCCCTCCTTTTCCGACTTTTCAAAAGAAAAATCAAAAGGTAATCAGTCGTTCTTTTTCTTTTTCAGTACGAAGAAGTAGACTGCCACACCGGCCGCGGCCAATACCACGATCACAACCACGACAATCCACCACCACCATGCGCCATTTTCTTTTTGGTTGGCGTCCGTATCGGTATCGGCGTCGGAGGAACGATCTGCGCTGCTGTCAGAGTCCGCGGAATCGGGGGCTTTTGTCGTCGGGGTGGTGCTCTCATCGCCATCAGAGGAAGTATTGGGGGTGTCGGGCTCAGAAGAGGGATCCTCGCTGGCGGGATCGCTCGATTCGGGCGGGTTCTCGGTTCCTTCTGTCACCTTTTTGAGGCTGCAATCATCCATGACAAAGGTATAGGCCTCGTTCATCTGATGCTCTTCCGTATTCTTGGTTCTCGAATAGGGGGAGAACTCCACGTTAACGAGGGTTTTCTCCCAAAACACATCGACGTAGCCTTCAACGGTAACCCACTCGGTCCGGCTGTCAACCGGAATCATGGATTCTTCCGGCACGCAGGAAAACCAGGTCTTGCCCTGCACGCCGAAGCTCATGTCAGAGCACTGCAGCGTCAGCACGATGCTGAAATTCATCGGATAACCGTCCGGGATGGGATCGCTATCATCAAATTTGACTTTGCATCGCATATAATATTTGCCCGGGCCGTTTTCCTTGATCGCCTCAGTCACGTCCTGCGTAGGCGTATCATACGTGGAGGAACGGTGAGTGATCCTGACGTAACTATCGCCATCTGCGGCATCGCTTTTGGTGACGGTTTCCATCTCGCAGGAATCGTGCGGATACCAATAATCGGAATCGAGTATGTCGCCGGCTTCAAAGCTGGGATCTTCCAGCAGCTCCTCGGATAAACTGGGCTCGGCGGAAGCGGTCATCGCCAACCCCATACTGCACATCAGCGACAGCGACAGCATTCCTGCCAACATTTTCTTGACTACTTTCATCGCTTAACTCTCCGTTTCTCATTCAAATTTCAGAATGTATCTGCAAAAACGCACTGCGGTATCCGCGCAATACGATTGTGCCGTTAGGCCCTTCCTGACGGGTGTGTTCCCCGGTGACGGGATCGTATACCGTGCAGCCGGCTGCCCCGTCAACGGTAAAGCGAGCCTCCTGCCGGTCGGCGGACATGTTCACCAGGAAATACCAGTAATCGCCGTCCAATTGATAGCGGCAGCAGTACAGCGCTTCCCCGGGCGTCCCCTCGAACCGCAGCGAATCTCCGACGGCCGATTTGGCCGAGGCGACCGCCTCAGCCACCGTTTCGGTCACGGTTTGCGAGCATACCAGCGCACGCAAATCCTCATGCCCGCCTGGTGTTGTTGCCACGGAAGGCGTTTCGCCCAGCCAAATCAGGCAGCCGCCAGCCTGCTGCCATGCCAGCAGCTTTTTTGCCGTTTCCACCGGCAGCACCTCGGCCATCGGCAAAATCAGGCTGCGCAGAGACACATTTCCCATACACAGGGTGTCCCCTTTGATCTCACCCGCATCAATGCTTTCCGCGTCAATAAAGGTATAGTCTGTCTGCGCCTGCCACAGCGATTTCGTCAGACGCATCAATGTCTGCTGTATCGCCGTGGCCTTTTTTCCGCGGGTGACATCATCCAGTGCCTCGTTCATCCCCTTAAAATAGGCCTGCACCGTTTCGATGGGATAATACAGACCGATGCCGCTGTCATGTGCCGCCTGACGCGCAAACACAGCCAGACGGGCGGCATAATCGGAATACGCGCGCATCTCACTGCCGTAGGGCTTATCGGGGATAGGATCACCGAGGCTCCAGGACTGCACATAGGAATTGATGTGGTTGATGCCGCTGAAAAAAATCAAATTGGTAATGGCATATCCCTCATCAACCGTGCGGAAGGTACCCGCCGGCTGCAGATCGACCGGGCAGAATTCCACCATTGTCAATCCGTTCTTTTCCGCCAGCCGGGCGGCGGAGCCAACGTATTTCGGACCCATGAACCAGTTCGCAACCGTCCAGTTGCCGCAGTTCTCGTTAAGGTAATTTTCCAATATGCCCGTCAGGCAATCAACACCGGGCGCGCCCTGCCGTTTCAGCGCCTTCATCAGATTGCCGTAGTTGGCAACGTGACTGTGGATATTCTCCTCCATGTTAAAATGGCCGGAAAACAACGTCCCGTTTTTCTCACACCACCCGGCGAGATTGCCAACGTAATTCTCGGAAAACAACTCCCCTATCAACTGCCGGTAGTTGGAACGCACCGCCATATCGTCGGCTGAGTCCCCTTCAAACAGGCAATGATACCGGGCGTGGATGTCATAGCCGTAACGGGCCATAAACCGTTCTTCCAGCTCGTCGCACCAGGAAATCTTCACCCATGGGATCGAGCCGGTGAGCACCGCCTCACACAGCGTCGGCTCGTCGGTGAAAAATGCCGTGACATGCGAAAACCGCGAGATGTTTTCCCGATAATACGCATATGTGCAGGATTTAAAAGCGTCCACAGCCTCTTTGCTGAGCAGATTGGGCATCCGCCGGTCGTTGCCGCTGTGGGAGGCAATGGTGTTTTCATACATACGGCTCATGCCGATGACGCATAACGTCCATTCACCCCCAGGGCTTTGCGCCTGAACGAATCGGCCGGAAATTTCCGCCGGAAGGGTTTTTCCGTCTTTCATCAGAAAATACGCAGACACGATCCGCTCGTTCCCCGCGGGAAGCTCCCAGGAAACCGCACCAGCACCGCTGCCGCTCTGCTTGAACAAAGTGATGCCGGCGGCCTCATACTCGGGGTGCTGTTCCATCGTTAATCCGTTTGCCGCACCGCTGGGGAAGCCGTACTCGTCGTACAGCCATATCCCCAAACCGATGTCGGCTGCCTTGCCGATCACCTCATCCAGCGTCTTCACGGAAGCCGGATTACGCAAATACTGATCGTTCCACGCATCGTTGGTCACGATGCCCCCGGCGCCCATCGCCAGATAATCCTCAAGCGACGGCGCGCCGGACACAAAAACCGGATGCTCCATCAGGCTGGTTTCCGATAGGTAATCGTGACGCATAAAATGAATGCGATAGGCGGCGCCGGGATTCAAAAACTGCTGCATGCCATTGTCTCCTTTTAATTCACAACCACAAACATGGCCGTATAGGGATTCATTTTTACCGCTGTACCGTCGCCGGAATGCGTCGTGATTTCACCGGTCACCGGATCGTAGACATCCAGGCTGGAAGCGCCGGAATAGGACAGCTGAACCGTATTCGCCTTGCCGGAACCGTTGACGATGTAGTACATCGTCTTATCCTGCAGCTTGTGACGGGTCATGTATACCGTTCCTATATCGGTTGCAGAAACGGTCATGTTTTCTGTCAATGCGGCGGCCGCTTGGGAAACTGCCGTATCAATGCTGACGGTTTTGACAGAAGACACGGCCGATTGCAGTGCGGCATGGTCATTGAGTCCGGTCGCCACATGGGGCTTCTCCTCGATCCAGATCAGCTTGCCGCCGGCCTTTTCCCACTTCTGGAGCTTTTCCAACACCTTTACCGACAGCACCTCCGTACGCGGCATCATGATGCACTCAAAGGAGGCGTTGTTGATAACCAGCGCTTTTCCTGAAATCTTGGCATCCAGAATGCTCTGCGCATCGATGAAGGTATAATCCATCTGCTTGCTCCACAGATTTTTGGTCAGCGTCATCAAGGTTTGCTGCATTTCCTTGCCCTGATGGCCTTCGGTGGTATCGTCCAGGGTAGTGCGCATGGCCGTAAAGTAGGCCTGCATCGTCTCGATCGGATAATACACGCCCAGCTTGCCGTCATAGGAGGAGTTGCGCATCATATAGGACAGACGGCCGACATAATCAAGGTACTCCTTGGTGTAATCCGTGCCATCCTGCTGGTTGAGCGCCCAGGACTGAACGTAGGAATTGATGTGGTTATACCCTGCCATATACAGCATATTGGTAATGGCAAAAGCATCGTTCTTCGAGGCAAAGTATCCGGATTCATAGGTGTCGGTCGGGCAAATCTCAACCATGACAAGATCTTCCTTACCCGCCACGCGCGCTGCGGAACCGACATATTTACCGGCCATGAAGGGGTTGCTGATAAACCAGTTGCCCATAGCCTCCGACATATAATTGGCATATTTGCCGGTCAGCATATCGCCGCCCGGCGCGCCTGCCGCTTTGAGCACTGTCATTAAGTCGCCGTAGTTGGGCACGTGCCACAGCAGATGTTCCTCCATGTTCAGATGCCCGGAAGTAATCACGCCATTCTTTTTGCCCCATTCCGCAATCTGTCCGGTATAGTTCTCGGCAAACAGCGCGGCTGTGGTTTGGCGGTAGTTGACGCGCACAGCCATATCCTGCGGCGTGTTTCCTTCAAACAGCGAATGATAATGCGTTTTGAGGCTGTAGCCGTGCATGTCATAGAACCGCGCTTCGACATCATCGCTCCACGATACCTTTGCTTGAGGGATGGAACCGGTAATGATCGCCTCAGGCAAAGTGGGTTCGTCGGTGAAGAATGCCGTCACCACATCGCTGAAGTTTTTAATGTTGTCGGCATAATACTGGTAGCCGACCTCGATAAACTTGCCGACAGCATCCTTGCGCAGCAGATTCGGCAGCTTGCGGTTGTAGCCTCCGCTGATCGCCACCGTACCTTCATACATCCGGCTGGAAACAATGATATACAGCGTCCAATTGCCGTTCACGCCGGCAAAGGAGACCGTTTTGCCGGAAACCGTTGCGTTGTGGGTTGTACCGCCGGCATCCACGGCATAGGCCGTGACAATCTGCTCATACTGCTTGGGCATCGTCCAGCTGGTGGATTTTTTGCCGTTGCCGGTCACGGTGATGCAGCTGACGCCCTCGGATTCAAAATCGGGATCGGATTCGATCACAAGGCCGTTTGCGGCGCCGCTGGGGAATCCGTTTTCGTCATAGATCCATACATTCAGACCGGCAGCATACAAAGCCGCCAACCTGTCGTTCGTTTTTTTGATACTGCCCTTGTACTTAAGGAAGTTACTGGTTTGCAGATCGTTGGTTACAACGCCGCCGGCTCCCATAGCCAAATAGTCTTCAGGGAAGGGGTTTCCGCTGGAAACATATTCATGGCGCATAAAGTTCAAACGATAACGGGCATTCGGGTTGCTGAACATAGCTTTATGTACATCGGCGCTATATTCGGCAGGCAGCGTTTCTTTCAGTGCTTTTGCGGTGCTCCAACCGTCCGGGGAATCGGATCCGGGCGGCGGTCCTTCCGGCGGAGTATACGGATCATCAGAGGAGGGAGAGTCGCTGTTTGTTGCCGAACTCTCATCGCTCGCCGGGTCGCTTGATTCTGCACCGCTGGCAGAGGAAGACGACGCAGAATCGCCAAGGCTTCCGTCGCTGGTCGCCGGATCCGACCGGCAGGCCGTCGCGCAGAAAAGCATTATACCCGCCAGCACAAGTGCGCCTATCCGTTGAGAGAGTTTTCTCACTTTTACATAACCCTCTTTGCATGATAGAGTAGTAGTTTTTTATGACCCTCTCCAAGGTCTTGGGCCGCACAGTTTGAGATACTATGGATTGTACTTCCGTCTTTTGAAAAGAAAAAAGGTGAGGCGGAATGCACCAGCCGTAATAGAAGTCTGTTACGGCTGGTGCCAAGCATTATTCTTGTGTCTTTTTACGGCACAGGACAACCGCGCCGCCGGCCAGCACGAGCAGCAGACCAACAATCGCCAGGCTGCCGAAGTTGTCGCCTGTCTCCGGATTGTTATCGCCGTCATCATCTTTTGCAACAGCGGCATACAGCGGCCAATGCTGCTCGGTCCAGTTGACCTCATAGCGGGGCGTGATGACCAGCGGGATGCCGAGGGCACTATCCTTTAAGTTACTTCCGTCTTTAAGCGCCAAAGTCGGATTATAATCCTCGGAGAAATCGTCCGCATTCGCCATGTCCGCATACGGGGTCAGGGAGAACAGGGGATTCTGCGGATCGGTATTGGAAAGAGAAAGCGCAAAAGGCTGTTCCTTCCCGGCAATTAAATACCTGCCGTCAAAATTCTGAATCACCCAGGGCCATTCGCCGTAATGTGCCCACATTTTCCAGACCTGCGTGAGATCCTCTTCGGAGCGCTCGGCAAGCCCCAGCTTATCGTTGCTTTTATTCCGGTCGCCCAGATCGTCAACGCACAGATACATACCGGTAGCAACATGCTTGATCAAATACAGCCGGGAATCGGCCGTGCTGCCGGGAGCCTCCTCAATGATCCACTGGATGCTCTCAGGATCTTCCAACCAGCTGTCATGCACAAATTCAACACCGGACTCCGGAAGTTTCCCCTCAGGATCGGCGGGTTTCTCTCCAGGCTCGTCGGGATCGGTTCCCGGATCGGTCGCGGGAACGGGAGCATACAGCTGATAGATATATTCCGTCCAATTTCCCTCAAAACGCTTGGTGATAATGATCTCGGCGCCGTTCAGCGCATCGCGCTCGGCCTTGTTCTTCAGCTGACCCTGATTTTCTTCGGTATACTTCCCGGCATTATAATTATCCACCGTGATGATGCTGAAGTCAACCTTGCCATCACCGTTGACGAGGGATAAGTCCTTCGTGTCCGCATCCAGCATCAGCTGGCCGTTTGCACCGACATTCATCAGGCACCAGAAATAACCATACCAGTCATAGACCTGCCAAACCTGCTTCTGATCGTCGGCAGCATACGCGCTCAGCACCATGTTCCCGTCTGCATCGACAGCAAAATATTTCCCGCTCGCGACATGCTTGATGCGGAAGCTGTCCTCGTTGAGGCCGGTGGGCTTGGGGGCAAACTCCAAGACCCAGTGCGTGCCGTCTTTCTGCGCGTCTTCCAGAGCGTTGACATCCGTCACGATGACCTCATCCTTGCTCGGCGTCGGTTCGGGATCGGTGTTCCCGGGAACGGGCGCATACAGCTGATAGATGTGCTCGGTCCAATTCGCCTCATAGCGCTGCGCAATGATGACCTCGGCGCCGTTCAGGGCATCGCGTTCGGCCTTGCTCTTGAGCTGACCCTGATTTTCGTGGGTGACTTTACCAGCTTCATAGTTGTCCACTGTGATGATGCTGAATTCAACCTTACCATCACCGCTGACGAGGGACAAATCCTTTGTGTTCGCATCCAGTGTCAGCCATCCGTTTGCTGCGACATTCATCAGGCACCAGTAATAACCATACCAGTCAGTCACCTGCCAAACCTGCTTTTGATCGTTGGCATCATAGGCGCTCAGCACCATGTTTTTGTCCGCATCGACAGCAAAATACTTGCCGCTTGCGACATGCTTGATGCGGAAGCTGTCCGTGTTGACACCGCCCTTATCGGCAGGGGCAGATTCCAGAACCCAGTGCGCGCCGGATTTCTGCGCGTCGGTCAGGCCGGTAACATCCACCACGGTGACCGCAGTGGCTTCATCGCCTTTCGCAAATGACGTGAGACTCGCCGCCGTCACCAAACTGAGCAGCAGGCAAAGCGAGAGGAAACATGACAGGACTATTTTTCCCGTGGATCTGATTTTCATCATTTTCGCTTCCTTTCAAAATATATATCATCTACCGTTATCCGCGAAGGACGGCGGCATATGACTGTGTGAGGTCGGAAACCTCCGACGGCGGAGCGGAGAATGATCCATCCGTTTTCAGCGGATGCTGTTCGCCTCTTTTCCTGCTGAAAACATCCTGAACCGCTTGCAAATAACCACAGCCGTTGACATTGTCAGGGAGCAGATAGCTTGTTTCGGTCCATTCATTCCAGCTGTTTATGGTCACCAGCGGATACAAATCCGCTTGTTCGTCGATGTACTCCTTGGCGCATTGCAGGGCATATCGAATGTTTTCCGGTGTGGTATCCTGCATAATTCCTTCACGAAACTCGATGAATCGAGGGTTGTTATCCCATCCGAGGCTCACATGCGGAAAATACGGAATACGGAAAGAACGCTTCAGTTCTTTCCACTGTGCCAACACGTCCTTCATCACATCGGGATAAGGGCGATTGATATTGGTAAAGTGGACATACTGATAATGCGTAACGCTGTCCACCGTGAGATGTTCGGCCAGTTCCGGCGTCAGCAGCAGCCGCTCCTTGTCGATGCCGCTCATATTGGCCACGCAGGGACTCTGCAAGATGATTTGCAGGTGAAGCCCGGGGAGCCCCGCCTGGAGGCAGGCTTTGCGGAACCAGTCGATGGCGGCGCGGGCCGCTTCTGTACCGCCAAGGCCTTCCACAAAGTTTCTCAGGTCATAAATACAAAACAGCGGTTTGCCGTCAATCCTGAGATATTGCGGATGGGTGAAATACTTTTCGATCAGCCGCAGCGCCATCGTTTCAAACGCCGGCCGATCCACCTGACCCGACCAAACGACGGTGTCCTCATCGGAAGAATTACGGATATCCCACAACTGCGTCGCATCGTGATTCGCCCACATGAGATAAAATTTCATTCGGTGACAGTTGCGCGCTTTCAAAAATCCATCGTTCAGACAGTTTTCCAAAAACGGGCGCCGATCGTACCAATACCAATCATACGCGAACACGTTCACACCGTACTTGACGGCATTTTCAATCTGCATTTCCATCACAGCGGGGTCTGCTTCATCCTGAAAACCCCAAAGCGGCTGGCGGTTCCATGAATACCCGTTGCTTTTGGGTTTGGAATTTCTCACGGTTTGCCATTCGCCGATACCCTCCGGCCAGAAAATACGCGTTCTTCGCTCCTGCCCTGTATAAGCGGGCCATATGTACGCCGCCACATCATACTTTGAACTCAAAACACCAAGCCTCCACCCTCTGTATCTTCATTTGGCGATACGCCGAAACGTTTACTTGCAGTTTGATTGTAAAACATCCCGCCGATGTGCGGCAAGGACTTTTTTATGGGATTTCAGGACGTTTTAACTAAGTTCATAATTTAAAACAAGAAAGATTTCAATATATTGCATGAGTTACTATTTGTTTCCATTCGCATATCGATCTTTTTTGAAATGGCATTTTTGGCCATCTAATGCTGGATTTACGCCGATTTTCCTTCCGTAGTCCCTGCTTATGATAACGGAAAACTTTTGTCTAGTAACCAGCAGGACTTTTTTACAGA